>NZ_JBKFTN010000032.1:0-52385 GCF_050432945.1 Pseudomonas sp. 18173
GACAGGCGCGACGAACTCGCCGCCGATGTAGTTGCCGTAACGGGACTTGAAGGAAACGATGGCACCGGGAGTGCCTGGGTGGGCGTAGTTCATGATCGGGTTCTCTTGTCGGTTTTGGTTGTGACCGCCCGCAGGGCGGCCACTGTCAATGGCATAAGCCCTGCAGGTCAGGAGCCCTGAGGTGTTTCGCCACGTGCCAGACGAGCGTTGATGTCTTCGATGACAGCGGGCAAATCCACGATGGTGTCGATCAGGTAGTGCGGGCGAGAGGCTTCGAACATCTTGATGATGCGTGTGCGCTCCTGGGCCAGCTCTTCCAGGGACAAGTCCTTGAATTCCTCATAGGTCAGGCCCAGTGCGTTGCCGGAGCAGGTCAGTGCGACCGTCCACATGCCCGCGCTGCGGCCTTCGAGGATGCCCGGCCAGGTGTCGTCGACCTTGACGCAAGCCGCGACATCGTCGATCCCCAGCGCGATGACATTGGCCAACGCCTGTGCGGGATGTGGACGACCGTTAGGCACTTCGTCGGTGGCAACCACATGGTCGGTGACGTAGCCGTTCTTGCGCGCCAGCTCTACGACCTTTTCCATGACCACTGCCGGATAACCCGAGCAGGAGCCGATTTTCAGGCCCTTGTCGCGCAAGCCGTCGATCGTATCGAGCGCGCCGGGAATCAATGCCGAGTGCAGGGCGATCTTCTCGATCTGCAACGGCATGAAGCGCTCGTAGAGGGCGGTGACGTCGTCGTCCGTTGGCAGGCGGCCGAAGACGGCATGGTAGCGATCGGCGATTTGTGGCTCGTTGCACAGCGTGCGGATGTGATCCCACTTGCCCATGCCCATCGGCCCGCGGGCTTCCGCCAGGGAGACGGCAACGCCGAACTCGGCAAAGGCTTCGACGAAGATTTGCGTCGGTGCGAAAGAACCGAAGTCGACGACGGTGCCCGCCCAGTCCAGGACCACGGCTTGCAGTTGAGTCGGTTGTTGGTAGTGCATGGTGATTGCTCCAGTGAGGGGTAGTTGGACGTTCGGGTTCAGGAAGCGGTGCCGGCAATGGCCGGTTGCACCGCGGTCGACTCAAGCGAAATGGCTTCCACTGTTTTCGGACGGCTGTTCCAGAATGGCACCAGCATCAGGCTGGCCAGCAGCGCCGTGCCGGTGAACACCAGGAACACGGTGATGGTGTCGAAGTAGCCCGGCAGCAGGCCGCCGAGGACCGCCCCCACCGAACCACAGCCGTTGACGAAGCCTGCGGCAGAGGCCGCGCCGTCCTTGCTGCCGAAGTCAATGGCCGCCGAACCGCTGATCATCGAGTCCGGCCCGTAGAGCGTCAGGCCCATCATGAACAGCAAGCCGACCACCATATAAAGGCTGCCGCTCTGCATGGCCGGCACGAACAAGCCCAGGCAAATGGTGAGCACTACCAGGCTCAGGACGCAGACCGGTATGCGACGCGCTCCGAAGTACTTGTCCGATGCAATACCGATGAGGATCGGGCCGATCAGGCCTGCCAGTTCAAACGAGGTGGGAACGATGGAGGAGGCAACCTTGCCGATCTCGGGCATCCGGTCGTAGATGATCACCGGCCCCCACAGGAGGATGGCGTAGCGCGCAGGCTTGAGCATGAAATAGGCCAGGCCGAGCACCAGCACGGTTCGATTCTTGATCACGGTGCGCAAGCCGGCCCACATGCTTTCACGTGGCACGACGACGTTGCCGACCGGTTCGAGTTCGATCTCGACCGCTGGCAGGCCCACGTCTTCCGGCCGGTTTCGTTGCAGCACGAAGAACAACGCCGCCACCACCAGGACCACGACAGCGCTGCTGATGAACGCGATGCGCCAGTCATGGAACGAGTTGTAGGCCCACCAGCCGGCAAAGGGCGTTGCCACCAGGCCGCCAAAGGCATAGCTGGTGCTCCAGTAACCCAGTACGCGGCCACGCTCTCCGGTACTGAAGAAACTGCCGACGTTCTTGCACAGGCCTGACCAGCCGGTGGACTGGGCAAGCCCCTGAATCAGCATGCAGGAGACGAAAATCGGCAAGGTGGCGTAGGTTCCCATGGCCAGCGCGGCCACGGCCGAGATGACAAGGCCGCTGAGCACCACGACCCTCGGGCCGAAGCGGTCGGAAAAGTTGCCCCACAGAAACTGGCCCACGGCATAAGCGGTCAGGTAGAGCGCATCGAGGTTGGCCATCATGGACTTTTCGAGCATGAAGCTCGGGTCTTCGCCAATACCCAGCTTGGCCACCGAAAACGCTTTTCGGGTGAAGTAGAAGGCGGCATAGGCCACCCAGGTGATCAGGAAGATCTGCACGCGCCAACGCTGGAGGGATTTCCAGCCGGTTGCGAGTGGGTTTGCGGTGTGTTTGTTCATGGTGTTCTGATCCCGTGTGAGGTGCCAGACAGCGCAAATTTGGTTGGTTTTTGTTTTTGTTTTCGGTGCACAAGCCCGTCCAGACCCACGACATCGATCAGATGGCAGTGAGAACGGCTTCAGGCTTGAAATATCAACGTGTCGCGATCACTGACGGGTGTCCGGCGCAGCCGGGCGATGTGTCAGCGAGTCCATGATTAAAAAAAGATCCCTGTCCAGAGGTGCTACCCATTGCACCTGTGCTCGAATTGACGGGGACCTTGAAAGGGGGCGATCAGGTCGGCGTTTTGCGCATGTCCACACCCATGGCAACGAGGCTGTCGGCGATGGCGCGCAGCAGTTGATGGACGACGTATTCGTCGATCTGTCCGATGCAGCCGATGCGGAAGCTTTCGGCCTGGGTCAACTTGCCCGGGTAGATGATGAATTGACGGGTCTTGAGCTCATCGTAGAAACGCATGAACTGGAAATCCGGATGCTCGGGGCAAAAGAACGTGGTGATGATCGGCGACAGCCAGCAGTCTTCCAGCAAGGTGCGGAATCCCAGCTCGCGCATGCCGCTGACCAAAACGTCGCGGTTGCGCGTATAGCGCGCCAGCCGGCCCTGCACGCCGCCTTCGTTCGCGTGCTGTTCGAGGGCTTTGTGAAAGGCCACCACGCTGTGAGTCGGCGGAGTGAAACGCCATTGGCCGGTGCGTTCCATGTAGACCCACTGCTCGTAGAGGTCGAGGGACAACGAATTGGCGCGCCCCTTGGCCGCTTCCAGGACCGAGCGGCGGATGATCACGAAGCCAAAGCCGGGGATGCCTTCGATGCACTTGTTGGCCGAGGACACCAGCACGTCGAAGGCGATGTCATCGATGGTCACCGGCACGGCGCCGAAGGTGCTCATGGCGTCGATGATCAGGGACTTGCCGTGGGCCTTGACCACATCGGCGATCGCGCGCAGCGGGTTGAGGATGCCGGAGCTGGTTTCGCAATGGACCAGGAAGACGTGGGTCACATCCGGATTGGCCTTGAGCAGTGCGTCCACCTCATCCGGCTGCGGCGGCAGGTAGTCACCTTTGTCCAGCGTGATGTAGGCGCGATCGAGGTATTCCAGGGTCTTGGTGGCTCGCTGGCCGTAGGCGCCGTTCATCAGCACCAGGGCTTTGCCGTCACGGGGGATGGCAGTGGCCAGCGCTGCCTCCACTGAGTAGCTGCCGCTGCCTTGCAACGGTACACAGGCAAAACTGTCGTCCTGCACACCAGCCATGTGCAACAGGTGCTGGCGAACCTCGGCGGTGACGCGGTTGAAGGCTGCGTCCCATGAACCCCAGTCGCGGAGCATGGCTTCCTTGGTGGCTTTCGAGGTGGTCAACGGCCCCGGGGTCAGCAGGTAGGGTTCGCCCAGGGCTGGTGTGGCCAGCGGCAGGGGAGTCGGAAACTCGGCTTTGGTCATGATCTTCTCCGGCGGTTTTGTTTTTGTGGGGAGTGATGCACGGAGCGATAAAAACATTCGCTGAAAAATAAATGAAATCGATTTATCACATGTCATAAACAAGCTGAGCTTATATGTGTCCAGGCGATGACCCTCCCGGTTTCTTTTGAAATGACAGGTCCTGCATTGCATACCGGCCAGCATGAACCGGCAGATTTTTCCGTGGGCGAGTGAGTACGCACCCCTCGCGCCGATGTCATCGCACAGCGCCAGGTGTTGAGGTTAAGTATTTGAAGTTGAAGGTTAATTTTTTGGCTGAATGACGTTCCGCGCCTCTTCCGTCACGAGAGGGTTTGCAGATTGGACCGGAGGGGGCGGGGTGGCTGAAATGACACGTGGCAGCCGATTACGAACGATCTGGTTCGTGCGTAAATCATGGGCTTTTAAAAAAACCTGCCCGGTCGGCGCCGGGCAGGTTTTCTGTCGGCCAGCGAAAAAAATTCGCCGGCAAGACGAAGCGGTTAGCCCTTGTCCGCCTTGCCGGCTGCCGCGGCGAATTTTGCCAGGCGCACGTCGAGTCGACTCGGGCGTCGATTGTGATCTTCGGCTCGTTCCTTGCGGCGAACGGCGTTGCGCACCATCAGTGAACCCAGGTAGCGAATCGGCTCTGGAGGAAAGTGGCCGAGCGGGCCTTGCAGCAGCGGTGAGCGCGTCCAGGGATTGTCCAGTCCCAGCACCAGCGACGAGAGGATTTGCCCGCCCATATGACAAGGACCGACGCCGCTGCCGGAATAGCCGAAGCCATAGTAGATATTGCCCCTCGCGCCCATACGACCGAAGAACGGCAACCCGGTGACCGAGCGATCGGACGGGCCATTCCAGGTGGCGGCGATGCCGACATCGGCAAACTCCGGGAAGAACTCCCCCAGGGTGTTACGCAACAAGCCTTCATAGGGGGAGGGCTGGTCGAACACCGGCAGGATGCGCCCGCCGTAGGCGAAGGTATTGCCTCCTTTGCCGAGCATGATCCGGCCGTCCGGGGTGTTGTGGTAGTAGTGCACGAAGATTCGCGAGTCGAGTACGGTGACCCCGCTGGTCAGGCCGATGCGCTTGAGCAGATCAGGTCGCGGTTCGGTGATGATCATGTCGCTGGAGACAATGGCCACTGTACGCTCGAACTCTGGAAAGGCCCGCGCCATCCAGGCGTTCATCGCGAGCACCACGCGCTCGGCGACGACTTGCCCGCCCGGCGTGGCGACGGTGGCCGGCAGCCCTTGTTCCAGGCCGGTCATCGGTGAACCTTCGTAGATTCGCACGCCCAGTTCCAGCGCGACCCGGCGCAGGCCGCGGACCAGCTTGCCCGGTTGCACACTGGCGGCCGCCGGCGAAAACCAGCCTTCGATGTGCCGGGTTGAACCCGCCATACGCTGCACGTCCTCCTGCGCGTATCTGGAAAACGAGTTGATGCCATTGCGCTCCAGCGCCGCGATCACCCCGTCGGTCGAACCCACCTGGGCGCGGTTGGTCGCGGTGTAGAGCGTGCCATCGAGACGGTAATCGGCATCCACCGCGTACTTTTCGCAAAAGTGGCCGATGGCGTAAATGCTCTGCTCCGATTCCTTGACCAGGCGTACCGCCTCTTCGACGCCGAACAAGCGCTCCAGGGTGAAGTACTTGGCCGACCAGGACAGCGCGCAACCGCCGTTGCGTCCGCTGGCACCGGCACCGCAGATGTCGGCTTCGACGATGACCACGTCCAGTTCGGGGTTCTGTTCCTTGATCATGATCGCGGTCCACAAGCCGGTGTAACCGCCACCGACAATGCAGACGTCGGCGCGGGTGTCCTGCTGCAGCCGAGGGCAGGGTGTGTCGGGTTGGTCTTTCAGGGCCTGATCGAGCCAGTAGGGTCGCATGGGGGGCATTTCCATTGATGGGTTCGAGGTAAAGGACTGGACATCATCAAGCGCACGCGGCGACCACGATCATTTCCACGCGCCAGGCGGGGTCGATCAATTGCGCCAGCGTGCAGGCACGGGTGGGGGCATGGCCTGCAGGAAAAAATTCATCCCAGACCCTGTTCAGCCCTTCGTAGTCCTCACGGTCGGCGAGCAGGATGCGCACCGACAGCACCCGCGTGCGGTCGCTGCCGGCACTGAGCAACAACTGCTCGATACCCGCGAGCACCTCACGGGTCTGCGCCTCGATATCGCCACTGAGGTCCGTGGCTACCTGGCCCCCGATGTAGAGGTGGTTGTCGTACCGGACCATGTCCGAACGGCGTTTAATCGCGGCGAAACGTTCAATTTCCATAGCGCACTCCAAGGTCAATGCCAGCGGTGCCGCTGCTCAGGCAGCGGTCAGACGACTTGCGAAAACCATGCTTGCAGTTCATCTTTCATAAATAAAATCGATTTAACGAATGCATGAATAAGCTGAAACTATAGGAAGGTCTCCAATGGCGATTTCCCATACGCAACTCAAGGCGTTCCACGCCGTGGCCATGAATGGCAGCTTCACCCGGGCGGCCGAGCAGCTCTGCCTGTCCCAGCCAGCGGTGTCCGACCAGGTGCGCAAGCTCGAGGATTACTACGGCGTGATGGTGTTCTATCGCGACAAGCGGCTGGTGCGCCTGACTGAGGTGGGCGAGCAATTGTTCGGCTTGACCCAGCGGCTGTTCGATATCAGCGTCGATGCCCATGACATGCTCATGGACTACCGCACCCTGTCGACCGGGACCCTGAACCTCGCCGTGGATGCGCCGGTGCATGTATTGCCCTATGTCGCCCGTTTCTGCAGCCGTTACCCCGGCGTCGACGTGAAGATTGAAACGGCCAACACCGATGAGGTCCTGCAGCGGTTGTTCGGACACCAGGCAGACATTGCCCTGTTGGGACGGCACATCGAGGACGAGCGCTTGCTGACGCTGCGCCTGCGCAGTGATCCGATGCTCGCCTTCGTCGCCCATGACCATCCATGGGCGCAACGCACCTCCATTTCCCTCGCTGACCTGGACAATACGCCGCTGGTCTTGCGTGAACAAGGTTCTGTCACACGGCTGTCCCTGGAAGAGGAGATGGCGGCGGCAGGTTTGCGCATCCGCAAGGCGATCGTGGTGGAGGGGCGTGAGGCCGCGCGCGAAGCCGTGGCGATCGGCATGGGCGTCGGTGTGGTCTCGGCAGCCGAGCTGGGCTCTGATTCCCGGCTTCGAGGATTGCCGATCAGCGACTGCCAGCGCTGCTTCACCGAGACCCTGGTGTGCCTGCGGGCACAGAGCTCGCGGCGAATCCTGACGACCTTTTTCGACATCGTTGGGGAAGGGTTGGGAGAGTGAAGTTCATCGCTCAGGAGCAGGGGTTCTTCGCGGGTGCGGCAGGTTGCCAGGGCTGTGAATCCACAGCCGAAAGCGGACGTTCCCAGGCGCCTCGAAGTGATGGCGATCCAGTCTAGGTCCGTGGGAAATCAGTGCTCGCCATTAATCTTTCGTGAACATACTCCTCAAATTGTTCGGCTGGCAGTGGTGGGGAAAACAGGAAGCCCTGGTAGGTCTGGCAGCCATGCTTGACCAGAAAAGTGCGCTGAGCTTCTGTCTCCACACCTTCTGCGATCACCGAAAGCCCCAATATCTTGCTCAGGCTCACAATCGCGCAGGCGATGGCGGCGTCGTTGGGATCAACCAGCACGTCTCTGATGAAGGACTGGTCGATCTTGAGTTGATCCAGCGGAAGGCTTTTGAGGTATGACAGTGACGAGTAGCCGGTTCCGAAATCATCCAGCGAAAGGCCTATGCCGATCTGTTTCAACTCGATCATTTTGGCGACAGTACTTTCCACATCCTCTATCAACAGGCCTTCGGTCAGTTCCAGTTTCAATTTCTTCGGATCGGCCCCCGTGTATCTCAGTACTTGCAGTACCTCCTCGACGAAGTCCGGATGGTGAAACTGGCGGGCGCTGACATTCACAGCCATACCCAGTCGGGCGGTTTCCGAGTGCTTTGCCCAGGCAACCAGCTGAGTGCAGGCTGCCTCCAGCGCCCAACGACCTAACGGCAGAATCAACCCGGTGTCCTCTGCCAATGGAATGAACTCGCTTGGAAACACGACTCCGCGCTCAGGATTCTGCCATCTCATCAGTGCCTCTGCGCCAATGATACGGCCCTCACTATCTACCTGCGGCTGGTAATGAAGAAGGAATTCGTGGTCGTGCAAGCCTTGGCGCAAGTCAACTTCCAGCCTGGCGCGTGCCGTGGCAACCGCCTGCATTTGCGGATCGAAGAAGCGCATGGTATTGCGGCCCGCCGCCTTGGCGCGATACATCGCCAGGTCGGCACGCTTCATAATATCGTCCACTGTGTTCAGCTGACCCTGGAACAGCGCAATGCCGAGGCTGGGGGTGCTGTGGTGCTCATATCCATCCAGCTGGTAGGAAATGTTCAGCGAGTCGAGAATCTTTTCGCCAATAGCCTTGGCCTGGATAGCTGCTTCTGGAGGATTCTCGTTAAGGCCATCCAGCAGGACGACGAATTCGTCTCCACCCAGGCGAGCCACGGTGTCGCTTTCGCGTATGCAGCCGCAAAGGCGCAGAGCAACTTGCTGCAGCAACATGTCGCCCCTGTCATGCCCCAGCGTGTCGTTCAGTGCCTTGAAGTTATCCAGGTCAATGAGAATTATCGCGCTCGTATTCAGGCTACGGGAGCTGCCCGCCAGCAGATGCTGCAACCGGTCCAGCATGAGCCGCCTGTTGGCCAGCCCGGTCAGCTGATCGTAGAAGGCCAAACGCTGGACCTCTTGCTCAGCGGTCTTGCGGTGGGTGATGTCCGTATTGATCGACAGAACGGATTGCGGCTGGCCATCATCGTCTCGCACCAGGGTTCGATGACTTTCGAGCGTGATGGTGCGGCCATCCCGGCGTCGAAGTGTAACTTCGTCCGCCCAGTCACCCGTTTCTATCAGGCTGTTGGTGGCCGCATTGAAAGCGGCGCTACCCTGGTAGATCAACTCCTGTGCCGATTTGCCGAGTGCCTCTTCCTTTGTCAGGCCGTAGAGACGCTCGGCACTTTTGTTCCAGTACAGGATGCGGTTATCCATCCCGTGAACGACAATGGCGTCCTGGGCCTTGTCCAGCAGCGATGCCTGCTGGCGGGCCTGCTTCTCGCTTTCGCGCAGCACTGCCAGATAACCTTCCTTTTCGGCTGCTTGCGACTCCATTTCGCGCCTGATCTTGCCCCCGTAGATCATGGCCGCACTGACCATCAGTAGCACGAACAGCATGATCGCGTATTCGACCCGGCGCAGTTCTTCGACCGACTCAAGCTCCTCCTCCAGGAGCCTGCTTTGAATCAGGCCCACGCGATCGCGCACGGTACTGAGTGAGGCGAGCACCAGGGCAAACTTCCTGTCCATCGTTGCCATGCGCTTGCCAGCACTATCCGACTGCCCCTCCCTGAAGTAGGAAAAGATCAGCAAGGCCTCGTTCACCATTTCGACCATCGCGGCATCAACTGCACCCACCTCATCCTTCAATGCAAGGGTAAAGGCTTGTATATCTGCACTGTGTTCAGCCTCATGGGCGATCCGTACTTCCAACTGTTTTTTGGCCATTGCCAAATGCTCGTTGAAGACGCGCAAGGCTTCATACATATTCCGCGATTCGGCTTCAACATTGTGTGTATCGAACACATTATTGCCCGGCGCATTGACTGTGGAAGCCAGGCTGCCCAGCGTTGAATAGCTCGACAGCTGTCGGACCCACGACTGGTTGGCCTTGATGGAGCGGTGATAGGTATCGACGATCAGGTGATTCAATAGCACGCTCAGCACAACAACCAGCACGTCGAATCCCGCAAGAAAAAAGTACATGCGGTGCCATTTGGTCGAGCGCGGTTTGTTTGAACGGGTGGGAATGGCTTGCTTTTCGGCGCTTTTATTCCTGAAAAAATCCATTTCACAATCTCCAAACATAATCCTTCTAAATTGACCAATAGAAGCGGTATTCGGAAACCCGTTAACCTTTTGCGCCGACACCTGAACCTGAGAACACACCGCACGTAGCATCAGCCAGATTTTTTCCATGTTCCGGATTCACGCCGGTTTTCGTGAGCGAAGCTCCCGAGACCAGCAATAGCTACCTTTGTTGTGTTTGACATCATCGTTTCAGGTAACGATTCTCCTCGCTCTCCATTGTAGAACTGAACGTCGGCAATCACTTTTGCCAGATGTCCTGTTCCTTTCAATTTCCTCAGCCTCGTCTTCCCGAGTGTCGTTGCGGATTTGCGCCCCTGAACCGGATGCTTCACGCACAATGGTCGGGTGACATAGGGCCGGTTGCGGGTCATTTCCGCGCAGCCTGCCGGGCTGCCTGATCAGTTTCGATAGCAGATCAAGCATAGCCACTAATTTGCCTTTATTCCGGTCGCCGACTGCTCCAGGTCGGTAGCGGCCCGTCCGGCAAGCCTCGACAGTGACGTACCTGCCACCGGTGGTGGCGCTGCTGATCGGCATACTTGTCGGGGAGGGGCTGCGAGCCATGGATCTGATGGCGATGAGCGCAATTCTTGTTGGCGTGTATGTGATCCGGACGCCCGTTCGGCAGCGCTAGCAATGTCCGCTGCCGAATTCAAATGGTCAAAAAGGGAGCGGATTTATTTTCCAATAGGTGGTGTCTCGTCCTGAACAAGGTTTACACCTCTGATCTATTTTCAGAAGGTCTGCAGCTCGTGCTGTTTCATCACGATGGGTATCGGTCAGATCGCTAGAGCAACGCACTGAGGACGCGCTGTCCATATAACCCGACGCCAAGGCCCGACACGATGAGAACGACTGCAAGGATTTTGTTCAGTGACAGGGTCTCATTGAAAATCATGACTGAACCGAGGCTTTCATGCTGATCTTCCTTGATTGATCGTTGAAAAATGAAACGTGAGAAACCACAGAACCAAGGCGGTAGCGCTGATCAAGGCGCCCAGCAGGCTTACTGCAATCCAGCCCCATAGTGCATAAACCTGGGTCGCGGCTGCGGCTCCCAGCGCGCTACCGACCGAGTAGAAGCACATGTATGCGCCGACCATGCGACTTTGGGCGTCGGGTCGTGCAGCAAAAATGAGGCTCTGGTTGGTGACATGTACTGCTTGCACCGCGAAGTCGAGCAGGACTACGCCACAGACCAGCGCGATCAGGGACGTCTCGGCAAACGTGATGGGCAACCAGGACAGCGTCAGGAGCCCCAGCGAAATGCCGGTAACACGTTGCCCCAGGCCTTGATCGGCCCAGCGACCGGCTCTACTGGCAGCGAGGGCACCGGCGACGCCGGCCAATCCAAACATGCCGATGGCAGTGTGTGAAAGCGACAGCGGCGGGGCGCTCAACGGCAGCACCATGGATGTCCACAGCACGGAAAAAGCGGCAAAGATCAGTAAGGCCAGAAGGCCCCTGGCGCGTAAAGTGCGTTCGGTGATGAACAGTTTGAAGACCGAACTCATGAGCGCCAGGTAGGCGTCCTGGTGCCTTGGCGGCGCCGTGACAGGAACCACTTTCCACAGCACCGCCGCGATGGTCAACATCAATCCTGAGGATACGAAATAAACGGCGCGCCAGCCCGCGATGTCCGCAATCAGGCCAGAGGTAAACCGCGCCAGAAGAATGCCCAGGACAATGCCACTTGTTACCGTCCCCACTGCTTGCCCGCGTTGTGATGGCGTTGCCAACACGGCGGCGTATGCCACAAGTACTTGAACGACCACTGCCAGTAAGCCCATCACAATCATGGCGCCCAACAGGGCCAGCCATTGCTGGGCTGCGCCGACCGCCGCGAGTGCAACCGCAGACAGCAGTACCTGAGTCAGAATCAGCCGCTTACGGTTTACCAAATCGCCCAGTGGGACGATGAACAGCAATCCCAACGCGTAACCAACCTGAGTAGCAGTCACGACAACGCCTATCATTGATGCGGCCACACCCAGGCTCTGAGCCATTGAATCGAGTAACGGTTGTGCGAAGTAAACGTTGGCTACTGCCAGCGCGCAGGCGACAGAAAACAATAACGTGAGCGACGGGGAAAGCCCTGGAGAACGGTCATTCCTGCTGCTTTCTCCGGTATCCGAAAGCAGCAATCGCGAAGGTTGTCTGGAGAACCGTTTGGTGGCTGAGTCGGCATCTGCTGTCATGTACAGCTCCATGGCGTTAAACTGGTTTCAATTAAAAACTAGATTCAATTGTTGCTGCATCAGGTTTTAAATTGCAACCACATTGCGCCGGGCTGGTGGACAGACTTGGCAACTCCACATTCCGCAAGGTCAAAAAGATGGTCGAAGACACCTCACCACACAGCAGCGAATGCCCGGTAGCAAGAGCACTGGAGGCCATCGGGGATCGTTGGTCGCTCATGATCATCCGCGACGCTTTTGACGACATTCGCCGGTTCAGCGATTTTCAAAAGAGCTTGGGCGTGGCCAAAAATATTCTGGCATCGCGACTGAAGACGCTGGTTGAGGTCGGGGTTTTCGACCTTCGACCGGCGTCAGATGGCAGTGCCTACAAGGAGTACGTCCTTACGGAAAAAGGACGGGAGATCTTTCCGGTGGTGGTCAGCATGCGGCAGTGGGGCGAACGTTTCCTGTTCAAGCCGCAGGAGACGCGTTCTGTGCTGATGGACAACGAGTCCGGCCAGCCTCTGATGCCGATTGATGTTCGCTCATCAAGTGGTCAGAAACTTGGACCGTCTGACTGCCACAGAGTGAGGCTTGTTGACGGCGAGTCGTGAATCGACAGCAGCTTTGCTTCACACCAGAACGATGCAGAGTAAATTAGAGCCAGTGTGCAGGGCGTAGTTGACAAGAACATGTCCGCCTCTGGCCGATTGTTGCCTGTCGCGAAGGGCAGCAAATGCGGACCGACCGTCACCAATCGGATCAAAGAAAATCCAGGATAGCAACGGTAAAGAACCAACCAATGCTGAGGGTGATAGTCAGGTAGATAATCGAGAGCATCAGAGGGTGATTCCACATGACACTAACCTCCCATAACCGTTGTTTTTATACTGGTGCCTGGTAAATTGGGAGCTGTGAAAGTCATGAGCTCGTATGAGCTGTAAGGCAATAATCAAGCCATTTGAGTGAAGGGCATTTGGATGCGCCTTTGGCCTGCAATGCTGCGTTATAGGCTATGTCTTTCAGACGGAAACTGTCCCTGAATCTACCCCCAAAAAAGATGAAACTCCCCCCACACGCCCACTTGTGGGGGGGGACATTCGTCCGGATGCCAACTAGTGGGATTGAAGACCTAAGCTAACGTTTTGCCACAGGGAGGCACACGGCAGAACAAGGCAGATAGGAAACCCGGGGACGATTTAGCAGGCGGAAAAAGTTAAATGGCTGTTTTGGCCGATTTCAGTCTTCCACGTCCGGCTGAAACCGACCCGCAGCAGACGTACTGCTTCAGATGGACCGCGATGATCAACTTTTTGAAAAAATGAAAATCCTGTAGCTGCAGCCAAGCCATCCACGCGTAACTCGAACTAACCTGTAGAAGGAGACTCCCGTGTCCTCCTCAGGGTATGAAATGAAGCGCTTATGGCCTCTGCCACTCGATCTGCGCGCACTTATTCTCTTTTTTGTCCTGCTGTCAGTGCTTGCCACTCTCAGCAACAGCCTTATTGTTGCCTACCGGGTCCAGCGCGAAGCGCTGATTCATTTGACGCTCGAGTCCAACAGCGCCTATGCCGCCAAGGTAGCCTCGAGCATTGGAGCGTTTCTTCAATCGGCACAGGGGCGAATGAAATACAGCGCGAGCGTCCTGGCTGCTCATTGGAATGAGCCAGAAGCACTCCAAGCCGAGGCAAATCGCTTGCAACAGCAGGATGCGGACCTCAATGCGATTACCATAGCCGATGCGAGTGGCAGGGTTCTACAGACGGCACCAGAGGCTCTGAAAACCGAGGGTTCCGCATTGGATTCGGCGAGCGTGCAGCAGGCCCTCAGAGAGCACGGCCCCCTAGTCAGCTCAGCCTACAAATCGGCCACCGGCCATTTGGTTATATTCATTTCCCAGCCGATCGTCAGTGCATCGGGCCAGTTTCTCGGTGCGATCGGCGGCTCCGTCTATCTCATGCAGCAGAGCGCTTTGCATACGATAATAAGCAGTCATTTCCACCATGAAGGCACCTTCGTATTCGTTACCGACGGGAATCGGCGCCTGCTGTATCACCCCGACCTGCAGAGAATCGGCGAAATTCTCGAGCCAAGCAAGACGGTGGACGCGGCGTTGCGGGGCGAGCACGGGGCGATGGATGTTCCGAATGACAAGGGAGGCCAGTTGCTGGCTGGCTACGCACAAGTACCGGATGCACATTGGGCAGTAGTAGCACTGCAACCTCGGGAGCGAGCGCTCGCTCCACTGGCCCCCCTGATGAGCCTCATCATCATGGGAATGGTTCCGGCAGGTATTGTGGGATTTGGGTTGATTCTGGCCGGCACTGCCCTAATCTCGCGGCCGCTGCGCCAGCTATCGACCGTCGCTACCCAGTTGACGGCTCCAGAAGCCGAGACCCAATTGCTGCACGTGCAAGCCTGGTACCGCGACGCATACGCTATCCGGCGAGCCCTTCTCACCGGTGTAAAACTCATGCAACAAAAGCTTGGCCATCTCAGCCATGAAGCACTGAGCGACGCCCTGACCGGTCTTGCGAATCGAAGGGCGATGGGAGGGCTCCTAGAGATGTTGACGCAGACTGAACAGCCATACGCCGTACTCTCCCTGGACATCGATCACTTCAAGCGCGTGAACGATACCTTCGGCCACGATGCGGGAGATTCAGCGCTCAAGCACATCGCTGAGATCATTAAAAACAATTCAAGAGCCAGCGACCTGACCTGCCGGGCCGGGGGCGAAGAATTCGTTCTGATAATGCCAGAGACATCGATGGCCATCGCGGAAACCATCGCGGAGCGGATCAGAGATAACGTGGCGAGCAGCGATGTGCCTTCGGTAGGCAAGCTGACGCTTTCTATCGGAGTGGCCTGTCGAGAGGAGGCGTCGACCTGCGATGCGGTATTGAAACTAGCCGATGAAAGGCTTTATCTGGCCAAGCAGAGCGGGCGAAACAAAGTTGTGGCCTGCTAGCGTCTCAGCTTACGTGTACTTTGAGGAGTACCTAAGAATCAAGGTAGGGTAAGCGTCCGGCCTACTCACCTTGTGTGGCGCCCAAGTCATCACACCCTCATTCCAGAGAGCACCTCAGCAATGACTGGCACGAATTGCTTGGCTACAGTGGCCATTGATCGATCGGTCTGCATTCGACCGCTGGCCAATTACATCACTACTGGGTGGGTGATGGTGCTTTTACCCGGATGCTCCTAGGTCGAAACCGTCCTTAATGATTTCTATCTTTGCATCCAACCGTCATTAAGGTAGGGCATAGAGCTTGAACAGCATCCGGGATGTATCGCTGACGCCTCCTAAATGTTTGTCGTATGCCTGTTCAATCGCACCAGTACGGTACATTTCGCTTAGCGCGCTATCGACCAGCAGTCGGAAGTTTTCATCGTCTCGATCGACCATCATTGAAGTCGTTGAGTACTCAAAAATGCGATCGAGCAGTACAAGATTCCCGGTGGTGTATTTGTCGGCGAGGTCATGTTTGAGCATCGTGCGTTCGGCGAAGAAAACATCTGCCTTGCCATTGGCAACACGCTCGAGACCCGCGGCAGTGTCTTGAACAGTGACGAGCGTGGCGACCACCCCTAAGGTTCGCATTTGTTGATTGATCCACTGCTCGGTGACGCCGCCAGCGATCGTGGCATAAGTCATGTTAGCCAGTGCGCGATTGACGTCTGTGCGCCAGGTAGGGCCGGTTTTGGCTACGTCTCCTTTCAGGACCTTGAGTAGCGCGTTAGGCGCATTTTTGTTGACTACGGCCGATAGGCCGGCCGTGTAGACAGGAATTGAGTAGCTGACTGTTTTGCGACGCTCCAGTGTTACTGGCGTCGGTGTGCAGAGAATATCGACTTTTCCAGTACTGACGGCGCTGATTTCGTCGCCCAATTGAACTGGCTGATAACGAACTTGCAATGAGGGCAGGTTCAACTCGGTTTTTATTGTGCTGAAGATGTCCTGACAGAGGTCAATCGCATATCCGCTGGCCTTGTCACCCGCTTGGGTACTAAACGGGGCGAAGTCAGGCACATACCCCAGAACCACGGAATGACTGTTCCGCACCCGTTCAAGCGTATCGGCTCCTGCGACTACGGGTACCAGGGAAAGTAGGCAGACAAGTAGCAGGTTGACGACTTTGGTCGGTTGAGCGCTCATTTCTCATTCTCCCGTCACGTATTTCTTTTGATAGACGATTGTCCATCGTTCAAATTACTTCTGGTGAAACTACCCACACACTGCATGGCATCTTGTACAGCAGATGTTCCACGGTGCTGCCGACTAACCGCTCCATGGCGCGGTGACCTACGCGACCCATGACAATGACATCAGTGTCATAAGCCTCTGCATGGCTGGAAAGCACCTTGGCCGGATTGCCCATGATCATGTGCTGGCGCTCCGGCGCAATACCGTTGCGCTCCGAAAGCTCGCGGAACGCGTCAGCTTGAGCGTCGAACAGGGTCTTGGCTTTGTTCGAGGAAAAAAATGCCGAACCATTACTGAAACCGAATTCATCTGCGCTGATGGATGAAAGGTCATGGGCGTAGATTACGTCGAGCTCGGCGTTGCAGGTGGTGGCCAGTTTTGACGCCTCGCGCAGAATCCTGTCGTTGAAACCTTCGTATTGGTCATCACTATGAAAAGGGTCGACGGCGGCGACGATCTTGCGCGGCAATGCGTGGTGCACATGACTGACAAAATGCAGCGGCACCGGGCATTCGCGCAGCAGATGGATATCCAATGGGGTAAACATCAGGCGTGACAGCAGGGATTCGTGTTCCAGCGCCTTGATCACAACGGCCATCTCCTGCTCTTTGAGATGAATGAGGATTTCCTGCAAAGGCCTCTCCACCCAAACCACTTCAGTGGTGACATGCACCCCGATTTTGCGCAGCGGTCTAGCCTGATCTTCAAGCCATTGACGATGGCGCTCGACATAGCCCAGCCGCATCTGTTCCAGCGCTTTTTCGTTGACCATACCAGCTGTCGCCAGCCCTTCGAGGTAATCGAACGCCACGATGTGCAGTGCCGAGTCCGAGGCCTTGGCCAGTGCGGCAGCCCGGTCGAAGGCAGGGCTGTTTTCCATTAACGGCGAGACGATCAGCATGAAACGTGATTGATCGGACATGACAGGTCTCCGGTAGGTAATCGCGCAATGGCTTGCTGCAATGGCTGCGGTATTGGCAATGAAGCCTTGCACTTATCCTGCTTTCGACCGGGGGCGGAAGGTTGATATTTGTCAAATGGAATGGGGAAGGACGATGTGGTCCGACGTGCGGTTACCCAGGTCTCGTCCAGTGACGAAATTGTTGACCATTATCAATCTTTCGTCCGTCACCCCGGCGCAGTCTTTGGGCTCGTGCTGCACTTTGACTTACGTACGGCAAAGGAGGGATCGCCATGGCAACCATGAAAGCGGCTGTTTTCGTTGAACGGAATCGGATCGTGCTGGAAGACAAACCCATCCCGGAAGTCGGGCCGCAGGATGCGTTGATCCGTATCACCACCACGACCATTTGCGGCACCGACGTACACATCTTGCGCGGTGAATATCCAGTGGCCAAGGGCCTGACCGTGGGCCACGAGCCGGTAGGCATCATTGAACGTCTCGGTTCGCAGGTGCGCGGTTTTGTCGAAGGGCAGCGGGTGATTGCCGGTGCCATCACGCCCAGCGGACAAAGTTATGCCTGCCTGTGTGGTTGCGCGTCACAGGATGGACCCGATACCCGCCATGGTTTCCGTGCCATTGGGGGTTGGAAGTTTGGCAACATTATCGACGGCTGCCAGGCCGAGTACGTGCTGGTACCGGACGCCATTGCCAATTTGTGCCCGATTTCCGACGGGCTCGGTGACGAGCAGGTGTTGATGTGCCCAGACATCATGTCCACCGGGTTTTCCGGGGCTGAGCGGGGCGAAGTGACCATCGGCGATACGGTTGCCGTGTTTGCCCTTGGGCCAATAGGCCTCTGTGCGGTGGCGGGTGCACGACTTAAAGGCGCGACGACGATCATTGGCGTCGATGCCGTGGCTGAGCGGATGGACGTCGCGCGACGGTTGGGTGCGACTCATGTCGTCAACTTCAAGGACGGTAACGTGGTCGAGCAGATCATGGCCCTGACCGATGGTCGGGGTGTCGATGTGTCCATCGAAGCACTGGGGACACAGGGGACGTTCGAATCCGCGCTGCGGGTATTGCGTCCGGGTGGTCGACTATCCAGCCTCGGTGTTTACTCCAGCGATCTGCGAATTCCCCTCGATGCCTTTGCCGCAGGTTTGGGCGACTACAGCATCGTCACCACCCTGTGCCCTGGCGGCAAGGAGCGTATGCGCCGCTTGATGGCGGTAGTGCAGAGCGGTGGCGTGGACCTGTCGCCGCTGGTGACTCACCGTTTCAAACTCGATGATATCGAGGCGGCTTATGAGTTGTTTGCTCACCAACGGGATGGTGTGATGAAGGTCGCGATTACGCCGTGAGGGTGTGAGGGGCGTATCTCGACGTCGAACGGAGGTATCTATGATCATTGATATCACGGAGAAACCGACAAGCCATTGCTGGGTCGTGCGCATGGATGCCCTGGAAGTGAACTTCAATAACCTAAGCGAAGCACAGGCTTTCGTTGGCCAACTCAAGGCACGAATCGAAGCGCCGCATGCCTGGCCGATCCCCCTAGGCTCAGCAGCCTTTACCAGACTGATGCCTGACCATCGAACTGCCTATCCGAACGCCGAACAGGCTCGTGCCGACCTCTTGGAGTAACGATGTGCGCCAGCGAGGGGCGGGACTCATGTCGATGAGAACCCAATGAACGAAACTTTCGGGATGGCGGGTGCAGCTGCTGCGCTGGGGATTGGCATGCTCATCGGCCTTGAACGCGAACGGCACAAGGGACAGGAGGAGACCCGTGCTTGTGCCGGTTTGCGCACGTACGCGATCACGGCATTGTTGGGTTATGTGGCGATGCAGCTCGGTGGCAACCTGCTGATAAGCATCGTCGCGATCATCCTGGGAGTGCTGGTCACCGTAGCGTACTGGCGGAGCTTGGGCGATGACCCCGGTGTGACCAGTGAAGTCGCGTTGCTCAGTGTCTTGGTACTGGGTGGGCTGTGTGGCTCAAGGCCTACGCTGGCGATTGCCATCGGCGTGGCGATTGCGGGGCTGCTGGCCTATCGACAGAAGCTGCACTATTTCGCCCGCAGTCAATTGACCGATGCCGAGCTGGGTGACGGCCTGATCCTGCTGACCGCTGCGCTGGTCGTGCTGCCCTTGGCGCCGGACCGTTTTATCGGCCCCTACACGGCCATCAATTTGCGTACCATTTGCATGCTGACTGTGTTGCTGATGGCAGTGGGGGCGATTGGGCATATTGCTGTTCGTACCCTGGGCACCCGTTACGGTTACGCAATCAGCGCCATTGCCTCCGGGTTTGCCTCCAGCACCGTGACGATCGCCGCCATGGGACACCTCGTCGGCCGGCAACCCGACAACATGAAAGTTCTGAGCGCGGCCGCGATACTGTCCAATATGGCCACCGTCACTCAGGTCGGCCTGATCCTGGGGGCCGTCGACCCCGGTTTGTTGCGTCACATGTGGGGGCCTCTGATAGGCGGCGCTGTTGCGGCAGCATTATATGGCTTGTGTCTAATGTTCCCCAAGCCGGCGACCAGCGCCAACCAACCGATCAAGGTCGGTGGCGCGTTCAACCTCAAACTGGCCCTGATCGTCACGTTGACCATGACCGGCATCACCTTTGTCTCGTCCATGATGCTCAGCTATTTCGGCCTGGTGGGGGTAATGCTCACGGCCACGTTTACCGGTTTTGCCGATGCGCATGCGTCGACGGCGTCGATTGCTACATTGGCCAAGTCCGGTCAGTTGCCGTTCGATGCCATTGTCGGCCCTGTGCTGATTGTGATCAGCAGCAACTCCATCAGTAAATGCGTGGTGGCGTGGGTCAGTGGTGGGCGACGGTTCGCCGCCTACGTGATTCCGGGCCAGGTGTTGCTGACACTGGCTATGTGGGCGGGCATGGTGGTGTCCTGAGGAACATCGCGCGCCTACCTGACAAAAATCAAGTGGTCAAAACAGGTAGCAATCAATCTATGGCTCTACTACTGGATTGAAATGGCCGCGTGCCGAGGTGCCCCATGTCGCAGACTCATCGTTTACTCTTGATCGCCCCTTCAGCCATGAGTCGTACCCCGGCATTCGACCGGGCTGCGGCGTTGGCGCTGGCGATGCATTTGCCGTTGCACATCGTGGCGTTCGACTATTCAGAGGCCTTGGCGGTTGCTGGGATGTTCGCCCCGGAACAATTGCGCTTAGCCCGGGACGGCTATCTGCAAACCCATCGGCAATGGCTCGCCGATCAAACAGCTTTGATGAGCAAACATGGTGTCGAGGTCTCCAGCGAGGTGGTGTGGGTGCAGGATCCCTATGCGGAGATCCTGCACTTTATCCACGAGATGCCGCTGACGCTGATTATTAAGGACGCCCAGGAAGAATCGGTGCTGAAGCGCGTGTTTTTCACACCGTTGGATTGGCAGCTGCTGCGTGATTGTCCGGTACCGGTGCATCTGGTGACCACGCCTCTAAATCCCCGGCCACGTAATGTACTGGCCATTATTGATGTGTTGCGCGATGAAGATCAGGACCGTGTGTTTAACGACCAGATTATCGACGCTGCGGCGAAACTGGCTGCGGTCTGTGATGCCCGTCTTGAACTGCTGCATGTGTACGACTGGACGGCTGTATACGTCCAGGACATGGGCTTCGGCGCATTACCGCTGGCCACCGGGATATATGAAAGGTTAGGAGCAGCTCAGCATGAGGCGTTTGCGGCCATCGCTGAACGCCACGGCGTACCTCCGGAATGTCGTCACTTCATCGAGGGTGCACCTGTGTCGAGTATTTGTGCATTCACCGCCGACCACGGCACCGATGTCATTGTCATGGGCTCGGTGCAACACAAGGGCCTGAGCAAACTTTTAGGCACCACGGCCGAGCAACTCTTGCATAGGGCACCGTGCAGTGTGCTGTCGATCAAGCCGGAACGAATGCTGCAGTCCTGAGGACTGGATCGCCCCGCAATGGACCGTTGGCCGGAACATCGCAGGGCGATTTTTTAGAGGTAAAGACGATGGATGACCTGATGGAGGTCATCAGGATCAGTGTGCATCTCGAAGCGCAGTGCCTTAGCCAGGTCGCGCATGGGGGCATTGCTGGCAGCGTCCACCGAATACATCTGGTGATAACCGTTCCGGCGAGCGGCCGTGATCAGATGCTCCATCAGCAATGTGCCCAGGCCCAAGTGCGTCCATTCATCGGCGACGGTGACGGCGCATTCACATTCATGTTCCCCGGTGTCCGCGTAGCGGCTGATGCCGATCTCGACCAGTTGACCGTTGTCATGGACCAAGGCGACGTAGGCCACGCGCTGTTTATTGTCGGTGTCCATCAACTGGTTGAGCATCGCAACGCTGGGCTCTTTGATCTGCGCGAGAAAACGCATGTGCCGGGATTCGGGAGACAGCCGTTTGATGAAGGCATATTCATGGTCACGATCCTTTTCCGTCAGTGGCCGAATCAGCACGTGTCGGCCGTCCCTGAGCGCTTCGATCCAGTATTGACCGTCGACCGCGGCGTAAGCTGCCGCGGCCTGATCATTGTGTTCTTTGATGGTGAGCATGGGGTGTTCCTCCTGTGCGGTTTTGAAGGGGGACGGGTGGAAAAAACAACTGTGTTTGGTGCCTTTCTACGCCGCTGTGTGAACTGGAATTTGATCTGGATCAGAGACGGGTGCCGGGGTCGCCAATTCATGCGTGTTTGATGTAAATCAACTCGCACGAGGTATCAGAGCGCAGTGTTGAAGCATGCCGGCGCGTGAAGTCCGGGGTCGAACGGAGGTGTGTGATGAGTCAATATCAACGGTTGCTGCTGATCGTCGATCAAAGCCTGCAGCAGTCCCCCGCCGTGCAGCGTGCTGTCGCGCTGGCCAAGGCAGCTGGTGCCGTTCTAGATGTACGGGCCTTTGTCGAACCGACACCAGTGGTGCATTTGTGGGAGGAAAAAGTCGATGATGTAGAGCCGCAGCGCTATGTGCGTCGATACTGCCGCTGGGAGGCCGAAGAGTTCGATCGACTCAGCGACCTGGATCTGGAGGTGACGGTCAAAGCCGTCTTTACCACCCATCCGCTGCTGGACATTTTGAAGACGGTCGAAGATCTGAAGCCCGATCTGCTGATCAAGGATGTGGCCCTTGAACCCGCGCTGAAGCGGGTGTTCATTACTCCACTCGATTGTCACTTGTTGCGTGAATGTCCGGTCGCCGTGCACCTGGTCAACCAAGTCCGGTACAGCTTGCCCCACCGGATTGTGGCGGCAGTGGACCCGTTCGATCCGGCGACACAAATCAGCGGCTTGAATGACACCATCATCCAGACCGCCAACGCCCTTGCCTTGCAATGCGATGCGCCGTTACACCTGCTATACGCCTATGACTTGTCGCCTGTCTTCAACAGCGATGCGCCACTGGCTGGGGGTGGTTGGGGCGTGGACTTTATCGAGGAGCTGCGTCAATCCCTGCACCAGGATTTCGTCACATTGGCCGAACGCTACAACGTGCCGCCTGAACGACGTCATTTTGTCATGGGGCTGCCAGTGCCGGTGATCAGTGGATTCGTCGAGGAATATTTGGCCGATGTGGTAGTGATGGGCACTGTGCATCGGGTGGGGATCGACCGGCTGATCGGCAGCAATACAGAGCGGGCACTGTACTCGGTGCCGGGGAGCATTCTTGCGGTCAAGTAGCGCGCCAGGGAATGAGCACGATTGCGCCGTTGAACTGCCCGGTCCGCAACCGCTCCAGCGCCTGATTGGTATTGTCGAGGGCAAAACAGGTGACGTCGCAGTGTACAGGTGTGTGCTGCAACTCCTCGAAAAACGCTGTGCGATCGTCGCGGGTCAGGTTGGCCACCGATCGAACGCTGCGCTCGCCCCACAAGAGCCGATAGGGAAAGGCTGGAATGTCGCTCATGTGAATGCCGGCGCAAATTACGCAGCCACATTGACGGTGACGGCCAGTGCCAGCGGTACCAGCGCCCCGACGGGGGCGAAAATCAGGCTGACATCGAGCAGATGCGGCGGCTGATCCGAAGGCCCGGCCCATTCGGCGCCCAGCGATCGGGCATAAGCTGGCCCTCGCTGTCGTCTGGACGGGTAAAGGCATACACCTTCTGTCCGCGTCCACGGGCGACCTGGATGGCCAAATGTGCCACCGCGCCAGAACCATAGAGGCCCGGATGGTGGGCGCCCTTGGCCATTTGCAGGGCCCAAAAGCCGATCAGCCCGGCACACAGCAGCGGAGCGGCCTGGGTGTCGGAAGCGCCTCAGGAATCAGAAAGCAGAAACGTGCGTCGGCTACGGTGTACTCGGCATAACCCCCGTCCAGATGGCAACCGGTGAACCGGGCTTTATCGGATGTTCTTCCAGTTGTAACGGCTGGACAGGACGACGCAGGACCATGGCACGCATGAAGCTTCTCAAGACGTCACTTGAGGTGACGCTGGCAGCCCACGATCAGTTGCTTGAGCCCGCCCAGGTCCATGATGTTGACATCGCGTCCGGTTATTTCCACCAGTCCTTGGTCACGCAGGTGCGCGATGCCCCGGCAGATGGTTTCGAGGCGCAGACCCAGGTAGGAGCCGATTTCCTCCCGACGCATTTTCAGCACAAAGCTGCTGGATGAATAACCCCGCGTATTCAAGCGTTGCGACATATTCAGCAAAAAAGCCGCCAGGCGTTCATCCGAGTTCATGCTGCCCAGCATCATCAGCATGTCGTGATCGCGAACGATTTCCCGACTGAGGATTTTGTTCAGGTTGTGCTGCAATGAAGGCAGTTCTCGGGCAAGTTTTTCCAGGTGAGCAAAATGGATGGGGCAGACCTCGCTGTCCTCTAGGGCAACCGCGTCGCAGGCATGCAGATCAGTGCTGATGGCATCCAGACCGAGCATTTCGCCAGGAATCTGGAATCCCGTGACTTGCTCGCGACCATCGATCGAAAGCACGGTGGTCTTGAACGAACCGATTCGGACGGCATAAAGCGAGCGCAGCGGATCGCCTGCGCGGTAGAGAGCTACGCCTTTTTTGATCTTAAGTCGTTGCATGATCAGTGTGTCCAGACGCTCGATTTCCACACCGGTCAGGCCAAGCGGTAGACATAACTCCAACACGCTGCAGTTGGAGCATGCAGACTTGAGGTCGTGACTTTGAGACGGCTTGACTTCAGACATGCGCTGTATGCCCCGTATGACTGGAGTAAGCATAGGCGCTCAAACAGCTCTGATAATCACTAGATACGACTTATGTGGATGTAAGAGACGAGCGGGTGAGAGAACCGATTCGTAGGCATGGGCCAATGCCCATTCGATTTCTGCGTCATTCAACTTGAACGCAGGCTTTGAGAGTTGATGTAAATCAAGTCATCAGCGCTTCAGGCTCTCAGAATCGAGGAAAAGCTTCGATGCCGATGTTCCGGTTAAGACTCATCAGGGCCCGAGATCTCGATCTGGCAGGCAGCATCGAACGATGATTTGCTGATGTCCAGGATCGCAGCTTGGAAATGATGATCTGACTGGAGACCCATCATGAGCCAGTATCAACGGTTGTTACTCATACTTAAACCTTCCCTGCGCTATTTCTCAGCCTTGAACCATGCTGCAGCGCTGGCCAAGGCCAGCGGCGCGAGTTTGCATATCGCGACGCTAATCCCCTCATTCAAATGGTTATCGCTGCTTGAAGAAAGTGCTCGAGAACTGGCCCGGGAGCGCTACCTGCAGGACCATCGTGAATGGCTTAAGTCTCAGGCAAAAAGGCTGCGGGATAGAGATATCGACGTGACCACCGAGGTGGTTTGGGCTGAGGACATGAAACAGGACATTCTTGACCACGTTGCGGAATTGCATCCCGACCTGTTGATCAAGGAAATTCAGCATGAATCGGCGCTCAAACGGGCCTTTTTCACGCCTTTGGACTGGCATCTGCTTCGCCATTGTCCAGTACCGGTTTTATTGGTGGGTGGCAGCGGCTTCGTGTTGCCGCGCAGGGTGGTGGCAGCAGTTGAGGTGTCGGACAGTGAGTCAGCCGACAACGAACTGAATGAGCGGATTATCAACCAGGCCTCCAGCCTTGCCATGCAGTGTGAAGCCGAGTTGCATTTGTTGTACGCCTGCGATGTTGCGGCTGACTATTTGGCGGACATGGGTAGCCTGACGCTCGCTGACCTTACCAAAGCGCTACGCAGGGACTTGGAAAAGTCCTTCCTGAGGTTGGCCGGCCGCTTCGGTGTGCCCTCTGATCGTCGACATTTCATTCTGGGGCATCCGGTCTCGGCGCTGAGCGAGTTCGCTAATAAACACAACGTGGATGTGATCGTGATGGGCAGGGTCCAGTCCCATGGAGTGGACAAGCTTCTGGGCAGCACGACCGAGCATATCCTGTATCAGGTGCCGTGCTGTGTCCTGGCAATATAGATCGAATCGGTACGGGGGGTGATGTCACACCGTCAGTTCGACAGTTGAATCTGATACGTGTGGAGAAAGGGATTATTTTCGTTTCCAGTACTTCTGCATTTCCAGAAACAGAAAAGATGCAGTCCACGTGATGAGTACCAGCCCGGTCAGGGCCTGCAGGCCGGTCAAATATTTGAGGTGGCCCACCGGCGAAATATCGCCGAAGCCGATGGTCGTGTACGTCGTGAAGGAAAAGTAAACGCAGTCCATCAGCGAACCGTCGAAGTTGCCCGTCAGGCTACCCCATCTACCAGAGCGCACCATCAGGTAGTAGACCAGCGCGAAGCACCAGACCTCTGTTGCATGGGCCAGCAATGCGCCGAATACCCCAACGACAATTCTAAAGCGGCTCCATAGCTTGAGTCGTGGCAGCCAATCATTCAGACGTAGCAGACATTCGTAATGGATCACTACGACGATTATGACCACCAGCGTATTGATCAGTGTGACTGCCAACATGGCGGATCTCCAGCGATGTCGGGCTGGAATTCAAGCTATTCCAGACTGGTTTTACGCAGGCTCAAGTCGCTCATGATGACCTCCTCTGTGAGGTCCGATGGCTATGGCGAACTGTAATTGCCGGTCTGTGTTTTTCTACACCAGAGAACGGGAAAATCGTTGAGGTAAATCAACAATGGTTTCATGAGCCGAAAGGAAGCGGTGCTGCCAGCAATAGCCAACAATTTAGTTGATAAAAATCATAGTTCCCGCCGGATTACGCAAGATACTCGAACTGCAGGTTTCTAGTTGCGATAAACCGAGGGTGGCGATCATGAACAAGTGCTTGTCCGCTGCATTGCTGAGCATTCTGCTGGCGACGACTACCGGTTGTAGTCATAAGTACGCCCAAGAGATCGACGCGCGTCTGGAGTCCGCCGAAAACAATGCTGCAACGGCACGCCTCAGGGCCGATGAGGCGTTCATAAGGGCTGATCAGGCAGCTGCAGCGGCCGCACAGGCGCAAAGTACCGCCGATGAGGCGAACGAACGTGCCAGGCGGATGCTGTAGAAGACGAATCGCAAGTAACAAGTGGTTGCCTCAGGCCCAGAGAAAGGAAGTCGAGCTTGAAATCAGATAGGTAAATGGTTTCAGGGGGAGGTATGTGATGCTCAAACTTAAACGCATTCTATTGATAGCCCCAAGTGAAATGACCCTGACCCCGGCGTTTGAGCGTGCGCGTGCTTTGGCTTGTGCAACCGGCGCGTTGTTGCACATCGTCGCGTTCGATTATGTCCCGGCGCTTGCGGTAGCCGGTCTGCTTGACCACGATGCGATGGCCCAGGCGCGGGAGGGTTATCTCCAGGTGCACCGGCATTGGCTGGAGCAGCAGGCCCGGTTTCAACGGTGCGCTGGCATGCAGGTGACCACTGAAGTGGTCTGGGCCCGGTCGAGCCTGGCGCACCTGCTGGAGTACGTGAATGACTTTTTTCCGGATCTAGTGATCAAGGATACCCATTACGTACCGGCACTCGACCGGGCCTTTCACCGACCTTTGGACTGGCACTTGCTGCGCGAGTGTCCGGCCCACTTGCACCTGGTGACCAGTGCAGCCAATCCCAAGCCACTGAAAATTCTCGCGGCGATTGATCTGTCCCATCTGGAAGAGATGACGCAAGGATTGAACGAGCGGGTACTCGATCTGGCTTCTACCCTGGCGGCCAGCTGCGGTGCTGCGCTGCACGTGCTCAACGTCAGTCGATGGTCAGTGATGAGCGATACAACGATGAGTGTGCCGACAGGCAGTCTTGATGACAGTTTGAGGGATGCGATTCAGGACGCCCAACAAGAGGCCTTTGATGCGCTAGCAGAGCGCTATTGCATCAAGAATACGCGCCGACACTCGCTGACAGGCATCCCCCACAAGGTCATCGGACTTTTCGCTCAACAGAATGCCTTTGACATGGTGGTACTGGGCACGGTTTATCCTCATGAAAATGACCGGTTTATCGGCAGTACCGCTGAGAATGTTTTGAACCGGGCACCGTGCAGTTTGATGATCGTCAAACCATTGCCCCCACCTGATTGAAAGGGGCACTGTCGAGCCTGCAGTTGATAAAAATCAATTGGCCCTGAACCAAAAGGAGCGATCAATAGCGCTCCCCTGAATGTTCAAGGAAACGGCCATGCGAATCACATTTCTGGGTGCCGCGGGTACGGTCACGGGCAGTAAGTACCTGCTGGAACATCGTAACCAACATGTGCTGATCGATTGCGGTCTGTTCCAGGGCTACAAGCAACTGCGATTACACAACCGGGACCCGTTCCAGCTCCCGGTCAGCGACCTGGATGCGATTGTGCTGACCCATGCCCATCTCGATCACAGCGGCTATCTGCCCGTACTGGTGCGCAATGGTTATCGCGGCCCGGTTTACGCCACGCCAGCGACCTGTGAGCTGGTGAAAATTCTGCTGCTAGACAGTGGCCGATTGCAGGAAGAAGAAGCTGAGTTCGCCAATCGGCATGGCTTCTCAAAGCACAACCCGGCGTTGCCGCTTTACACTGAACAAAATGCCGAACAAGCACTAAAACTGTTGCGGCCGGTGGAGCTGCACCACAAGGTTGAAATTGTCTCGGACATGACCATCGAGCTTCGATGCGCCGGGCATATCCTGGGTGCGGCAACGGTGGAGGTGATTGCCAGCGGCATGACCTTGGTCTTTTCCGGAGATTTGGGGCGACCTGAGGATCCTTTGATGTTCGCTCCAGAAACTGTCGAGCAGGCGGATTACCTGCTGGTGGAGTCGACCTATGGTGATCGTCAACATCCAGTCGAGTTGCCGCAGGAGCAATTGGCTGAGGTGATCACCCGTACTGCACTGCGCCGAGGAATTACGCTGGTGCCTTCGTTCGCGGTAGGACGTGCCCAGCTGTTGATGTATCACTTGTATCAGCTGAAGCGGAAAAGGGCGATTCCCGATATTCCAATCTACCTGAACAGCCCGATGGCCACCGACGTCACGTGCCTGTACCAGCGCTTTCGTAGCGAGCACAGATTATCTCTGGAGGACTGCGAAGGTATGTGCCATGTGGCGCAGTTCGTGCGGACCGTCCAAGACTCAAGAGCGCTCGATCAGCAAAACACCCCAGCGGTGATCATCGCCGCCAGTGGTATGGCGACCGGAGGGCGGGTGGTCCATCACCTCAAGGCGCTGGCCCCCAATCCGATCAACACGCTGCTGATGCCAGGTTTTCAGGCCGGCGGTACTCGTGGCGCGCAAATTGTCGCGGGGGCTTCTTCGGTCCGTATCCACGGCAAGGATGTGCCGATCCGGGCTGAAGTCGTGCCGATGCAAACCTTGTCCGCGCACGCTGATGCCGAGGAAATCATGCAGTGGCTGCGTGGGTTCAAGCGACCGCCAAAACACACCTTTGTGGTGCATGGGGAACCTAACGCGTCGGATGTGCTGCGCCGTCGCATCAGCCTGGAGTTGGGATGGTCGGTTTCGGTGCCGGAGTATCGCGAAAGCATCGAGCTCTCCAGCATCGATCCTTCAGAAATCAAACCAATATAAAAAAGCCCCCAGCCGATTTCCCGGCTGGGGGCAGTTTTGCCTGGCATCAGTCGGCCTTAATCGGTACGACCTTATCCGCTTTCATGGCTTCGGGCTTTTTCGGCAGCGAGATACTCAGCACGCCTTTGCTAAAGCTCGCTTCGATCTTCTCAGCATCCACGCCCTTGGGCAGGTTGAACACCCGCTCGAAGGAACCGTAGTGACGCTCGCTGAGGTGATAGCCCTTCCTTTTTTCTTCCTTGTCCTCTTTCTTTTCCCCCTTGATGATCAAACTGCCGTTGGACAGCTTGATCTCGATGTTCTTCTGATCCATGCCGGGCAGTTCGGCAGTGATTTCGAAGCTCTTGTCTTCCTCGGTGATGTCTACGGCTGGCAGACGATGACTGATAAAATGCCGGCGCCAGTACGGTTCGACATCGAATAGGCCGCGGCTGAAGGGGGACAGGCTGGAGCCGTGATGGAAATCCTCGAATAGGTGATCGACCTGCTGCCGTAATTTTTCCAGTGGCCGCCAAAAGTCCGTCGACACTGGATGCTGGCTGGCTTTGTCGTCGTTTTTAATCGGCATGTTTTTCACGGAATTGCTCATTTTTCAGGACTCCTCTTGAGTAAGGGGCAGGCTGAAAACATCCGGTACACCTGTCCGCCCTGAAAAAGCACGGCGCAGTGCCTAATTTTATGAGGCCAGCATCCCGGACCAGAGCATCGGCCGGCCAAGGCTGTTGCCGTCGAGATCAATTGTCCCGTATCACCGAATGGATGGTGAGGATGCTGGATCTAATTTATGCGCGAATACACAAAGCCCGTTTGATTTGGATCAGAGAGAGTGAGTTGACCGGAGTATTCAGACCAAGAGTCTCTGCTCAAGAATGTGACGTGAGCGTAGATCCGCAACGCCCATCAGCTCAAGGCGCTCGCCGACTGTGGAGTGCAGCTGGTGGGCCTGGACCCGGCTATGACGCTGGTCTACCGCCAGGAATATCAGAAGGTACCGGGGCTCAACGATTGCCCAAAGGTCCTGCTACCCCAGGAATGGCTCTGCGATGAAACCACCTATTTGAATGCCTTGAGGAAGCGTGGTTCACCGCTCCTGAAGAACCTCGATTTTGGTTGACTGAGCTCCTCAGGGCGTGAAGCTGCCGGTCAGCAGCAGAAACCAACTCAAAGCGGACGTCATCGAAAGTACTGGGTTCCATCCGGGATGGGAACAGATACCGCATGAAGCGTTCACGGTTGCGCCAGATAAAAATAAGTTTTATGGCGCAAACCTGGTTTGAGGTGTTCAGTCTGAATGGATAGTGACAGGCTGCTACCTTGGTTGCTTGGCTCGGGTACGCAAAGCACCCCTGTTTCCCAGGCTGGATCAAGGCGTTCGAGAAACCAGGATAGGCGTCAACGAGGGGGGATATGCCCACCCTGAAATGTGATCCATACGGCAACCGGGAAGGAAAAATGATTAACGGAAGAGTCAAAGTTGTCCTGATGTTCAGCCTGTTACTTTCTTCATCAAATATTTTCGCTGATTGTTTAGGCTATACGGGCCCCGGTGGTCCGTGCTCAACAGGTCCCGGTGGTGGACTTTCAACGGGCCCCGGTGGCGGTCTCTCGACTGGACCTGGCAATAGTTGGCACCCCGAGCCCACTGGCCCTGGCAATAAATGGCGGCCCGCGCCCACTGACCCTGAAGACGAGCCCGCTGACTTTGAAGGCAACCCCGCTAACTTTGAAGACAAGCCCGCTGACTTTAAAGACAAGCCCACAGACCCTGAAGATTAACAGTCCGTAGTCGTCTTGCGACAACTGCTTCTGGCCATTAGCTGCCCGTCGCGACCGGCAGCTAATGGCCGGAAACTGACGTTGACGAGAGGCAGCTGCCGGACAAAGCCTGTCTGCTGGACTCGCCTGAAATAAACCCGGGACTGCCGTCTTGGGGAGGCCGATTAGAGTAGAAGAAATCAATATGCGCCCAGTTTTCAAGCGAAGTAAGCGGTGGTTGAGCGCATTGTTTTCTGTTACCACCATCCGTTGCTATGTAGGACGGTTTTTTTGTAAAAGTCTATGTTTGCGCGGAGTGCATAAAATGCACTTACTCCATATTTAAGAGCATTGGATAATTCGGGGTATCCGAGCGCATCTAGAAGAAGACTTAGGGCTATAACAATGACAACTGACAAGATTAAGTATGTGATTGATTTCTTCCACATTCCTTTGGATAGGTAATATATTGGGCCGAAGAGATACGCCAAAATGTTAAAAGAGGAGGCTTTTCTTCGCTCCGGCTTTGGAAGATTTTTGAGGTTGGGTAGCTTTGGCCCGCCTGCATGAGCGATTGCCTTGAAGCGCTCTTTCCAAGCTGCAGAAATCGGTAGGTTTTCTATCATTTCGTCAGTTGGTTTTTCGTTGAGTTCGAGAACCACTGCGGTGGGTGGGGAGTAGGGATTATGAGATTCCATGTGGCTTCCTTGTTGATGGTGGCTAACTATAAGTAGACGGCAGAAGTAACGTAGTATTTTCCGTCGTTTCTGTCGCATAACGTTCCTTGCTCATGCGTAACTCCCTGTTTTGCTTGAGTGTCGCGCCACAAACACGACATGAGGCGAGTAGGAATGGCGGCGTTGTCTTTGGCCTCATTGCGGAGTCTAGCAGCGCACCCGAGGTCTGCTTTTGGCCGAGAGCCGCCTCTCGCCACGTGCAGAAATCAGTCAGGAGTGAACGCTTGGCGTTGGTACCTATGGCCAGACTTCACCCAAAGACGTCCTGTGGTATCAGACTTGAATCCGTAGGGTTACCTCACAGCCTCAGTCGCAAGGTTTCAAACAGCGCGCGGTCTTCTTTTTTTGCCGAGCGCGCATGGCGCCGAATGACCTGCAACAGGCATTCGGTGAAGCAGACCGCTGGATTGCTTAGTGCGCCATTGCGGCGCGTCACGATGCTCAGCTGTCGGGGCTCGAACTGCTCGGTCAACCCCAGGGATACCACTCGCCCCAGAAATGGCGGAGCTGTGCTCACAATGGACGGCCCCCAAGTGCACATGTCGGCCCGTTCGACCATCATCTGCAATATGGCCAGCGAATGAGCACGTACGATTCGATTCTCATCAATTTGCGCGCCGTGTTTCCAGAACAGTTCCTGCATCAGCCCATCGTGCCCGTCTGGCGCGTAGTTCAGGGTCCAGTTTTCTTCCAGTAACTCGTGGATCGATCGCGCATGCCGTCGGGCGTGACCCTCGCGGACCAGCACTGAGGTCTGGTAATCGAGCAAGGTTTCGCAGGCGAATTCCTGGGTCGATTGTGTGGGGTGGAGTTGGCCAATCGCGAAGTCCATGCTGCCGTCGCGTAGCAGCGGCTGGGCAACGGCCATCAGGCTTTCGAACAGTTCCAGCTTGATTTGTGGCATACGCTCGCGAAAAGCCAGCACGACTTCGGGCAGGAAGGTCAGGGCGACCCATGGGGTGATCCCGACGCAGAGCCGGCCTTGAGCCTTGCCACGCATGTGATCAAGTTCGGTCTGTGCGTGCTCCAGTTGCTTGATCACCAGCCGGGCGTGAGTCAGCAGCACTTTGCCGTATTCGGTGAAGTTCAAACCGCTGGCAGTTCGGGTAAACAGTGGTAGCTGCTGGCTGGATTCCAACTCGCGCAGCGCTTTGGTCACAGCGGCCTGGGAAATCTCCAGCGAACGCGCGGCCGCGCGGATACTGCCGGTTTCGGCGCTGGCAATCAGTGCCTGTAATTGATGCAATTTCATCTGCTAACCACGCTGACAACTAATGGTTGTCATCATAACCAAACTGCATCTCCCCAGCCCAGCGTTCGTTCCCTAAGATCGACTTCAACAGCGCTTTTGCTGCTGCACAGCCCCTGTCGAAGGAGAACACCCATGGATGCCGGCTCGATCCTGCCTGGTATTGCCGCGATGCAAGATGAAATGATCGCGATACGTCACAGCATTCACGCGCACCCCGAACTGGGTTTTGAAGAATTCGCCACCAGTGGGCTGGTTGCAGCGTGTTTGACTCAGTGGGGCTTTGAGGTCAGTACCGGGGTGGGCAAGACCGGGGTCGTTGCCACCCTGAAAAATGGTGAGGGTCGGTCGATCGGCTTGCGCGCTGACATGGATGCGTTGCCGATACAGGAAGCCTCCGGATTGCCTTATGCCAGCCGGATCGACGGTGTCATGCATGCCTGCGGTCACGACGGTCATACAGCAGTCCTGCTGGCAGCCGGTCAGTACCTGGCCCGGACACGGGCGTTCAATGGCACCGTGCACCTGATTTTCCAACCGGCGGAAGAAGGGTTGGGCGGTGCCAGGAAAATGCTGGAGGACGGGCTGCTCGAACGGTTTCCGTGTGACGCGATCTTCGCCATGCATAACGTGCCGGGTTATCCCGTAGGCCATTTGGGTTTTTACAGCGGACCCTTCATGGCGTCTGCCGACACGGTGAACATCAAAATCATCGGCAATGGTGGCCATGGTGCAGTGCCGCACAAAGCCGTCGACCCGGTGGTGATCGGTGCCTCGATCGTGATGGCCCTGCAAAGCATCGTCTCGCGCAACGTTAACCCGCAGGAGATGGCGATTATCACGGTGGGCTCCCTGCATGCAGGGAGTGCCTCGAATGTCATCCCGTCGAGCGCCGACCTGAGCCTGAGCGTACGCGCCCTGACCCCCGAGATTCGCCACTTGCTGGAGGTCAGGATCACTGAGTTGGTCAAGGGCCAGGCCGAGAGTTTTGGCGCCCGGGTCCACATCGATTACCAGCATTGCCATCCGGTGTTGATCAATGATCCCGAACAGACAGCATTTGCCCATGAAGTCGCCCGTGACTGGCTGGGAGAGGAACACCTGATCGATGACTTGCGTCCGTTCACGGCCAGCGAGGACTTTGCTTTTGTCCTGGAGAAATGCCCGGGCAGCTATCTGGTGATCGGCAATGGCGAGGGAGAAGGCGGGTGCCTGCTACACAACCCCGGCTACGACTTCAATGACGGCTGCCTGCCGGTGGGCGCGAGCTATTGGGTCAAGTTGGTCGAACGTTTTCTGTGTTGAGACGGCACATTTCCACCCGTTGTACCGGTAAAAAATCTGCGGCCTGAAGAGGAATAAAAATGAACAAGATGATTGCAGCCGTTTCCCTGGTGTTGCTGACGGCCTCGAGCCTGGCGGGTGCGGCCGACTGGTCTGGCAAAGTGTTGAAGCTTGGAGTGGACCCGACGTATCCACCGCTGGAATACAAGAACCAGGATGGCACGCTGACCGGCTTCGGGGTCGATATCGCCGAGGCTTTGTGCGCCGAACTGAAAGCCCGATGCGTCTGGGTGGAAAGCAGTTGGGACGGGATGATCCCGGCACTGCTGGCGCGCAAGTTCGATGCGGTGGCGTCGTCGATGACCATCACACCCAAACGCCTGGAGCAGATTGCGTTTACCGACAAGGTGTCCAATGCCCCGGCTCGATTGGTGGCCAAACGTGGATCGGGATTACAGCCAACTGTCGAATCGCTCAAGGGCAAGCGCATTGGTGTGGAACAGGGCTCGACCCAGGAGTCCTATGCCAAAGCAGTTTGGGGTTCCAAAGGCGTGGACGTTCTTTCCTATCAAAATCAGGATCAGGTGTACGCCGACCTGGTAGTGGGGCGACTTGATGCCTCGTTGCAGGGGGCCATTCAAGCCAGTTACGGCTTCTTGAAAACAGCGGCGGGCAAGGACTATGAATTTGCCGGTGCCACGCTGGATGACCCGGGCATCTTCGGCGTCGGTGATGGCCTTGGTCTGCGCAAGGGTGATGTCGCGTTGCGTGAAGACTTGAACAAAGCCCTGGCAACTATTCTCGCCAACGGTACTTACGCGCGGATCAACGACAAGTACTTCGATTTTGACGTCTACGGCGCCAGGTAACGCGTCGTTGTTACCTTCAAAGGGCGCTCGTTCGAGCGCTCCATTACCCCCTTCACCTCACCCTGACAAGAAAAAGGAGAGTGAGATGTTTCTGGAAGGTTTTGGCCCGCAGATTCTGCTGGGCACCCTGGCTACCATCAAACTGGCGCTTTGTTCATTGCTGATCGCCGTCCTGGCCGGGCTGATGGGCGCCAGTTCCAAGTTATCGTCCAACCGTTTGTTGCGCACGCTGGCCACGGCCTATACGACCGTGATCCGCAGCATGCCGGACCTGGTGATCATGTTGCTGCTGTTCTTCAGCCTGCAGATGTTGCTCAACCGGATGACCGATTGGCTGGGCATCACTCAAATTGACATCGACCCGTTTCTGGCCGGCGTCGTGACGCTGGCGTTCATTTACGGGGCCTACTTTACCGAGACGTTTCGCGGCGCCTTCCAGGCCGTCCCGGCGGGGCAGATCGAGGCGGCGAGGGCTTACGGCATGACCCGTGGGGAAACCTTTCGCAAGGTCCTCTTTCCACAAATGTTGCGCCACGCCTTGCCGGGCATTGGCAATAACTGGCAGGTACTGATCAAGTCGACGGCGCTGGTGTCGATCATCGGTCTGACCGATGTGGTCAAGGCCACGCAGGACGCGGGCAAGGGCTCGATGCAGTTCTTTTACTTCACCCTGGTCGGTGGCCTGATCTACCTCGCCATTACCACGGTCTCCAACGGCGTGTTGCTGTGGCTTGAGCACCGTTACTCGGTCGGTGTCAGGAAGGCTGCGTTATGACCGCCATTCTCGAATCCTACTGGCAGGCGTACCTGTGGAGTGACGGGCCGCACTTTTCCGGGTTGGCGGTGACCTTGTGGTTGCTGATCCTGGCGGTGGCGATGGGGTTTGTGCTCGCGGTGCCATTGTCGATTGCCCGCGTCAGCCGCAACCCGCTGCTGCGCCTGCCGGTCTGGTGTTACACCTACGTGTTTCGTGGCACCCCGTTGTACATCCAGCTGCTGTTCTTTTACACCGGGGTGTACAGCTTGCATGTGGTGCGGTCCCAGGATTTTCTCAACGCGTTTTTCCGTGATGGCTTCAACTGCACGGTACTGGCGTTCGGGCTCAATACCTGCGCCTACATGACCGAGATTTTTGCCGGTGCCATCAGGGCGACCGCCCACGGTGAGGTCGAGGCCGCCAGTGCCTACGGAATGAACCGGTTCACGCTTTATCGGCGGATCATTTTGCCGTCGGCGTTGCGCCGCGCGCTGCCGTTTTTCAGCAATGAAGTGATTCTGATGCTGCATTCCACTTCGGTGGCATTTACCGCCACAGTGCCTGATTTGTTGAAGATCGCCCGCGATGTCAATTCGGCGACCTATGCATCCTTTACCGCCTTTGGCATTGCCGGGGTGCTGTACGCCGCCAGCGCGTTTTTCCTGATCTGGCTGTTTCGACGCGGCGAGCTGCATTGGCTGGCCTATCTCAAACCGCGGACGCACTGACCCCTATCGGACTTGCACGAATGTATAAATTGATCGTTGAAGATATCCATAAGAACTACGGCAACCATGAAGTGTTGAAAGGGGTTTCGCTCAAGGCCAGGGCGGGTGATGTGATCAGCATCATTGGCTCCTCCGGTTCCGGGAAAAGTACCTTCTTGCGTTGTATCAACCATCTCGAACAACCGTCGGCCGGTCGCATTGTCGTCAATGACGAAGAGTTGCTCACCCGCAGAAACTCCAGGGGCGAGTTGTGTGTGGCTAACCCGGGGCAGTTACGGAGCCTGCGCAGCCGCTTGTCGATGGTGTTTCAGCACTTCAATTTGTGGAGTCACATGACCGTGCTGGAAAACATCATCGAGTGCCCGATGAGCGTGCTCGGTATCAGTCGGGCGCAGGCACTGGAGCGGGCGCGCCATTACCTTGCCAAGGTGGGGCTGCCACAAACAGTCGAGGTCCGGTATCCGGTGCATTTGTCCGGCGGCCAGCAACAGCGGGTGGCCATTGCACGTGCGCTGGCCATGGAGCCTGAGGTGATGCTGTTCGACGAACCGACCTCAGCCCTTGACCCTGAACTGGTGGGCGAGGTGCTCAAAGTCATGCAGCAACTGGCCGAAGAGGGCAGGACGATGGTGGTCGTCACACACGAAATGGCGTTTGCCAGGCAGGTGTCGAACCACGTCATGTTTCTGCATCAGGGGCGGGTGGAGGAGTCGGGAGCGCCAGGCACGCTGCTGGAGCAACCTCAAAGCAAGCGGTTGCAGCAGTTCCTGGCCGGGAGTCTCAAGTAGGTGCCCTTTAGTCTGCGAAAGAAAGTCACTTCATCGCCGGGCTCGCGACCGACCGACCGCTCCTGGCCGATTTCTGCCTGTCACGATGGATTGCAACCGCCCCATACCTGCCGGTCAGCACCGGCAGAAAACGGCTCCCGGCGGCTACGGTTCAGCCTGTTTTACCGGTGCCATTCGGTGACGCTGCGCCGCCCACACGACCCCACCCACCAACAACACGATTGATGCCAGCTCCATCAGGCCGGGCACCCGCTGGCTGAACAGAAAACCGTATACACAGGCAAACAGCGTTTCGAAGACGATCATCTGGCCACTCAACGAGGTGGCCAGTCGACGCGAGCAGGCATTCCACAGCCCATTGGCAATCCACGAACCACAAAGTGCCAGGAACAGGCAGACCCACAGCAAGGCTGTCCAGCGGCTGTTTTCAACCTGAGCGGGTACCAGGTTCGGGAACAGGATCAAGGCAGCGATACCGAACACGACTGCCACCACGCCCGTCACGATCCCCAACAACGTCGACCATTCGCTGCTGTTGAAATGGCTTTGCTTGAGATAACGGGCGTTATGGGTGGCGTACCAGGACCAACAGACCACGCCGCTGAACCCGCAGGCCAGGCCCAGCAACTGGGAAGACAGCGTGGTGCCCGCTGCCCGCGCGCCTGAGTGTTCGAGACTGACCGATACGATGCCCAGGAATACCAGGAGCAGGGGCAGCTTGAGCTTTGTCACGGGCAGGGAGCCGGCATCGCCACGCCCCAGGAAGGTAATGGCAACCGGCATCATGCCGTTGATAAGGGCGGCGGCAGTCACCCCGCTCAGTTGTACGGACGCGCCCAGCAACGCGTAGTTCAGAATGTTCCCGGTGAATGAAAGGCGCAGCAGCATCAAGGCATCACGACGCGTCAACCGTGAGACCAGGCGGGACGCAATGGGCAACGCCACGAGCAGCGAGATCAATCCGTACATCGCAAACCGCACGCTGCTGATCAGTACGGCATTGAATTCCGGCAGCAATGAAGGGGCGATGATCACCCCTCCCCAAATGGCACCCGCCAACATCGCAAATACAATCCCACTGTTCATCATCTCGGCTCTGACAGGCTGTTTAGCGGCATTCTAGCCATGGTATATAAGCAACACCTGCGATAAAAAGTTGGCCACCCATTCCCATGCGGAATGTCGGCCGGCAATCGCCCGCCCAGGAGAACACTCATTAACCGTTACTTGCGTACCTTGCCCCCATTGGAAACCCTGATCACGTTCGAGGCGGTGGGACGCCACGCCAATTTCACCGGTGCCGCAAGCGAACTGTTTCTGACCCAGAGCGCCGTGAGCAAGCAGATGCGCCAGCTTGAGGACTGCATGGGCGTACCGCTCTTCGAGCGAAAGCCGAGGGGCGTCAAGTTGACCGGCGCTGGCGATGAGCTGCTGATGACGGTCAACGTGCTCCTCACCACGATGTACCAAAGCGTCACGCGAATTCGCAATGTCCATCAGTCCAACGCCGTATCGGTGCTGGCGACCCATGCCCTGGCCCAGTTCTGGCTGTTCCCGAAACTGATCGAATTCAACAAGGCCTATCCCGATATCGCCGTGCACGTTCATGCGATCAACGAGTTCGATGAGGCCAGCCTCAATGATTTCGACGTGGGCATTCTTTATGGTTCAGGCGAATGGCCCTCGCTGGACAGCGATTTCCTGCTGCCGGAAATCGTCTATGCCGTGGCTCATCCTTCACTGAATGTCTCGGGGATCAAGACGCTGGAACAATTGGCGCAGGCCAACCTGGTGCAGATCGACACCTGCGCCTGGCAGTGCCTGGACTGGCATCAATGGTTCGGCCACTTTGCCATCGACTACGTTGCGCGGGACAAGGCCCCGGTCTTCAACCAGCTGACCTTGGCCTATCGGGCCGTTCAGCAAGGCATGGGCATCGGCCTTGCCTGGACGTTCATGGCTGAGGAAGCGCTGGCCAAGGGCGAATTGCAGCGGGTCACGCCTTTCGAATGCGTGACGGGCAATGGCGAATTCCTGGTGTCGCTCAAGCATCGCAAGCGTTCTGCCGCTGCCGAGATTTTCCGCCAGTGGCTACTGGGATCAATGGGCGACTGAACAGCCCTTTGCGCGTGCACCGATTGGGCGGACTTTCGAGGCAAGGAGGCCTGGTGCTTACAGGCGCTGAGTGCAACACCGCTATTGAACTGATTTGAACGTGCATCTGCACAGCATTTGACCAATCACGTATCAGGATTAAGGTCTATTGTCTGTGAGTAGCGACACAATAAAGGTCAGCCCCGTCGGTGTTTGATCCGCAGCGACTGTCATCACTCAGGCTCCTCAACGGCAAGTGCAGAAACGGAGTATTTCCCATGGTCAAATATCTTCGAATGATGGCAATGATTTCAATCCTCGCAATCTCTGCGGGCTGCCAAATGGATCAATCAACTTCCGCCTCCGGTACAAAGGCTGCGGACGCTGCGATGGACCAGGAAGCGAAAGCGGCGTTACAGAGTTTGTACACCAATACACCGAAAGCGCGCGCCCTGGCGAAGCAAGCCAAGGGAATCCTCGTTTTCCCGGATGTGGTGAAAGCGGGGTTCATCGCCGGCGCACACCATGGCGAAGGCGAATTGATCGAGAACGGCAAAGTCACGGGGTACTACTCGACGACAGCAGCCTCATACGGCCTTCAGGCAGGCGTGCAGAGGTTTGGGTACGCGATGTTCTTCATGAGTGATTCTGCGCTGAAAGATCTGAAAACCGGCAATGGGTTTGAGGTCGGCGTGGGCCCAAGCATCGTGGTCGAAGATGCAGGCGTGGCCAAGTCGGTGACTACGTCAACGATTCAGTCTGATATCCATGCGTTCATCTTTGATCAAAAGGGCTTGATGGCTGGGGTGGGATTGCAGGGTTCGAAGATCAGCAGGCTCAGTCGCTGAGACCGTCGGCTATGCGCCGAGCTGATTTGTGCCTGTCGTGTGAAGCAGGAAACGACCGCTAGCTGCCCTTCGCGAAAGGCAGCTAACGGCCAGAAACGGTCAGCTCTGTGCCTCACCCATTCGACTTTCAGGCGCGCTTGGGGAGCTTCCAGTTCGGGCGGATGAAGTGGCATGTGTAGCCATTCGGTATGCGTTCGAGGTAATCCTGGTGCTCGGGTTCCGCTTCCCAGAAAGGCCCCGCCGGTTCGATTTCGGTGACTACCCGGCCTGGCCACAGGTGTGAAGCGTCGACATCGGCAGCGGTGTCCTCGGCGATGTCGCGTTGCTGTTCGCTGAGGTAGTAGATCGCCGAACGATAGCTGGGGCCAAGGTCATTACCCTGACGGTTGGGCGTGGTGGGGTCGTGTATCTGGAAGAAGAACTCAAGGATCTGCCGGTAGCTGATCACGGCAGGGTCGAAGACGATCTCGATGGCTTCGGCGTGGTTGCCATGGTTTCGGTAGGTGGCATTCGGCACATCGCCGCCGGTATAACCGACCCGCGTGTGCAGCACGCCGGGATAGCGCCGCAGCAGATCCTGCATGCCCCAGAAGCAGCCACCAGCGAGAATGGCAGTTTCGGTTTGTGTGGTCATGGTCTGTCCTTCCTCTCGGGGACGTTGGGTATAGCCATTGTTATGAGGGCGTGTTGGCCAATTCCAAGGGGACAGCGCTCTGACCGCAGGCAACGGCCGTACTATAATTAATGTCTGTCAATGTTTGCGTGGCGAGCGCTGCGAAACGGATCAGGTACCCATGGCGTTCACCTGACAGGCAGAGGGCAGCACAGCAAACGGGATGGACAGTACGTCTGATTACGCGAGAGAGGGTTCAGCCATGAAAATTCACTCCTTCCAGCATTACTCCCACGGTGTGGAAATGGCCGTTCACGATGCATGGATTACCGCCAAGGTGAAGTCGGCCCTGGCATTTTCCGATCCGACGCTTAGCTTGCATGTCAATGTCAAAACCCATGCGGGCATAGTGGGGTTAAGCGGCCGCGTCAACACGCATAGACAGTGTGAACAGGTCATTGGTCTGGCCCGTTCGGTTCATGGTGTCGCCGAAGTCGATGCCAGCGAATTGCAGACCCATGTGTTCACCCCAGGGAGTTTTCCAGAGGCGCCCAACGCCGAAGAGAGCCCTGAGCGCCGGCCACAATCGTCAACAAAGATGGACGACAAATGATAATGGCAACCTTGTAGGCGCCGCGCTCCCGGTCGGGAACCGAGGGCGCAGGGACGCTGAATGCCTGTGTACCCCACTTGCCACTCACGCGGGGAATCGGGCTATCCAGTGCCTGGCAATCTCTTCGCGCCGGCAGATCCACACCGCGTCGTGGCCTTGCACGTAATCGAGAAAGCGCGCCAGCGCCATCGCCCGACCGGGATGGCCGCTGATCCGTCCGTGCAGGCCGACGCTCATCATCTTCGGGTGTTGCGCGCCTTCCTGCCACAGCAGGTCGAACGCATCCTTGAGCAGCCGGAAGAAGTCATCACCGCAGGCGAAGCCGTTCGGCAGCAGGTAGCGGGCGTCGTTGTTGACCAGTGTGTAAGGGATCACCAGGTGGGCGGGCGAGCCTGGGAGCCAATAGGGCAGGTCATCGTTGTAGGCGTCCGAGCTATAGAGAAATCCGCCTTCCTCACGCAACAGGCGGCGGGTGTTCTGGCTGACCCTTCCGGTGTACCAGCCTACGGGGCGTTTGCCGCAGGTCTGCTCGATCACGTCGAGGGTGAGACGGATATGGCGCCGCTCCTGGTCTTCAGGCATGTCGCGATAGTCCAGCCAACGGTAGCCATGCCCGGCAATCTCATGCCCGGCCGCGCAGAGCGCATGGCCAATCGCCGGGGTGAGCTCCAGTGCCCGGCCGACGGCGAAGGCGGTCAGCGGCAGGCCTCGGTCGCTGAACAGCTGCAGAATGCGCCACACACCTGCGCGCGATCCGTATTCGTACATGCCCTCGACGCTCAAGTCCGCTTCGCCCACACGCGGCGGGCGGCCCGGTAGCTCGTGCAGCCAGGCTTCCGATTGTGCATCGCCATTGTGGATGCATGACTCCGCGCCTTCTTCGATGTTGAGTACGAACTGGACTGCGACGCGAGCCTCACCGGGCCATCGCGGGTGGGGAGGGCTGCCGCCGTATCCGCTGAGGTCGCGAGCGGACATCAGCCCAGCTCGAAAGTCGTGACGCCGAACACGCGTTCGTGCGCGATCGCCGGAGGGGGGCCGAGGTACATGCGGGCGCAGCCGAAAACCTCGGTCATGCCCTGTTGGCGCACGAGCGCCATCGCGGCGGGGTTATTCTCCGGGGCATCGAGAAACAGCGGGCCACCGACGGCAAATTCCGCCAGGCGCGCGTAGAGGGCATTGGCTGCCAGGGCGTCATCGGCGAACAAGGGGCCGATCTTGCAGCCTTCCCGGCAGCGCCTGGCTACGCCATAGCCGCTTAGCCGGCCCTCGCGCCGGCAACCCACGGCGAGTGCATCGGCCTGGGCTATCCACCCGCTCAGGAAGGTTGCGCGCGCGGCGGGGAAGCAGGTGCGGTCGTAATCGACAACCTGATCGAACGGGAAGGTGGCCAACGGGACAATGTCCTGGTCGTCTACCGGCGAGGTCGCCGGGCGTTCGGTGATCTCGGCACGAAAACGCATGTTGCGATGGGAGAAGACGAAACCACCCTTGGCGTAGTAGTCCTGCATCGCGAAGACGCCGTCCATGCCGATGCTCGCGCCTGGGCGCAGGCGGGCGAGGAGTCGCTCGCGGCGTGCGTGCCAGAGGGTATTGCCCAGGCCTTGACCGCGATACTCAGGCCGGACGATGAAAAACCCCATGAAACCGAATTCGCCATGGTAGGAGGTGATGGCGCCGCCGCCGATCAATTCGCCACCCCGGGACGCCGCGATGAAGGCGGCAGGGTCCGTCGCCCAGAACAGCCCGGCATCGTGAAGGCCGGGATTCCACCCCTCACGGGCAGCCCAATCGACGAGTTCGTCCAGCTCGGGACGGGTCATGTTGCGTATGACCAGCTCATTCGACACGGCGAAGTTCTCCTCAGTCGCTGATCGGGCATGTGCTCCATCCCCACTCTGGACCCTTTCGGTATAGCTTCAACCCGGGTATTGATCCAGTTCGTCACGTCACCTGCAAATAGTTTGTTGACTTCAAAGTCAGCTTCTAGAAAGATGCAGGCCGCCAGACCTGTTTCGATCTTCCCCCGAGCCTCAATCACGACCACTGAGGGCGCCTGCAGACCTGCGGGCCAAGAATTTCGCCTATCGCTATATACAAAAATATATAGCGATAGGCAAAAAACTCGGGTCACGAGGGGATCAGGACCCTGGACATCAAAAAAACAAGAGACCCGCACTGGAGTAAACACAATGAAGCTGCAACCCCTGGCCCTGGCCATCACCCTGGGTGGCTTGACCCACCAGGCCATCGCCGCCGGTTTTATCGATGACAGCAAGGCCTCGCTGAGCCTGCGCAATTTCTATTTCAATTCGGACAACCGGGAAAGCCAGGGCAGCGTGGGCAATGCCGCCTACAGCAGCCAGGCGAAGGAGTGGGGGCAGGGTCTGCAACTCAACGTGATTTCCGGATTCACCCAGGGCACCGTCGGCTTCGGTCTGGACGCCATCGCCATGACAGGGCTGAAACTGGACAGCGGCGGTCGTGCGGGCAAGGCCGGTATCGACCGCACGCCAGGCGCGCTGTTTCCCACGGACAGCGACGGCCACGCGGTCGATGAGTATTCCAAGGGCGGCGTAACCGGCAAAGTGCGCATTTCCAAGACCGAGGCGCGGCTGGGCACCCTGCAACCCAGGTTGCCAGTGATCAACTTCAACGACGGTCGCCTGCTGCCGCAAACCTTCGAGGGCGGGCAGATCACCTCGAGCGAGATCGACGGCCTGACCCTCACCGCCGGCCAACTGCAAAGCACCAAGACCCGCAGCTCCACCGACGATATCGACCTGCGCATCGCCGGCGCGACACGTCCCGCACGCACTCCGGCCAGCACGCCGCTGGCCGACTCGGACAACTTCGTCTTCGCCGGTGGCGACTACAAGATCACCAAGGACCTCACCGCCCAGTACTACTACGGCAGTCTCGAAGATTTCTACAAGCAGCACTTCCTCGGCCTGATCCACACCATGCCGATCGGCCCCGGCGCACTGAAGACCGACCTGCGCTATTTCAACAGCAGCGCCGATGGCAAGAACGGGAACGCGGCCGGACGCGCCCAGGGCTACAAGAGCAGCGGCTTCTGGAGCGCGGGTGACACACACGCCGGTGAGGTGGACAACAACACCTGGAGCGCCCTGTTCACCTATAGCCTCAGTGGTCATGCATTCAGCGCCGGCTATCAGCAAGTCTCCGGCGACAGTGCGTTCCCGTTCGTCAATCAGGGTGATGGCGCCACCGCGTACCTGATCACCGACCGGCAGATCGGCAAGTTCCTCAGTGCCGGCGAGCGCACCTGGCTGGCCGAGTACGGGTATGACTTCGTCGCACTGGGCGTGCCGGGGCTCAAGACCGTGGTCACTTACCTCAGTGGCGACAATATCGATTCCGCCGCCGGTGATCGCAAAGAATGGGAGCGCGACCTGCGGATCGACTACGCGCTGCAAAGCGGTCCACTCAAGGGGTTGGGCGTTTCCTGGCGCAATGCCAGTTTGCGTGGCAATGCCAGCAGCGACCTGGATGAAAACCGCCTGATCCTCAGCTACAGCCTGCCGCTGCTTTAAGCACGGCGGAGCGGTCTTTGGCTGCCAGTGCGCAGCCCGGGACCCCAGGGTGATTGGTCAACCACGACAGGAGCATCGCCATGCGTTCAATTTTTTCGACTGTGCAAAGCCTTGTTCGCCCCAGCGCAAAACCCGTGTTGTTGCCAGGTGCAGCCATCGATGTGGCCGGGCAGACTTTGGAGGTGGTCGGGCAGGTGCAGAATCCGCTGTGCCTGAGCGTGGCCGACCTGCAAGCCATGCCCGGTTATGACTGGGTGAGGCTGACCAGCAACACCTGCGAGGGCAATCCGCAAAAAGCCCGGAAAAACGGCTATCGCGGGGTGTTGCTGCGGGAAGTTGTCCTCAAGGCCGGGTTGCAGAGCGACGACCCCAAAGGCTGGAAACGCGCCTATGTGGTGGCGCGCGCCAGTGACGGTTATGTTGCTTTGTTCAGTTGGAACGAACTGATCAATACCGACGTGGGCGATGCGGTACTGGTGGTGTATCGACAACATTCGTATGCGCAGACGGCTGACGGCGAGCCAGGCGAGCACCTGTCATTGGTTTCGGGAAGCGATTGTCATTCCGGGGCCCGTCAGGTCAAGTGGCTGCGCAGCATTGAGCTGTGCAGCATCTTTGGTTGACTCATCCACAACGCCGTACCGAGGAAAATGCCGATGCCAGTCCTTCATTCGCCGGGTCATGATCGACAGCCCTCGGTCGAGCAGGTATTGGCCGGCGAACAGTGGCCACCCGAATTCGAAGTGGCCCTGAGGGATTTGCTGGAGCAAATGGCCAACGCCGGTCATGAACTCACGCTGAATAACCTGGGCCGGTTCCTTGGCGACTTCGTGCCGCGATACACGCTTGACCGTGCCGAGGAATGGCAGGAGTGGGCGACCCGGCGCTGGTTCGCGCAGACCAAGCCGGCGCTGGTGGACAAACTGGCGGATGTCTTCATCGGCGGTCAGTGACACCGCAGGCACTCATTTGTACTCATCATGCCGACGCCACCAGGGCCCCGTTTCATTGCGCCCCCTGGGTGCGCGGTCGAGCCATTGGTACATGCCCCACAATCCGTCCAGGCCTCGGGCGTAGGTGGAGTAGGTGTGATAGATCTCGCCGTCTTCCAGCACGAACGTGCTGAGCCCCGGCCTGTCGCGGGTGTAGGTCGGCGCGTCGGTGCCACAGGTCGCGGCGAACTGCCTTACCGGTTCCGGTATCTGGTTGTCGTCCATCGCATGCCCGCCGCGCTGATAGTTGTACTCGACCAGTCCTTCACGTTGTTGCGCTTGGGTGAAGTAAACGTTGAAGTCGGCGGTGAAGTCGCTGTCGGCGGCCGAAGCCCAGGGGAACGTCCAGCCCATTCGGCGCTTGTAGGCCTGCAGTTTCGCCAACGGCGCGCGGGATATCGCCATCAGGGTCACGTCGTGGTTCGCCAGATGGATGACGATCGGGTCGAAGCCATCGGCGATGGCCGAGCAGGAAGGGCAGCCGGCCGTGTAGTCGGGGCCGAACATGAAGTGGTAGACCAGCAGTTGCGAGCGCCCCTGGAAGAGCTCGGCCAGGGTTGCGCTGCCGCTGTCGGTATCGAAGCGGTATGCCTTGTCGAGGCGAACCCATGGCAATGCCTGGCGCTGCCTGGCCACTTCATCGCTGCGTCGGGTCAGGGCCTTTTCCGCTTCAAGCAATTGCAGGCGGGCTGCCAGCCATTGGTCCCGGGTCGCGGTTTTGTGCGTGTTCATCGTTATGCGCTCCTGGTGAAAGGTCGTGATTTAGACTAAACCCGGGTATCGAATGCGGGGAGTGACAAGCGTGGCGGGATTTCGATGGACTCGATGATCACGGCAGCCGCCCAGGCGCTGGCCGCAGGGAACCCGCTGGGCGCACTGGACCGCGTGGCATTGCGCGACGATGCACCGGCATTGGCCCTGCGCGGTATCGCCATGGCGCAACTGGGCGATCTGGTGCGGGCCAGGGCGTTGGTCAAGCGTGCGCAACGGGCCTTTGCGCCCAGGGAAGTGCTGGCCCGGGCGCGATGCGTGGTGGCCGAGGCCGAAATCGCCCTCGCTTCGCGGGAACTCGGCTGGCCGGTCAAGGCGCTCGAAACCGCGCGGGTCACCCTTGAGCAGCACGGTGACCGGGTCAATGCCGCCCATGCGCGCTATCTGCAAATCCGCCGTTTGCTGTTGCTCGGCCAGCTCGACGAGGCGCAGCAGTTACTGGCCGGACTCGACCCCGAGCGATTGCCGCCGGCATTGCGGGCAACCCATGAACTGGTCCTGGCGGGTATCGCCATTCGACGCCTGCAATCGAACGCGGCACGGGACGCGTTGACGAGGGCCGGGCAGGCGGCCGGTCAAACGGGGATTGTCGCGCTGATGGCTGAGGTGGAACAGGCTGCGCGCCTGCTCGACGCACCCGCGGCCCACCTGGTTACCCAGGGTGAAATTCGGCCACTGTTGCTCGACGAAGTGGAAGCGCTGTTCGGTTCAACGTCGTTGGTGGTGGATGCCTGCCGGTACGTCGTGCGTGGTTGTGGCATGTCGGTGTCGCTCGCGACGCGGCCGGTCCTGTTCATGCTCGCCCGCGCCCTGGCCGAGGCGTGGCCCGCCGACGTTGCGCGGGAAACACTGATCGCCCGGGCGTTCCGCTTGAAGCTCTCGGACGAATCCCATCGCGCCCGGCTGCGCGTGGAAATCGGCAGGCTGCGCCAGGCACTCAAGCCGTTGGCCGGCATCATCGCGACGGCGCGCGGTTATGTCCTGCAATCACCGGTCTGTACGCAGGTGGTGACACTGGCGCAACCGGTCGAGGAAAAGTTTGCCGGGGTCGTAGCCTGCCTCGCCGATGGCGAGTCGTGGTCGAGTTCCGCCCTGGCATTGGCGCTGGGTAGCAGCCAGCGCACGGTGCAACGGGCGCTCGATAGGCTGGCGGCACAGGGCAAGGTGCAGTGGTTTGGCCGTGGACGCGCACGGCGCTGGATGACACCGCCCGTGCCGGGATTCGCGACGACCTTGTTACTCCCGGCGCCGCTGCTCGGTGGTTAGGATGAACGCCACCAACCCTTATCGAGGAATGCCAGATGAAACCTGCAACTGCTGAAATCATTCGTGAGTATGGCCCGTTTGCCGATGTCGACCATGTGTGTGGTGTCACCTGGGACGGCGAAAAGGTCTGGTTCGCGAGCAACAGCAAAATCAACGCCATGGACCCGGAAAGCGGCCAGGTGCTGGGCTCGATCGATGTCGCGGCCCATGCCGGCACCGCCTTCGATGGCGAACATCTGTTCCAGATCGCCGAAGACCGCATCCACAAAATCGACCCACGCACCGGCCGCATCCTCTCGACGATTCCCGCCCCCGGCGCAGGCACCGATTCGGGTCTGACCTGGGCCGAAGGGACGTTGTGGGTGGGCCAGTACCGCGAACGCAAGATTCACCAGATCGACCCCGAGAACGGCAAGATCCTGCGCACCATCGAATCCAACCGTTTCGTCACCGGCGTGACCTGGGTGGACGGCGCGTTGTGGCACGGTACGTGGGAGGGCGATGAAAGCGAACTGCGCCGGATCGACCCGCAAACGGGCGAAGTGCTGCAGAGCCTGAAAATGCCGGAAGGCAAGGGCGTGTCGGGGCTTGAGTCCGATGGTGGCGAGCGGTTGTTCTGCGGTGGCGGCGATAGCGGTCGGGTGAGGGTGGTGCGGCGGCCTTCGTGAGCCACCGGTTGCCTGGCGCAATCTGTGTTCGACGGTGATCCTGTGGGAGCGAGCCTGCTCGCGAAGGCGGCGTGACAGGCGCCATGGACATTGAATGTGCCGGCCTCTTCGCGAGCAGGCTCGCTCCCACAATGGATTTGCGGCGACCACGAAAGATGTGCACAACTCCGCTCACCCTGTGGGAGCGGGGTTGCCCGCGAAGGCGGTGTGTCAGGCGCCATGGATATTGAACGTGCCGGCCTCTTCGCGAGCAGGCTCGCTCCCACAATGGATTTTCGGCGACCACGAAAGATGTGCACAACTCAGCTCACCCTGTGGGAGCGGGCTTGCCCGCGAAGGCGGTTTGTCAGGCGCCATGGATATTGAATGTGCCGGCCTCTTCGCGAGCAGGCTCGCTCCCACAATGGATTTGCGGCGACCACGAAAGATGTGCACAACTCCGCTCACCCTGTGGGAGCGGACTTGCCCGCGAAGGCGGTGTGTCAGGCGCCATGGATATTGAATGTGCCGGCCTCTTCGCGAGCAAGCCCGCTCCCCACACCCGCTACCATTCGTCGAAAACTCCGCTCAACCTGTCATTTCTGACAGTAGCCAGCCCCCCCGTTCAGGCGGTTAATCACTCCATCGTCCCTGTTCCACCGACCGGAGTCATTAACATGTTTCTCGAACGCCGCCTTACCCGCAGCCCCAGCCCCCACGCCTTGCTGGAGCTGGAAATCCCCGACCGCACGCAGCCGATCCTCGCGTCCGGCGAGTGGGGCATCAACATTGCCGCGGCGCGGGACCTGGCACCGGACAAAGGCCTGAAAATCTACATTTGGCCCTGGTCGCAGATGGGGCGCGGCGACAAGGTCGAACTGCTGCTCAATGGCAGCGTGGTCGACCAGGACACCATCGATACCGGTGAAGTCGACCAGCGCGTCACCCTGTATGTCCCGCCGGGCCGGTTGCTGACCGGTCCCTACAGCCTGAGCTACCGGGTCACCCGCTTCAACCAGGCCGCGGAAACCTCAACGCCGGTGAAGATCTACGTCAAGCTCGAACGCCCCGCCGGCAAGGATGAAAATGGCAGCGTGCCGGGGCATTCCGAGCTGTTCATGCAGATCCCCCCGGCGATCGTCCAGGACGGCGTGGACAAGGACACCGCCGAAGCCGGCTTCGATATCCTCATCAAGGCCAGGCCGGGCAGTGGCAGCCCGTTGCTGTATCCCGACATCGCCGTGGGCGACCACTGCCGGTTGAGCTGGGGCGGGGTGTTTGTGTTTTCCGAGCGGGTCAGCCAGGCGCACATCGATGACCCGGCCAACCATCCGCTGGCGATTCGGATCGACAAGGACACCATCCTTGAGGCCGGCGATACCGACGGGTTGGCGGTCACCTTCGAAGTGCACGACATCGTCGACAACCGCTCCGAAGACTGGAGCGCCGAGGTGCGCATCCGCGTCGACACCGGCACCTCACGACTGGCTCCGCCCATCGTCAAGGAGGCCGTCAACAATGTGCTGGACCTGGACAAGCTGGGCGATGCACCGGTGACCTTGCAGATCATTGCCCTCGCGCCGGATTTCAAAGTCGGTGACGTGCCGGTCGGCCTGATTCGGGGCACCAGCCTGGACGGCGAGGCGGTCGCGATCGAGGTGCGCGGCGAGCCGCTGACCAGCCTGCCGAGCATCCTTGAGCTGAAGTTGCCCAACGCCGCCGCGCGCCAGTTAGCCAAAACCCAGGCGGTGTTCAGTTATCGCCTGGAGCGCAGCGGTTCGCCGAACCTGCCGTCCAAGGGGCAATTTGTGCAAATCGTCGGCGAAGCCCGGCGTCTGGCGGCGCCGTTAGCCCGGGACGCCGAGCAGGGCTCGCTCGACCCTGAGCTGCCGTCGACGGCGATCGACATCCCGTTCGATGAGGTCATGGCAGCCGGCATGGTCATCTTGCTGCGCTGGGTCGGCACCAAACCGGACTTCAACACCTATGACCCGGAACTGCCCGGGCACACGCTCAGCCTCGGCGAGATCGAGGCCAAGGAGCCGATTTCCCTCATCGTCGACGGCCAGCACCTCAGGGCCATCGATGGCGGGACGCTGGACCTGTTCTACGTGCTGTTGGCCGAGGCCGAGGACGGCGGCACCCTGCGTCGCGAATCCCTGCACCACGCCCCGCTGCGCGTCGGCGAGCCGCTGCTGGAACTGGCAGCACCGCGCGTGCTCGGCGAGGCGGACGGCGTGCTGGACCCGGACGAGCTGCCCGGCGGCGTCAGTCGCCTCACGGCTCCGCGCGCGAACATCCCGACCAAACGCGGCGACAAGGTGACCTACAGCTGGATCGGCTCGGTCACGGGCAAGACCTCGGACTCGATCGACATCACCTCGCTCAATGCCGACAAGGAGGTGCCGTTCGCCTTGAACGCAGCGTTTGTGGCCGCTCACATCAAGCCCAACCGCGGCGGGACGGTGACGGCCTCGTATGAGATTTACCGCGCGGCAACGCCGGACACGCCGGAGCGCACCAGTTACTCCAATCTGTTGAAGTTCAGCGTGGGCGAGGCGGTGGAACTGAAGACTCCCCCGGCGATCCTCCAGGCCGAACCCGACGGCACGACCTTGCAGCCGATCAAGGCCAAGGACGCACTGACCGCCGTGATCCCGGCAGAAGGCCTGCTGCCCGACGACCTGCTGAGCGTGACCTGGGCCGGCGCCGCGGGCACCCCGGCGGACGGCTCGCACACCACGCCCGCCCGGCCGGTCAGCGAGACGGGCTACAGCATCGGTTTGCCGGTCAGCGTGCTGGCGTTCAATTTGGCGAAAGCCGTCACCGTCACCTTCACCATCACCCGCGACGGCAAGCCCTACACCTCGCCGGCACTGACGCTCAACGTCGGCAGCTTGCCGATCACGGCGCTGAACTCACCGATCATCACCGACGCCGACGGGGACGGTGTCCTCGACCTGGTGAAACTGGGCAGCAAGAACGTCACCGTCCATGCGCGGGATTGGCCGCTGATGGCGGTCGGTCAACAGGTGTGGATGAGCCTGTCGGGCAAGAAAGCCAATGGCAGCGAGCATAACCTGGTCGTCTGGAACGGGGGGGGTGACTCCGTCAACACCACCTGGTTCGAGCAGGGGTATTGGCCGGCAAGTGTCGTCAATAGCTATTTCAAGGACCTGGCCGATGCCAGCAAGTTGACGTTAAGTTTCAAGGCGGCGCTGGACAAGAGCAACGTCGAGGCCAATGCGCTGGTGTTTGCCGATCAGGTGTACAGCATCAGGGCCTTTGAGGTGGTCACCCCGGCCATCACCAAGGTCGCTGGCGCCAATGGCGAGGACATCCCCAACGGCGGCACCACGGTTGACACCTCGCTCACCCTCACCGGCACCGCGAGCAAAGGGCAGAAAGTTCAGATTTTGGACGGTACGACCAATAAAGGCGAGGCGACCGCCGATGCCAGCGGCAACTGGAGCCACGCCATCACCGGACTGAGCGTGGCGGCGCACAGCTTCACCGCCAAAGCCCTGTATGGCTCAGGTCAGACCTCGGCGGCGCGCACTTTGACCGTCGTGTCCCTGATCGTACCGACGCTGGTCAATGTGTTGGACAGCAACAACGCGGAGGTCGCGGAAGGCGCAAGCACTATCAGCACCACACTGACCTTGAAGGGCCAGGCCAGCAATGGCATGCAGGTCGAGATTTTTGATGGTTCCGGCCCATCCGCAGTGTCCAAGGGTAAGGCGACGGCCCACGCGACCACGGGTGCCTGGACGCTCACGATTACCGTATCGGCAGGCC
>NZ_JBKFTN010000033.1:0-51255 GCF_050432945.1 Pseudomonas sp. 18173
CGCGATGGCGGCATGTCAGGCAACATCAATGCTGAATGTGCCGGCCTCTTCGCTGGCAAGCCAGCTCCCACAGTTTTTTGTGGTGACGCCGGCATTGCGAGTATCCCCAATCCCTTGTGGGAGCGGGCTTGCTCGCGAAGGCGGCGTGTCAGGCAACATTGATGTTGGATGTGCCGACAGCCATATCCGGATTCTGCGTGCGGCCGGTTTCGTAGTAGGCCTTGAGGTTCTCGGCTATCTGCTTCACCACCTTGTTGAAGGCATTGGCCAACAACCATTCTGCCAACCTGCCACCGCGCAGGCGGTAACTCATTTGCAGGGTGATGCGGGTCGCGTTGCCTTCAGCTTGCAAGGCATAACTGAAACTCGCCCCGCGAAACGGAAAGGGCGAGTCATTGCCGCCCTTGTGCAGCCGCAGCACGAACCCCGTGCCTTCCTGCCACTGCACCACGCTTTCATCCAGATACTGACCGCCCTTGCGCAGCACCCGGCGACTGGCGCCGACGCCTTCCTGTGCGCCGGGATGAAACTGGCAACCGGTCAGGCCCGGCACATAGTGCGGGGCGAGGCTCAGGTCACACAGTTTGGTCCAGGCGGCTTGTGGCGTGAGGTTCAGCAAAACACTGTGGCTGGCTACGGGCATGTCGAAAGTCCTCTTATGAATGGGATTGGGCCGCATCAAGAAACGCCGGGCGTTCACCTGCGCCATGCACCGCTATGTCCGCGCCGCTGACATAGCGGGCCAGCTTCGAGGCCAGGTACAGACAGGCATCGCCAATATCTTCCGGGTTTGCCAGGCGTTGCAGCGGAATGGTCGCCGCCACCCGGGCAATGCCCGCGTCGTCACCATAATGCATGGCCGCCTGCTCGGTGAGAATCAGCCCGGCGGTCACGGCGTTGACCCGCACCTTGGGCGCCCACTCCACCGCCAGCGAGGTGGTCAGGTTCAGCAGGCCGGCCTTGGCCGCGCCATAGGCGGCCGTGCCGGGGGAAGGGCGGGTGGCGCTGACGCTGCAGATGTTGATGATCGCTCCTCCGTCGGCCTGGGCCTGCATCACCTGGTTGGCTTGTTGGCACAGGTTCAGTGGCGCGATCAGGTTCAGGCGGATGATCGCTTCGCTGAAACGCGGCGAGGCCGTTGCGGCGTCGGCATTCGGTGAGCCACCGGCGTTGTTGACCAGCACATCGAGGCGGCCGAAGCGCTCGACGATCTGCGCGATCAGGCCTGCCGATTGCTCGACGTCGCGCAGGTCACAGGCCACGAACAACGCCTCGCGCCCGCCGCAGGCAGGCAAGGTTGGCGGGGCTTCGCGCCCGCAGATCACCACGTCGGCGCCGCACTCGAGGAAGCGCTGGCTGATGCCGCGCCCGACACCTTTGCCGCCGCCGGTGACCAGTACCACTTTGCCGCGAAAGTCCATTGGATCAAGCATGGGGGGCCTCGTTCAGTCGCTCGGGAATTTGACCGATGCTAGGTCTGCCGACCCCGTCGGCCAACGTCCGATGAGACTAGAGATTGTCTGCTGTAGGAGCGAGCTGGCTCGCGATGGGCCTGAGAACACCGCGGGGTGTCAGGCATCCAGCGTCATCGTTGACGACCATCGCGAGCGAGCTCGCTCCTACAGTGCAGGCAGTACAGGCGCGTAGTCCTGTCGGACGATGTTGATTGTCCGGGCCCTCGGAATAATCCGGCGACAACAACAGGCCGGGAGGACACCTTATGGGCGCTTCAGCGCAAGGGCACTTCGTTACGCTGCCGGATGGTTTGCAGCTGCACTACAAAGACACCGGCAACGGCGAGCCGGTGATTTTCATCCATGGCAGCGGGCCGGGCGCCAGCGGTCACAGCAACTTCAAGCAGAACTACCCGGTGTTCGCCGAAGCCGGCTATCGGGTGATCGTCCCGGATTTGCCAGGTTACGGCGCTTCGGACAAACCCGACACCCTCTACACCCTGGACTTCTTCGTTGCCGCACTGAGCGGTCTGCTCGACGCCCTGGATATCCAGCGTTGCGTGCTGGTCGGCAACTCCCTGGGTGGCGCGATCGCAATCAAACTGGCCCTCGACCAACCGCAGCGCGTCAGTCGCCTGGTGCTGATGGCGCCCGGTGGCCTGATGGAAAAGGAACAGTATTACCTGCAGATGGAAGGCATCCAGAAAATGGGCGCGGCCTTCGCCAAGGGTGAGCTGAACGATGCGGCGGGCATGCGTCGCCTGTTGGCCCTGCAACTGTTCGATGAAAGCCTGATCAGTGACGAGACGGTCAACGAGCGGGTGGCTGTGGTGCAGCAGCAACCGGTGTGCGTGCTGTCGACCATGCAGGTGCCGAACATGACCGCGCGCCTGGGCGAGCTGCAGTGCCCGATCCTCGGTTTCTGGGGCATGAACGACAAGTTCTGCCCGTCCTCCGGTGCCCAGACCATGCTGGAAAACTGCTCCGGCATCCGTTTCGTGATGCTCAGCGAATGCGGGCATTGGGTGCAGGTCGAGCATCGTGATCTGTTCAACCGCCAGTGCCTGGCCTTTCTTCAGGAGGCCCGCCGATGAGCGTGCAATTGCGCCGTGAGTTCGGCGAAGAGCTTTATCAGGCGCTGCTCAGCGGCTCCACCCTGGCGCCGCTGACCGAGCGTTGGCCGGCGATCAGCATTGAGGACGCCTATCACATTTCCCTGTACGCCATTGAGCGTCGGGTAGCGGCCGGTGACCAGATCGTCGGCAAGAAGATCGGCGTGACCTCGGCGGCGGTCCAGCAGATGCTCAACGTGCATCAGCCGGATTTCGGTTTCATCACGCGGCAGATGGCGTTCGATGACGACGCGCGGATTTCCCTGGCTGCCAACAAGCTGATCCAGCCCCGCGCCGAGGGCGAGATCGCCTTCAAGCTCAAGCGTGATCTGGTTGGCCCGGGTATCACCGAAGCCGACGTGCTGGACGCCACTGAATACGTGATGCCGTGCTTCGAGATCGTCGACTCGCGGATTCACGACTGGCGCATCCGCATTCAGGACACCGTGGCCGACAACGCCTCCTGCGGCGTGTTTGTGCTGGGCGATAGCAAGGTCGATCCGCGAGAGCTGGACTTGCCCAACCTGCGCATGCGCGTGTTCAAGAATGGCCAGCCCCTGAGTGAAGGGTTGGGCTCGGCGGTGCAGGGCAATCCACTGACCGCCGTGGCCTGGCTGGCCAACACCCTGGGCGCCTTCGGCATTCCGTTCACGGCCGGGGAAATCATCCTGTCGGGCTCACTGGTACCGCTGGAACCGGCCCGTGCCGGCGACCGTTTTGAATTGACCATCGATGGCCTGGGCAGTGCCCGGGTGTCTTTCTGCGCCTGACTTTTGGAGTTTGACCCCATGAGCAAAAAACTCAGAGCGGCCATTATCGGCCCGGGCAATATCGGCACTGACCTGCTGATGAAAATGTGCCGGTCGGAGTGGATCGAGCCGGTATGGATGGTCGGCGTCGACCCGCAATCGGAGGGCCTCAAGCGCGCCCGCGAGATGGGCGTGAAGACCACCGCTGATGGCGTCGACGGGCTGCTGCCCCACGTCCTCGACGATGACATTCGCATTGCCTTCGATGCCACTTCGGCCTACGTGCATGCGGAAAACAGCCGCAAGCTCAACGAGCTCGGAGTGATCATGATCGACCTCACGCCGGCGGCCATTGGCCCGTACTGCGTACCGCCGGTCAACCTCAAGGAACATGCGTCGAGCCTGGCGATGAACGTCAACATGGTCACTTGCGGCGGCCAGGCGACCATCCCGATGGTGGCGGCGGTATCGCGGGTGCAGCCGGTGAGCTACGGCGAAATCGTCGCCACGGTGTCCTCAGGTTCAGTGGGCCCGGGCACGCGGCAGAATATCGACGAATTCACCCGCACCACGGCCGGCGCGGTGGAGAAGATCGGCGGCGCCCGACGCGGCAAGGCGATCATCGTGATCAACCCGGCCGAGCCGCCGCTGATGATGCGCGACACCATCCACTGCCTGACTGATGACGAGCCGAACCAGGATGCAATCCGCACCTCGGTGCTGGAGATGGTCCGCGAAGTGCAGCGCTATGTGCCCGGCTACAAGCTGATCAACGGGCCGGTGTTCGACGGGCGCAAGGTGTCGATCTTCATCGAGGTCGAAGGCCTCGGCGATTTCCTGCCCAAGTCCGCCGGCAACCTCGACATCATGACCGCCGCCGGTTTGCGCACGGCCGAGATGTTCGCCGAAGAAGCCCACAAGGGCACCCTGCAACTGCCCGTCCGTTGAGTGGAGAACTGCCATGAACTTGCAAGGTAAGAGCGTGCGCCTGCACGACATGAGTCTGCGCGACGGCATGCATGCCAAACAGCATCAGATCAGTATCGAACAAATGGTCTCGGTGGCCACCGGCCTCGATGCCGCGGGTGTGCCGCTGATCGAAATCACCCACGGCGACGGCCTGGGCGGTGCGTCGCTGAACTACGGTTTCCCGGCCCACAGCGACGAGGAGTATTTCGCCGCGGTGATCCCGCAGTTGAAACAGGCCAAGGTGTCGGCGTTGCTGCTGCCGGGCATCGGCACCCTCGACCATCTGAGAATGGCCCACGAGCACGGCGTATCGACCATTCGCGTGGCCACTCACTGCACCGAAGCGGACGTGTCCGGCCAGCACATCGGCATGTCGGCGAAAATGGGCCTGGACACCGTCGGCTTCCTGATGATGGCGCACATGGTCAGCCCGGAGAAGCTGCTGGAGCAGGCGCGGTTGATGGAAAGCTACGGCGCCAATTGCATTTATTGCACCGATTCGGCCGGCTACATGCTGCCGGATGAAGTAACGCAAAAAATCGCTGCCCTGCGTGCCGGACTGAACACCGGGACCGAAGTCGGTTTCCACGGCCACCACAACATGGGCATGGCCATCGCCAACTCCCTGGCCGCCATCGAGGCCGGTGCTGCGCGGATCGACGGATCGGTTGCCGGCCTTGGCGCTGGAGCGGGCAATACGCCGCTGGAAGTGTTCGTCGCGGTGCTGGAGCGCATGGGCGTCAACAGTGGTGTGGACCTTTACAAGATCATGGACGTGGCCGAAGACCTGGTGGTGCCGATGATGGACCAGCCGATCCGCCTCGACCGCGATGCACTGACCCTGGGTTACGCCGGCGTCTACAGCTCGTTCCTGCTGTTCGCCAAGCGTGCCGAGCAGAAGTACGGCATCGCTGCTCGTGAGCTGCTGGTGGAGCTGGGGCGACGTGGCACGGTGGGCGGTCAGGAAGACATGATCGAAGACCTGGCGCTGACGCTGTCGCGGGCCAGGGGCGTGTTGCCGACCTGATCCCGGAGAAACAAAAAAACCACCGATGATTCGGTGGTTTTTTTATGGCAGTTGCAAACCGCGCTCAAGGCAGCAGGTTGCGCACCACCGGCGGATAACAGTTGATGGCCGCGCTCGAACAGCTGAAGTAGGCCGTGGTTGGTCGGTAGGCTTCATTCTTGAACAGTTGGCACAGGCTGGTGGAAGTACCCGCACAGAGGATGATGAACAGAGCACAAGTAGATTTGCGCATGATGGGTCTCGACACGGTTTTATTGTTGTAGAGGTACGTTATTGCGATTGGTTAAACCCGTCTTCGTCCGAATGGACTAGCCGATGACTTGAAACCTCCATGGTCCCTTGTGGGAGCGGGCTTGCCCGCGATGAGGCCGGCACAGCCAGCATCCATGTTGCCTGACCCATCGCCATCGCGGGCAAGCCCGCTCCCACAAGGTAATTGGGTGTTTTCGGGATTTGTGCGGTGTCAGTCGCGTTGGGCGAGGGCGCCTATTGCCATGAACAGCGCGGCAATGGCCCGGGCTTCATGGAGTTCGCCGCGGGCCACCAGTTCGGGGATATGGGCCAGGGGCACTCGCAGGCATTCCAGGGGTTCGGGTTCGTCGCCTTGCAGTTGGCAGGGGCTCAGTTGTTCGGCCAGTACCACCTTGTAGCGATGGCACAGGTGTCCCGGTGCCAGTGTCAGTTCGCCCAGTTCGGTGAGGCGTTCGGCGCGCATGCCGACTTCTTCGCTCAGCTCGCGCTGCGCCGCCTGCAAATAGTCTTCATCGGGCTCGGCGCCGCCCTTGGGCAGGCCAAGTATGGTTTTTTCCACACCGACCGCGTATTCGCGCACCAGCAACACATGTTGCGGATCGGGCATCGCCACCAGCATCACCGAGCGATAACCGGTGCCGCGCAGGCGTTCGTAGACCCGCTGCTGGCCGTTGCTGAATTGCAGGTGCAGGGCTTCGATCTGAAAGTGGCCGCTTTGCGCCAGCAGTTCAGTCTTGAGGATGGTTGGGCAGTTGCGCATGGGGCAGTCCCCTGTTTGGGATACAGACACTGTGCGCTGTACAACGCAGGCCGCCATCGTCCGAGCGGACGAGGGCGGCAAGGGCCGCTAGCCGAGGGTCGCCACGCTGCGCAGGATCAGGCGCACCAGCATGGTCTGGCGGGTCACGCCGGTCTTGGAGAAGGTCGAGCGCAAGTGCGCCCGCGAGGTGTTGCGGCTGATGCCCAGTTCTTCCGACGCTTCGTCGAGGGTCAGGCCGTTGGCCAGCAGCATCGCCAGCTGGGTTTCCGCCGGGGTGAAGTCGAACAGCGCGCGAACGATTTCCTGCGGCGCAGTGGACTGTTGCTCCGGGTCGCTGATGAAAATCACCACGGTCGGGCACTGCTTGCCCTCGCTCCAGTCGGTCAATGGCACCGAGCGCACGATGATCCCCAGGTCCGCCTTCCCGGACGGCCGCTGCACACGCAGGGCCTCGACCACCGACGGGTTGCTGCTTTTCTGCGACAGCAGTGACTGCTTGACCAGTCGGCGGAACTCCTGGGTATCCCGGGCCGTACCGACCTGCAGGCCATCGTTGACCAGTTTGATGCCGTCCTTTTCCTGGATCAGCCGGTCGGCGACCTGGTTGGTCTGCAGCACCTTGCCGGACTCGTCGAGGATGATCGTGCCGACCGCCATCTGGTTCACCGCGCCAGCGTACAGGTTGCGCTCGGCCTCGATGCGGTTGAGCTGCATATGGATCTTGATCGAGCGCTCCAGATGCGGAATGAAATGCGTGAGCATGGCCTTTTCTTCATTGCCGAAGGGCTTGTCGTCACGCCCGCGGCTGATGCGGATGCGGCACTGGGCGCCATCGACCGTGTTGATGTCGGCACCGAGGATGTGGAACACGTCCACCGGCTCGAGGAAATTCTTGTAGAACTCGGAGTTCTGCCAGTCGTCGTTGGAGACGAACTCGGCGAGGGTCACGACCTGGCGGTTGGGCAGGTCGACAAACGGGTCGAGGCTGAAAAAGTGTTTGTTATAGGACGCGGTCGCCTCGGTCGAGGTGCCGGTGGTGTTGACCATCAAGCCGTCCACGTGGGCGCTGGGCGGACGCAGGATGAAGGTCACGTATTTGCTGTTCAGGTGCACGTTGAGTTGATTGAGAAAGGTGGCCCAGGGAATGTTTTCCAGCGGACCCTGATAGAGGTTGCCGATCAAATCACTGAACGTATCGAGGCTGAGGCTCTGCTGCATGGGGAAAAACCGTTTTTATTATTAGCGTTGGCGGTGGCCGAGAATAAGCGCCGGAATCGGCTCCTTGCAACGCTCGGGCTCAGGGCCTGACCGGCGGCTGTCGGTCAGGCCCGGGGCGGGCGAAAAGCCGCTTGAGTCAGACCCGTTCGCTGGCGCGCACGACAAACTTCTTGTGTTCGGCAACGTCCGCCGACAGCGCCTGGACATCGGTGTAGAACTGCTCGTACCAGCGGCGCAACTGATAGACCGGACCGTCGCCGTCACACAGCAGCGGATTGTCGACGCGGGTCTTGCTGTGCCAGATGGCCACGTCTTCGTAGAAGGCCGCCTGAGCCTGCGCCACGTATGCCTTGGCCATCGCCTGGTTCTGCTCTTCGCTCAAGCCCGGGATCTTTTTCACCAGCACGCCATAACGCAGGGTGAAGCTGTCGAGGTCGATCGGTACGTGGCAGTTGAGCAGGATCGAGTGGATCGGCTGGCCGTTCATCGCGCCGTTCATCTCGGTGATCTGATAGGCCGGGCCGAAATAGGTGGCTTCGGTGGTCAACACGCTGTCGCCGGACAGGCGCTCACTGCGCGCGCGCATGATCTGGGTGGCCAGGTGGCCTTCGAAAACGTTGATGAACTCTTCGACCGGCGCACCATGCACGGTGCCGAAGTGCGCCATGTCGGCGATGTTGTCGATCAGTTCGCGGCAGTTGGTGCCAATCTGCAATTCGGCGACTTCCCAGGCGGCCCATTCGTCGCTGTAGCAGGCGTCGATGCGCGGAATGCGTTGTTCGGGCAGCGGCGGGTTGCCTTCGGGGTCATTCCAGACGAACAGCAACTGGTTTTCTTCCATGATCGGCCAGCTTTTGATTTTGGCCCGTGGCGGAATGCGCTTGGCATAGGGGATGTCATCGCACACGCCATCGGCGCCCCAGCGCCAGGCGTGGAACGGGCAGCGGATCGAGTTGCCTTCAACGCAACCGGTGCTCAGGTCGGCGCCCATGTGCGGGCAGTAGCCATCGAGGATATGCAGCTCGCCGTCTTCACCCTGGAACGCCACCAGACGCGTGCCGAACACCTCCAGGCGATGGGCCTTGCCGTCGCGGTATTGCGCGGCCAGGCCCAGGCAATGCCAGCCGCGGGCGTAGCGGTCTTCCAGCAGTTTGGCTTCGATGCGGTGCAGGGTACTCATCTTGTTATTCTCCCAAGGGATCACGGGGTTGGCGCATGTAAGGGATTCTGCCGGCCCTGTAAAAGCGGGCATCGTCTGAATGGACGATGGCTGCTTTATGCAGGCCCGCTCTACTGGCGCCATTGGACCCATGGCAGGAGTTGGCGATGAATGATGAACAAGGGCCGGTAGCGGTGATTACCGGTGCCGCCAGTGGTATCGGCCGTGGCCTGGCCGAACACGCGGTGACGCTGGGCATGCGCCTGGTGCTGGCGGATCGGGATGCAGCGCGGCTGCAAGCCCTGTGCGACGAATTGACGGCCGGCGGTGCGCAAGCGATTGCCTGCGTCACCGATGTCGGCGATGTGCAGCAGGTCGAGCGCTTGCGTGACCTTGCTGTCGAGCATTTTGGCGGGGTCGACCTGCTGTTCAACAACGCCGGCGTGATGCAGACCGGCTTCAGCTGGGAGATCACCGAGGCGCAATGGCAGCGCATGCTGAGCGTCAACCTCAATGGCGTGATCAATGGCATTCGCAGCTTTGTGCCGCTGTTGCTCAGTCAGGGCCGTGCCGCCCATGTGATCAACACTGCGTCCCTTGCCGGGCTGGTCAGCAGTCCGTTGATGGCGCCGTACAACGTGACCAAGCAGGCGGTGGTCGCGCTCTCGGAAACCCTGCATTACGAACTCGCCATGCTCGGTGCGCCGGTGTCGGTTTCGGTGCTGTGCCCGGGGCCGGTGGCCAGTGAAATCATGGCGTCGAACCAGGTGGTGGACACCGCCGGTTCCGATTTCAGCCAACTGCTCGACAGCACCATTCGCCAGGGCATGACCCCGGCTGAACTGGCCGCGCAAGTGTTCGCCGCCATCGCGCAAAAACGCTTCTGGATCCTGCCCCACAAGGGCTTCAAGGCGGCCCTTGAGCGCCGGGTACAAAGCATCCTGGGCGAGACCAATCCGCAGTTTCAAATGGCCGACGTAGAGGACGATGCCCATGCCGCTCGATAAGCAGATCGCTGGCGTACTCCAGCAGTTTCGCGACATCCCGGAACCCGATTTCAGCCAGGTCGATGCCGTTCAGTACCGGCAGTTCTCCGACAACCTGCTACCGGCCATCCCCGGCGATCCGATGAGCGAGGTGCGCGACCTGCGGGTGGCCGGCGCGGAGGGTGAGCTGGATGCAAGGCTGTATCGGCCCTCGGAGACGCCCAACCTGCCGTTGCTGGTGTTCTTCCATGGTGGCGGTTTTGTCATGGGCAACCTCGACACCCACGATAACCTGTGCCGTTCGCTGGCCCGCCAGTCCGAGGCCGTGGTGGTGTCGGTGGCCTATCGACTGGCGCCGGAACACAAGTTCCCGGCAGCACCGCTCGATTGTTATGCGGCCACTTGCTGGCTGGTCGAACATGCGCCCGAGCTTGGTTTCGATGGCAGCCGTCTGGCCGTGGCCGGCGACAGTGCCGGGGGCAACCTGGCGCTGGCGGTCAGTCAGTTGGCGGCGCAACGCAAGGGACCGAAGGTCAGCTATCAGTGCCTGTTCTACCCGGTCACCGATGCGGGTTGCGACAGTCAGTCCTTCGAGGAGTTTGCCGATAGTTATTTGCTGTCGGCGAAGGCGATGCGCTGGTTCTGGGCGCAGTACCTGCAAGACCCGGTGCAGGCCGATGACCCACTGGCCTCGCCATTGCTTGCCGAGAACCTGGCGGGCTTGCCGCCGACCACGTTGATCACTGCCGGGTTCGACCCGTTGCGGGACGAGGGCGAGGCGTTGGCCGAGTGCCTGCGCGAGGCTGAAGTAGCGGTGCGAGTGCAGCGTTGCGAAGGCATGATCCACGGTTTCATCAGCATGGCGCCGTTTGTCGAAGCCGCCGCGCAAGTGTTGTCAGACGCCTGCGTCGATCTGCGTGGAGCCCTCAAATGAACAGCCTGACTTTCCATACCGTGCCGCAACTGATCGAGGCCATCGGCGCAGGTCAGATGGTGGTCATCACCGACGACGAACACAACGGCGAAGGCTCCTTGCTGATGGCCGCCGAACAGGCCGACGCCGAGGCTGTCACCTTTATGGCAGTGCAGGCCCGCGGGCTGATTTGCCTGGCCCTGACCGAACAGCGCTGCCGGGCGCTGGGCCTGGATTTGATGGTGCCTAACTCCCGGGCGCAGCACGGCGTGGGGTTTACCCGCTCGATCGAGGCGGCCACCGGGGTGTCCACCGGCATTTCGGCGGCGGACCGGGCGCGCTCGATCCAGGTGGCGGTCGACCCGGCCAGCAGTCCGGCGGACCTGGTGCAACCGGGGCATATCTTCCCGGTGCAGGCCTTGCCCGGTGGCGTGATGCAGCGGGCCGGGCACGTCGAGGCCGCCTGCGACCTGACGCGTCTGGCGGGCCTGCAACCGGCGGCAACCCTGGTGGGGATTCTCAACGAGGACGGCGAACTGGCCCGTGGTGTCGAGTTGCATGAATTCGCCCAACGGCATGGCTTGCGGATCGGCACCATCGCCGACCTGATTCACTACCGCATCCTGCATGAAGGCACGATCGAACGCGGTGGCGAGTACCCGTTGCATACCCGCCACGGCGAGTTCCAGGTGACGACCTATCAGGACACCTACCAGGGCTCGCTGCACCTGGCGCTGGTCAAGGGCCGGATCGACAGCTCCCAGCCAGTGTTGGTGCGGGTGCAAGGCATCGAGACGTTGCGTGATGTGCTGGGGTGTGAAAGCGAGAGCGGGGCGCAACAGTGGACCCTGGAACGTTCGCTGGCGAGCATCGCTGCTGCCGATTGCGGCGTACTGGTGTTGCTGGCACAAAAGGAAACCGCTGACGGCGTGCTCGAACAATTGCGCCAGCGCAGCGGCGGCAAACTGCGTACACCGCAATTTCCGCAGCGGACCCTGGGTATTGGCGCACAGATCCTGCGCGACCAGAACGTGCGAAAAATGCGCCTGATGAGTTCACCGGTGCCGTACAAGGCGGTGTCCGGGTTCGATCTGGAAGTGACCGAGTTTGTGCCGTTTCAACCCGCATCCTGAGTCGAACGCAATACCTGTGGGAGCGGGCTTGCCCGCGAAGACGGTGTGTCAGGCGAAGTAGATGCCGGATGTGCCGGCCTCTTCGCGGGCAAGCCCGCTCCCACAGTAGTTTTTGGGTGACCACAGGTTTTGTGCGGTGTCAGGGTTTAATGCCTTGCAACATCTTTTTCGCCTGATCCTGCACCTCCTCCGGTGCGGTCATGTTGCCGTCGATCACGGTGATCACCGCGTGGCCTTGCCACAGTTGATAGGCATCGGCCTGTTGCTGGGCTTCGGTCGGTGTCGACGGCGGGGCCAGGTTGACGTGGACCACGCCGTCAGCACCGCGCTGTGAGGTGAAGTTCACCCGGTCCCAGTTGCCAATGGGAGCAAAGCTCACGCCCTTGACCTCATCGGGTTTGAGCGGCGGGTAGTTGAGGTTCAGGCCGCTGACGCCCGGCAGGCCGAGCACGTTCAAATCACACTGATGTTTGTTCCTGGCACAGGCCTGTTTGGCTTCTGTACCGGCCAGGCTTGCCTGTTCAATGACCTTCACCGCGAACCGCGCCGTGTCGTCCATGGCGCCAAGGGTCTTGCGGAAGCCGGCCTGCTGGTCGCGGATGATCAGGTCCATGTCGATGCCTGTCGAAACTGCCACCGCCGGAATTCCCTTGAACATCGCGCGCACCGCAGCGTTCAGTGTGCCGGACATCTGCGTCAGCGGGCCGACGTTTTCGCCGAAGTTGCTGCCCGACACCACCAGGTCCGGCGGCGAATCCTTGAGGATCACGTCGAGGCCGACGTTGACCGCATCCACCGGCGTGCCGATGGCAGAGGTCTTGCCGGCAGGCGGGGTGTAGCCTTGCGGCGGGCCGACGCAAAACCGGCCCGGCGCCAGCTCGGTCACCGCCAGGGCCTGGCCCGGCACGACCACGCTGGCGGCGCCGATGCCGCTGCTGTCGTTCAACGGGCCGACCAGGGTGACCTTGTGCCCGGCGGCGGTCAGGGCGCGGTACATCGCATCGATGCCCGGCGCGCGGCAGCCATCGTCGTTGGTCAGCAGGATGTTCAGGGCGTTGGCTTGCATCGACAGGCCAACGCTGGCCATGGCGATGATGCAGGTGAGGAGATTGTTCATGGGCAGTATTCCGTGGGCGGCGCGGATTTCACAAAGCAAAACGCCCCGACCGAATGAATCGGTCGGGGCGTTCAGGTTTTAGCGGGTGCCGAGTTTGCGCAGGTTGCCAGGGGTGAATTCGTCTTCGGTGAAGGCGGTGGCGTTGAGCTTGGCCGGTTTCTGATCGACCAGCATGCGGTCAACCAGGTAGGAGCCGGCGATCAGGTCGTGGTAGATGCCGAGGCGGGCGTGGTAGCGCTGCATCTCGTAGGCGTAGATCGAGGTCTGCATGTTGGTGCGCCACAACTGGCCACGGCTGTCGTAGTTGTCGGCCATGGTCGCGGACCAGGTGTCCTCGTCCAGGTACAGCACGCGCTTGGCGTACACGTGGCGGGCACCTTCCTTGAGGTTGGCCTGCAACACCCAGACTCGATGTTTCTCGTAGCGCATGTACTGTGGATCGATGTGACCGGTGGTGGACAGGATCTGGTCGGCCGTTACGCTCGGGTCGTCGATCTTGTAGTTGTGGTACGGAATGTAGATTTCCTTTTTGCCGACGATGGTCCAGTTGTAGCGGTCCGGCGCTCCGTTGAACAAGCGGTCTTCGTCATACACGCGGAAACCGCCGGCGCCGGTCGGCGAATCGTAGCCCACGGTCGGCGCGCGACGTACCCGGCGTTGCCCCGGACTGTATTGCCAGGCCTGGCGCGGCGAAGCGGTCGGATTGATGAACTCGTGACCGACCACTATCTCGCCTTTCTTGCGCACCGGTTCCAGGGTGGTGAGCAGGAAGTGTGTGAATACACCGTTCGCGGCCTCCGGGGTTTTGTCCGGGCTCGACCAGATCGAGAAAATCTTGTAGTTGACCTCTTCCAGCACCTTTTCCTTGTTGGCGTACACCACCGCCTGTTCGTAATTGGCCTCTTCAGTGCTGGCGCGCCCCTGCAAGGTATGGTTGAACATCAACTCGCTGCCGTTCTTCGGGATCGGGAACGGCGAGGCACCCCAGGCGTTTTTCGTGTCGTTGTTGTCATTGTCGAGTTCGGCAGTGACGGCGTTTTTCTTGATCTGGTCTTCCAGGCGCTGATCGAGGCGGAAGTCGCGGTGGCTCGGGTAGACCGGGATCTTGAAGGTATCCGGGTAGCGCTTGAACAGCGCTTTCTGGCCATCGGTCAGGTTGTCGGCGTACTTGTCCATGTTCTTCGAATCGATCACGAACAGCGGTTTTTCCGCGGCGTACGGGTCCGGGTACGGCGTGCCGGGGCCGGCGTATTTGAGTCCTGGTGGCAGACCGCGCCATTTGCCCGACCAGGCCGGGATGCTGCCATCGGCGTTGCCGGCCTTTTCGGCACCCATCGGGGTCAGGTCCTGGCCCAGGCGGGCGGCTTCTTCGGGGCTGACCTTGGCGTAGGCCAGGCCACTGCCGAGCAAGCCGACGGTCAATGCCGTGCTCAATAATGTTTGGGTGAATCTGGACATGCTGTGCTCCTCCGATTGGGGAATCAGAACCGGTACTTGAAGTTGAGCGCGACGTTGTCGCGGTCGGCCAACGGGCTGTTGTTGGCGTTGCCGAGGTAGGCGTTGTAGCGAGCCTCGACGGTGAAGTTGCCGAGGTAGCGCCACGAGCTGCCGATGCTGGCGCGGTTATCGTTCTGGCCGGCGTTGATCGAGCCGACCATCGAGCTGTCACCGTGGGCGGCGGCGCTGAAGGTGACAGGCACCGACATGTCCCAGCCGCTGAACACGTCGTTGTAGTCAAAGTTCGCCTGCACCGTGTAGCCCCAGGCATCGCGGTCATAGACCAGGCTGTCGGTGCCCGGCAGCGAGAAGCCCGGTGCCAGGGCCACCGGCTGCGACTTGTCGTTGCTGATCACGGTGTTGTAGACCAGCTCACCGGTCAGGGTGGTGTTGTCTGCCCAGGACGTCGGGCCGAGCACGTAGATCATCGACGTCTGCGCTTGCATGGTCTTGCCACGCACAGGGCTTGAGAAGCCGTTGTTGACCATTACCGGCGTACCGTCGCGGTAGCTGACTTCACCGGCCCAGCTGACGTCGCCCAGCACGGTGGCGAAGCTCGCACCGAACAGGTCGATGTTGTCGAAGTAGCGCACCTGGTAGCGTCCCAGGGTCGAGGCGAAGTCCAGCGACGGGGTCTTGTCGTGGTAACGCGAGTAGTAGATGCCGAACTCGGTGTTGTTCAGCGACTCGGCGGCGTAGGTGAAGGCCAGACCGTACTGGCCGCTGTCGCTCGGTTTGTCGTCCTTCAGACGGGTGACAAAACCGGAAGCGTCGTTGAAGCCACCCTCATCGATGAAGTCGGTGGTGGAGAAGTAGCTACCCACGCCGAACAGCTCGGTCTTTTCCCACTTGTATTGGTAGTAGGCCTGGATACCCAGGCTTTCGGTCAGGGCGAACTGGGTGAACAGTTGGCCGACCGGCAGCAGGATTTCCTTGACCTCGACACCCGGGGTGGTCGCCTTGGTCGCGTCCACCGGGCTTTGGGCTGCGGAAATGCCCGGGTAGAACAGGCTCTCGCCCCAGCTCACCACCTGGTTACCCAGGCGCGCGTTGAGGGCGTGGCCGCTCACGTCCCAGGTGCCATAGGCGTAGTAATCGAGCATGCGCAATTCATTGCGATGCTGGTCGATGGTGTCCTGGGAGAAACGGTCGGGCTGGCTGCAATGACCGCCGGCAAAGCAGTTGGAAGTACCGGTGGTGTTGTCGTTGTCATGATCGTAGACGTTGTCGTAGAAGCCTGTCGCCCGGACGAACACGCCGTAATCGTCTTGCCACTTGATGTTGGCTTCGGTGAGAAAGCCGCTGCGGTTGTTGATCAGGCTGCCTTTGTCGAACGCGTTGTCGCCGTCGTTGCCGTTGGCATTGGCCGTCAGTTTGTGATCGCGAGACTCGGTCCGCCAGGCGAGGCTGTAGGTCAGTGTGGTGTCCCAGTCGATGCTCAAGTCTTCGCTTGGCTGAAAGCTCATGGCGTTAACGTGAGCGCTTAGTCCGCCAGCCAGCAACAGCAAGGCCAGCTGTACGCGAGGGTGCTGTGTTGGTGGGGCGATTATTGTTTTTATCATGTCGTCCTCATGGCCCAGGTCAGACCTGCCCGACCTGCATTTCAGGGGGGTGATTGGTGCTGTGGGCGACTATGGAGTCACGACTTGCGCGCAACATCGTCCAAGCGGACTACGCGATTTGCAGGGGGTGGTTGCGCTGTTCGCCTTAGTCCCATCGGACGATGAACACCCGGCGCGTGCGGCGAACAATCCCGAGACCGACTGCACCGGGCGAAGATCCGGCGGTGGCGGTTTCTGCCTGATGGGCGCTGAACAAAGGTGATCGCATGAACGCTGCCGGGATCAAATGGGACGAGTGCTGTGATGTGTTGGTGATTGGCTCGGGGGCCGGGGGCATGACCGCTGCGCTGCGCGCCCACGACCTGGGCCTGAATGCGCTGCTGATCGAAAAGAGCGGCGAGTACGGCGGCACGTCGGCGGTCTCCGGTGGCGGTATCTGGATCCCCAACAACCACCGGATCAATGCGATCGGCGGCAGTGATTCGGCGGCCGAAGCGATCGCCTATATCCGTGCGGTGACCCACGGCGAGATCGACGACGGGCGCATCGAAGCCTATGTCGAGCACGGTCGGGAGATGGTCGAATACCTGGAGCGACAGACCCGCGTGCGCTTCGAGGCGCAGCCGCGCTACGCCGATTACTACCCGGAAGTCGAAGGCGGCAAGCCGGGCTATCGCTCGATGGATCCGCAACCGTTCGACGCCGCTGAACTGGGCGAAGAATTTTTGCGCATGCGTGCGCCGTCCCCCGGCACCCTGATGATGGGGCGCATGGCGATGACCATGAAAGAGGCGCAAGTGCTGCTGTGCCGTGGCCCCGGCTGGCTGCGCCTGACCCTGCGGGTGATGTGGCGCTACTGGCGTGACCGCGAGGGCCGGCGCTTGTCCCGCCGCGACCGCTTTCTGACCCTGGGCAATGCCTTGATCGGGGCCTTGCGCTGTTCGTTGCAGGATCGCGGCAAATCGCTGTGGCTCAACTGTGCACTCGAAGAGCTGTTGCTGGTCGGCGACCGGGTCGGTGGGGCGCGGGTCAATCGCAACGGCCAGTTGCTCAACGTCAAGGCGCGCTACGGCGTGATCATCGCCGCCGGTGGTTTCGAGCGCAATCAGGCGATGCGCGAGCAGTACTTGCCACAGCCGTCCCAGGCCAACTGGAGTGCCACGCCGCCCAACAATACCGGCGATGGCATTCGTGCCGGCCAGGCCATCGGCGCGCGGACCGCGTTGATGGAGCACAGCTGGTGGGCACCGACCACTTACGTCAAGGGCGAAGAAAAGCAGCGTGCGCTGTTCGTTGAGCGAACCTTGCCCGGGTGCGTGATGGTCAACGCGGCGGGGGAGCGTTTCGTCAACGAAGCCGCGCCCTATACCGATATCGTTTATGCGATGTACGCCAACAACCGCGAAGGCGCCGCGAGCGTGCCGTGCTGGATGGTGTTCGACGCCGAATTCCGGCGCAAGTACCCGTGCGGCGCCTTGCTGCCGGGTTATGCCCAGCGCGATTGGCAATTGCCCGAGCACCTGCGCGACTACTTCCACAAGGCGTCGAGCCTGGAAGAGCTGGCGACGAAAATCGGCGTCGACAGTGCCGGGCTGGTGCGCACGGTGCAGCGCTTCAACGGCATGGCCGTGCAGGGCGTCGATGAGGATTTCCACAAGGGTGAGTCACTGTTCGACCGCTATTACGGCGACCCGAACGTGCAACCCAATCCGTGCCTGGCACCGTTGCTCAAGGGGCCGTTCTACGCCGTGCGCATCGACGCCGGCGACATCGGCACCAAGGGGGGCCTGCTGACCGACGTGCACGCCCGCGTGTTGCACGAGGACGGGCAACCGATCAACGGCCTGTACGCCATCGGCAACAGCGCCGCCTCGATGATGGGCCGCACCTATCCGGGTGCCGGTTCGACCATAGGCCCAGCCATGACCTTCGGTTACCTGGCGGCCAATCACATCAAGCGCCAGAGCGAAACCGCTTCAGCGAAAACCTTGTTCGGGAGTGTCGAATGAACAGCCAGCGTTCACAGATAGCCGTAGTGACCGGCGCCAGTCGCGGAGTGGGGCAGGGCATTGCCCTGGCCCTGGGGGCGGCGGGTATGACGGTGTATGTCACCGGTCGTGCCCCGACGCAGGGCGGGTCGAACTTGTACGGGCATGCCTTGAACGGTTCTCTGGAGGACACCGCCGCCGCGATCACCGCCGCCGGTGGCCGCGGTATCGCGGTGGTCTGTGACCACGCCGATGACGCGCAGGTCCGGGCGCTGTTTGCCCGTGTGGAAGATGAATGCGGGCATCTGGATTTGCTGGTGAACAACGCCGCATTCATCCATGACCAGTTGATCGAGCCAGGACCGTTCTGGGCCAAGCCGCTGGAGCTGGCGCGCATTCTCGACGTCGGTCTGCGCTCGGCCTACATCGCCAGCTACTACGCGGCCCCGCTGTTGCTGAAAAGTGCTCAAGGCCTGATTTGCTTCACTTCGTCATTCGGCGCCGGCTGCTACATGCACGGCCCGGCGTATGGCGCGCAAAAGGCCGGAGTCGACAAGCTGGCGGCCGACATGGCGATCGATTTCGAAGGGCAGGGCGTGGCGGCGTTGTCGCTGTGGCTCGGCCCGCAACTGACCGAACGCACGAAGATTGCCGGCGAGCAGCATGGCGAGCAGTACCAGGCGTTTCTGGCCCACGCGGAAACCCCGCAATTCAACGGGCGGGTGATTCATGCCTTGCTCAATGATCCGCAGTTGATGGCGTTATCCGGGCAAACCCTGATCACCGCCGAAATCGCCCTTGGCTACGGCATCAGCGAAGCCGAAGGCCGCCAGCCTCCGTCCCACCGCGCCATGCTCGGCGACCCGCGCCAGCAGCATCCGGCGCGGGTGGTTTGACTCGGCACCAGGTAAAACACATAACCCTGTGGGAGCGGGCTTGCTCGCGAAAGCGGAATGGCAGTCAACAATAATGTTGAGGCTGATGACCCCTTCGCGAGCAAGCCCGCTCCCACAGTTGATCTGTGTCGGGCGGGAAATTTGTCTACACCCCCGAACATTGTAGGAGCGAGCCTGCTCGCGATGGTCTATCAGTTGCATTGATGTCGACTGACACACCATCGCGAGCAGGCTCGCTCCTACAGTGGTTTTGCGTTTAGTCGGCTGGTTGCAGTGCCCACTCGCGCAACACATTCTTGGTCACTTTGCCCGCCGCATTGATCGGCATGCTCTGCAGCACCTGCACCCGGCGTGGAACCTTGTAGTTGGCCATCTGCTCACGGCACCAGGCGAGGAACCGCGCCTGTTCGATTTCCGCGCCCGGTGCGGGCAGCAGGAACGCCATCGCCACCTCTCCCATGCGCTCGTCGGGAATACCGATCACCGCTGCCTGGGCCACGCCCGGGTAGGTCAGCAGGCACTGTTCGATTTCCGCCGGGTACACGTTGAAACCACCGGTGATGAACATGTCCTTGAGTCGGTCGGTGATGCGCAGGTAGCCCTGTTCGTCGAGCATGCCGATGTCGCCGGTGTGCAGCCAGCCGTCGGCGTCGAGTATTTCCTGGCTGGCTTCAGGGTTGTTGAGATAACCCTGCATCAGGTTGTAACCGCGGATCTGCACTTCACCGGGGATGTTGGCCGGCTGACTGCGACCGCTGCTGCCGACACAGCGCACTTGCACCCCCGGCATCGCCCGGCCACTGGTGTTGGCGACCAACTCCGCCGAGTCGCCGGAGCGGCAGATCGTGGCGAAACCGCAGACTTCCGTCAGGCCATACGCAGTGACGATGGTGGCGAACCCGAGTTCGTCGCGCATGCGGTGGATCATCTCCACCGGGATCGCCGCCGCCCCGGTCACCGCCACGCGCAAGGAGCTCAGGTCGAATTCGTTGCGTTGCGGATGGGCCAGCAACGATTGATACAGCGTCGGCGGCCCGGGCAACACGGTGATGCGCTCACGCTGCACGCATTCGAGCACGGCCTGCACGTCGAACACCTGCTGCGGCAGGAGGGTACAGCCGCGCATCAGCGCTGCCAGCCAGCCGGCCTTGTAACCGAAGGAATGGAAGAACGGGTTGACGATCAGGTAGCGATCGCTCTCGCGCAAACCGACGATATCGCTCCAGTCGCGCACGATGCGCAGGTTCTGGCCGTGACTGGTCATCACGCCTTTGGGCTTGCCGGTGGTGCCTGAGGTGAACAGCACGTCGGACAAGGCCTGCGGGCCAACGCTTTGTTCGCGGGTGCGCAAGGCCAGTTGCGGCACGTCGGTCGCCAGGTCCATGAACCGTTCCCACGCCAGGGTGCCCGCATTGGCGCTGCGCAGGCTGACGACATGGCGCAGCTCAGGCAGGTCTTCCGACGCGAGCATGCCGGGGTAGTCCGCGCCGAGGAATTCGCCGATGGCAAACAGCACGCAGGTACCGCTTTCGCGCAGGATGTAGCCGGCCTCGCTGCCCTTCATCCGGGTGTTGAGCGGCACCAGGGCGGCGCCGACACTTTGCAGGGCGCCGGCGGCGACGATCCATTCCCATACGTTGGGCGCCCAGATGGCCACGCGGTCCCCGACCTGTACGTCGAGGGCCAGCAGCGCCCGGGCCGCCTGGCGGCGCAGTTGGTCGAGTTGTCGGTAGCTGATGCTGTGGCCCGCGTCCTCGATGGCCGGGCGGTCGCCGTAGGCCTGGGCAGCGTTGGCGAACAGTTGAGCGATGGTCAGTGCGGTGGCGACAGGCGGCATGGGGCCTCCCCGGTTAGAAGACAAGTACGGAAAAGGGAGTAGGCCGGGCAGGGCGCCCGGCCGGATTGCGAATTACTGGGCGGGCGGGGCGAAACGGCGACCGGCGGAGAAGCCACCGTCCACGGCAATCATCTGGCCGCTGACGAAGGAAGCTTCGTCGGACGCCAGGAACAGCGCGACGTTGGCCACTTCTTCCGGTTGCCCGGAGCGGCTGAGCATGTGCTGCGAGGCGAAAAACGCGTGGAACGCGTCATTGTCACGGACCATGCTGGTCATCGGCGTTTCGATCAGGCCCGGGCACAGGCCGTTGACGCGGATGTTGGCGTAGCCGTAGTCGATGGCCATCGAGCGGGTCAGCTGGTTGATGCCGCCCTTGGACACGTTGTAGGCCACGTTACCGTCGCAGCCTTGCAGGCCGAAGATCGAACCGACGTTGATGATCGAGCCGCCGCGTTGCGACACCATCGACTCCAGCGCGTACTTGCTGGTGAGCATGCTGCCCGTCAGGTTGATGTCCATCACCCGTTGCCAGTTGGCGGTGGTGGTCTGGGTCACGCTGCCCTGGTCGGCGACGCCGGCGGCGTTGACCAGTACATCGATGCGCCCGAAGCGGCTGATGACTTCTTGCATGACCTGCTGCACCTGCGCTTCGTCGCGCACGTCGAGGTTCATGAACAGGCCGGGAAAGTCTGCCGGTGCGCTGCCGATGTCCAGCCCGACCACTTGCGCGCCTTCGGCCGCGAAACGGCGCACGCAGGCCAGGCCGATCCCCGAAGCGCCGCCGGTGACCACCGCGACCTTATTCTGCAAACGAGCCATAACTGCACCTCTTTATTGTTGTGGGCTAATGCTGTGGCCGAGTCTAACCGCAGACCGGGCCAAGATGATCGTCCGTTGAGACTATGGCGACAGAGCGCCTGAAATGGGGAATTCCGTTTACTGTAGGAGCGAGCTTGCTCGCGAAAAACGCCCTGACAACGCGGGCATTCAGATACCCCGCGTTATCGTTGACGACCATCGCGAGCAAGCTCGCTCCTACAGGAGGGGCGGGGCTCAATCCGGGAATTTCAGGCGTACCTTCGCCCCGGTCGGGCGGCTCTGGCAAGCCAGGGTCCAGCCTTCGGACAGCTCCTTGGGCGTCAGCACATCGTTGCGCGCCAGCTGGACTTCACCTTCCTTGACCACGCACATGCACGCCCCGCAAAAACCTTCTTCACAGGACGACGGCACGTCCAGGCCCGCCGCCTTGCAGCTTTGCAGCAGGGTATCGCCGGGTTGGCAGGCAATTTCGTGTTGCTGGCCGTCGAGTTCGACGATCAGCGCTTTGCACTGCGACCCCATCGCTGCCTCGCGAGCCACGGCTTCTTCGGCCAGCAGGTCATCCGGGTCCGGTGGTGAAACGAAGCGTTCGACATGGATGCGGTCGGCGGCCTCGCCCAATGCCAGCAGGGTGCGCTCCACGGTGTCCATGAACGGCCCAGGTCCGCAGATGAAGTAGTCGCCGCCGGCCGATCCGCGCAGCAGATGACGGACCTGATGGTCGGTCAGAAAACCCTGCACCGAATCGAGGACGTGCACCACGTGCAGTTGATCAGGATGCGCCTTGATCAACCGGCACAGCTCGTCCTTGAAAATCACCGACGCTTCATCGCGGTTGGCGTAGATCAACTTGATCGGTCGCCGGCTGCTGTGCAGCACCGATTTGAGAATGGAAAACACCGGGGTGATGCCCGAACCGCCACCGAACAGGACCAGGGGCTTTTCGGTGTCCGCCTGCGGGTCCAGGCAGAACAGCCCGGCCGGTGGCAGTACTTCCAGCCAGTCGCCGACCTGCACTTCGTTCATCCAGTTCGACACCCGGCCGCCGTCGACCCGTTTCACCGTGACCTTGGGCAACGCATCCGCGAGGGGCGAGCTGGCCATGGAATAGCAGCGGGTCAACAGTTTGCCGGCCAAGGGCACGCGAAAACTCAGGAACTGGCCCGGTTTGTAGCGAAAGCGCTCACGCAGGGTTGGCGGTACGTCCAGCACCAGCGAGCGCGCGTCGGCGGTCTCGTCGATCACCGCGCACACTTGCAATGAGACGCTTCCCGTCGTTGATTCGGCCGGTTTCAGGTTCTGTTGTTGCGTGCCCATGTTCACCTCGACCTCAGAGCCCGCTGATCAATTGCGCGTTGTCGACGCGGATCTCGGCACCGTTGACGAAACGCGACTCGTCGGTGGCGAGGAACAGCACCACGTTGGCAATGTCCCGTGGCGCGGCCATGCGGTTCATCGGGTCCTGGTCCAGCGCTTCCTGCGGGATCGCCTGACCACCGGCCAGGGCCTGGGTCATCGGCGTGTTCACGCCGTCCGGGTGCACGCTGTTGCAACGGATGCGGTAGCCCTGTTGCTTGCAGTGCAGGGCAATGGAACGGGTCATCGCCGCCACTGCGCCCTTGGACGCCGAGTAGGCGCAGAACATCGGCATCGCGCCCAAGGCCGCGACCGACGACATGTTGATGATCGAGCCGCCACCGGTTTCCTTCATGGCCTGGATCGCGTATTTGCAGCCGAGGAAGTAGCCGTCGCCGTTGATCTTCTGCACCTTCTGCCACAGTTCCAGCGTGGTGTCCTCGATGCTGCCCAAGGCCAGGATCGCGGCGTTGTTGACCAGTACGTCGAGACGGCCGAAGTGCTCGACAGTGGTCTTGACCACGTGTTGCCAGTCGCTTTCGCTGGCGATGTCGTGGCGGATGAACAGCGCATTGGCGCCGATTTCCGCGGCGACCTGGCGACCGGCTTCTTCGTTGAGGTCGGTCAGTACCACTTTGGCGCCTTCGCGGGCCAGCAGCAGGGCGTCTTCGCGACCGATGCCGCTGGCGGCGCCGGTGATGATGCAGACTTTGCCTTCTACACGTTGCATTGTTGTTCTCCTGATCGTGCGGTTTGAAGTGCGAATTGGTCGGCCACATGGGCGGCAGCCCGGCGACCGGAATAGATGCAATCGGCCAGGGACAGGCCGGAGACATACAGGTTGGAGGCGACACCGATCGCGTTGCGGCCCGCGCTGTACAGGCCCTGGATCGGCTGACCGGCGTGGTCCAGCACCCGCCCGCTGGCCTCGCAGACCTTCAGCCCGCCCAGGGTGATGACCGGGCAGGGGAACAGGCGGCTGGTGAAGGACAGGTCGAGGGCGTACCACGGACCCTGGTCGAGGTTGGCGAGCATCGCCGCGGACTTGCCGAACTCGTCCGCCAGCTCGCCCCGCGCCGCGCGGCTATAACGTTCGACGCTCTGGCGCAGCAGCTCCGGCGGCAGGTTGCAGCGTTTGGCCAGCCCGGCCAGGCTGTTACTGCGTTTGGCGTTGAACAGCAGGTTGAGCAACACCGGCAGGCGCTGGAAATTCCACACCTTGCCCGGGCCGACCTGACGGAGTGCTTCTCGAACCAGCGCCCGATTGAGAATCAGAATGGCCCGGCCGTCCTGTTCCTCGACCATGGCGTGGCCAAGGGTCGCGCCGTAAATTTCTTCATTGGCGTAGCGCTGTCCACGGGCATTGACGATCAGCCCACGGGCCCAGGCCAGTGGCGGGTTGATGAAACGCCAGGCGCTGACCTTGTCCATCCGCGCCACGCTGCCACCGGCGCTCTGACCCAGGGCGATGCCGCTGCCATTGCACCCGGTCGCACCCAGCGGCAAACCGGCCAGGTATTGCGGCGCGTGTTGGCGCACCAGATCGCGATTGAAGATAAAACCACCGCTGCTCAGCAGCACCGCCTGATCGGCGCGAATCAATTGGCGAATGGCGCTGGCCTGTTCGATGCGACGCTGGCGGGCGCGCAAGCGGTCGGCCAACGTCGGAGCGTACATATGAATGGCCGCGGCCCAGCGTGACAGGCGCGCATGTTGCCGGGCCGCGCGGCTGCCGGAGGGCAACTGCCAGGCTTCGACACCGATGACCTTGTCGTCGCGGTCGAGCACCAGCCGCCGCACTTCGCACTGGCTGCGCAGACGGGCGCCGTCACGCAAGGCGCTGGCCTTGAGCGGGGCGAACAGGCTGGCCCCGGACATGCCCGGACCTTTGGTGCGGTGACCACGGGGCGCCGGCTTGGCGCTGGCGGCGTAGGCCGGCACGGCTTCGTTGCCAGAGTAATAGAGGTAGTACTGGTCACTCGGGTAAGAGGTTTTATGCGGCGGCACGCTGGCCTCGAAAGCTGCGCCCTGACGCTCCAGCCAGGCCAGTTGCTCGCGGCTGCCTTCGCAGAAGTCCTTCAGGGTTTCACCACTGACGGCCTCGCCCACTTCCTGACGCAGGTAGTTGAACATGGCTTCGCTGGTGTCTTCATAGCCGGCCTGGCGCTGATACGGCGTGCCACCTCCGGCATAGACAACGCCGCCGCTGAGTGCGGTGGCACCGCCGCCTTCGAAACGGTCCAGGGCCAGCACCGAGAGGCCTCGACTGGCCGCCTCGATGGCGGCACAGGCGCCGGCACCGCCGAAACCGACCACCAGCAAGTCGCAGCGGTCATCCCATGGCAACTGGTCGGCGCTGTTCACTCGCAACGCCGTCAACCCGTTCATGCCGTCCATGCCCAGGCCTCAGCCGGCGACAGCGAAGGAGGGGGTTGGCTTGGCAGTGGTGGTGTAGCTGCCGTCGAGGTAGACCAGCGGGGTGATGGTGTCGCTGGTGTGGATCTGCAGGATGCGCCCGATGAATACGGTGTGGGTGCCGTAGCTGAAGTGGCCGTCCTGACGGCAGAGGATCGCCGACTGCGCGTCACCCAGGTAGGGAATGCCGCCGGGGCTGGTCAGCCAGTTGCCACGGTCGAAACGTGCTTCGCCCTTGATTGCGCCGCTGCACAGGTGTGCGAGGTCTTGTTGCTCGACGCCGAGGATGTTGACGCAGAAGTCCGCGCCGGTCGCCAGTGCGGCGTGGGGCGAGGCGGTCTTGTTGACGCAGATGAGCAGCGACGGTGGCTCGGTGCTCAGTGAGTCGACCGCGGTGGCGGCCATGGCGAAGCGTTCGGAGCCGTTGCTGGTGCTGATAATGGTGACGGACTTGGCCAGGCGGCGCATGGCCTGGAGCATGTCGGCTTTGAGGTTGGCGTCGTTCATCGCACTGGGCCTTTTTGTTGGGGATTGAGTGCGATGGATTCTTGCTCTGGCTCTGGTCTTGAACATCGTCCGAGGGGACTAGGCCTTGGCGGCTTCTGGGCCGACCAGGCTGTTGTTGTGTTGTGTATATCCGTTTTTTGGGTGATGGCGGCTGGCGGTTTCGCCCTTACGGCGACTCACTTTTTTTGACAAACGCCTCAAAAAAAGTAAGCAAAAAAAACGCTCGCCCCGAACGTACGGCCCCTCGCCAGGGCTCGGGGTTCCTTCGCTCCGGTGTCCATCCGGGGACATTGCCCTCCGGTCGGCTGCGCGCGACCTACATGCAATGAGTTCGACTGCGTCGAACGGCGCTGCGCGCCATTCCCCGGATGAACACCTCCACTCAGCCTGCCGAGGGGGCGGGTGGATCAAGATCAAGAGCGGCAGGCGAGCTAACGCTCGGCCTGTTGAGTGGTGAGGAGCGTGGGTGTACGCCGTCCTGTCTTTGCTCTGCCTTTGCTCTGTTTTTGCTCTTCTGTGGGAGCGGGCTTGCCCGCGATGGACGTTAACGATGACGCGGGCTGTCTGAATCCCCGCGGTGTCCCGGCGTTTTTCGCGAGCAGGCTCGCTCCCACAGTGATCTTCAGTGACCGCAAGTCTCGAGTAAAAACCGGAGACCCAATGTGGGAGCGAGCCTGCTCGCGAAGACGATCTGTCATCCAACACCCCCCCTTTCAGATGCCCCCCGATACCTGTTCCGCAAACCATATGGTCCGTTTGAGGGATGCCCGCCCGTTCATGCATTGCTTGAATGCCAGTGTAGGGGCGCTACACCCGCCCCGTTGCACGCGCGCCCCGGCGGATGGGGTGAACAAAGGAGAACAATAAAAATGCTCAACCAAGACCTGATTCGCCAGCGTCTGAGCCAACGTGCCCGCGAGCTGGTGCCGATCCTGCGTGAGCGCGCCCTGAATGCCGCGCAAGCCGGCCAGTTGCCTGAAGAAACCCTGAAGGACTTCCAGGACGCCGGGTTCTTTCGCATCCTGCAGCCGTCCCGTTGGGAAGGCTACGAACTGGAGCCCAAGGACTTCTTCGACGTACAGATGACCCTTGCCGAAGGCTGCATGTCGTCGGCCTGGGTGCTGGGAGTGGTGGCGATCCACAACTGGCAGTTGGCGCTGTTCGACGACCGCGCGGCGCAGGATGTCTGGGGTAGCGATTCCAGCGTGCTGATCTCGTCTTCCTACATGCCGGTGGGCAAGGTCGAGCGGGTTGAAGGTGGCTTCAAGTTGAGCGGGCGCTGGGGCTTTTCTTCCGGCAGCAAGCATTGCGACTGGGTGTTCCTCGGTGCGCTGGTGCCGCCGGCAGAGGCGGGCGGGGCGCCGGATTACCGGACGTTCCTGGTGCCGCGCAGCGACTACCAGATTCTCGACAACTGGAACGTCATGGGCCTGGAGGCCACAGGGTCCCACGACATCCTGGTGGAAAACGCCTTCGTTCCCGAGTACCGCACCCATCGCGCATTCGACGGTTTCATGCAGAACAGTCCGGGCAACGCGGTGAACACCGCGCCGTTGTTCCGCCTGCCATTCGGGCAGATTTTCGTGCGTGCGGTTTCGTCGTCCGCGATCGGTGCCCTGCAAGGTGCGGTGGATCAGTTTGTCGAGCACAACCGCGCCCGGGTCGGGGTCAACGACGGTCGCAAAATGGTTCAGGACCCGGCCGCGCAATCGGCGCTGGCCAACGCCATGGTCTGCGTCGACGAATGCAAGACCGTGCTGCATCGCAACTTCGCCCTGATGCTGGAGCGTGCGCAGAAGGGTGAGCCGTTGAGCATGCCCGAGCGGGTGAAGATGCGTTACGACTCGGCGCTGGTGGCCGACAAGTGCGCCAAGGCCGTTGGCGACCTGATGTTCAACAGCGGTGCTTCGACGATCTTCCGCAGCCACCCGATCAACCGCGCCTTCCGCGACATTCACACAGGTCGCGCCCACGTTGCCAACAGTCCGGCCAAGTATGCGTGGAACCTCGGCGGCGTGAGCATGGGGCAGGACAGCAACGACTTTTTCCTCTGATGGTTTCTGCTGAATCAGCTAGTCCGTTTGCGTGATTCGAGCGCCCTGCCAATACCCGAGCATGGGCGCAAGGCACAGGTTTCTGGCGCCGACTGCGCATCCAAATAAGCACAAGGATCAACCATGAAATTTTCCCTGATTTACGAAGCCCAGACGGTGGACTCTAGCCGCGAAGGCGACCGCAAGATTTTCCAGGACACCGTTGAGCAGGCGGTGCTGGCCGACAAGCTTGGCTTCGACACGTTCTGGTGCGTGGAGCACACCGCGCTGAGCAACTACTCGCACATGTCCGCGCCGGAAACCATGCTGGCCTTCGTGGCTGGTAAAACCGAGCGTATCGGCATCGGCCACGGCGTGGTCTGCCTGCCGCCGGCGATGAACCATCCGGTGAAAGTCGCCGAGCGCATCGCCACCCTCGACCTGCTGTCCAAGGGCCGTGTGCACTTTGGCGTGGGCAAGGGCGGCACCCAGCAGGAAGCCGGTACCTTCGGCTACGACCTGGCGACCCTGCAGCCGCAGATCGACGAGATGATGTACCTGATCCCGAAAATGTTCGTGCAGGACGAGATCGAGCACAACGGCGACTTCGTGCAGATCCCCAAGCGCCCGATCCATCCAAAGCCGTATCAGGATCCGCACCCGCCGATGTACCTGGCGTGCACCAACACCGAATCGCTGAAAAATGCCGGCGGTCGCGGCATGGGCGCGCTGGTGCTGGGCTTCGGTGGCCCGGAAGAAATCGCCAAGAAGGTCGAGGTGTATCACACGGCCTACGACAACCGCGATGAGAAGAAGCAAGTGGGCTTCCGTCCCAACCGTCACATCGCCGCCCTGTGCCCGGCCATCGTGCTGGAGGACAACGAACAAGCGCGCCGCATCGGCATCCGTGGCCAGCGCTACTTCATGGAGTCCCTGGGTTACTGGTACGGCGGTGGCGAGCGCCCGGACCCGGAGAAGTGGAAGGACGACACCTTCGTCGATGGCAACGGCCAGAGCGTGATCAAGTCGCGCTTCGCCTCGGAAGAAGTCAGCGTCGACTTCTCCGACCCGACCATGGCGATGATGAACCCCAACCACGCCTACGGCACCGTCGAGGATTGCATCGGCTACGTGCAACGCCTGATCGATGCCGGCGCCGACGAAATCCTGTTCATCTGCCAGATGGGCACCGTGCCGCAGTGGGCGCAGCTGGAGACCCTGAAGAACATTGGCGAGAAAGTGATTCCGCACTTCCGCAAGGCGTGAAAGTTGACGCTAAACGCGTGAATACCGCATACCCCTTGTAGGAGCGAGCCTGCTCGCGGTAAACCGGAGAACGCCGCGGGGTGCCAGGCTTACAGCGTTATCGTTGGCGACCATCGCGAGCAGACTCGCTCCTACAGTTGAACGCATTTCAGGTCTGGCATGGATGTCAGGCCACCTTTCCAACGGGTCCCCAAGGCCCGTTTTTTTATGCCCCGCATACCCCTTGTAGGAGCGAGCCTGCTCGCGATAAACCGGAGAACGCCGCGGGGTGCCAGGCTTGCAGCGTTATCGTTGGCGACCATCGCGAGCAGGCTCGCTCCTACAGTTGAACGCATTTCAGGTCTGGCATGGATGTCAGGCCACCTTTCCAACGGGTCCCCAAGGCCCGTTTTTTTATGCCCCGCATACCCCTTGTAGGAGCGAGCCTGCTCGCGATAAACCGGAGAACGCCGCGGGGTGTCAGGCTTTCAGCGTTATCGTTGACGACCATCGCGAGCAGGCTCGCTCCTACAGGTTATTGCGCACCGATTTGGTCTTTAAATCGAGTCTGTTTAACGGCTGTCAGTGTTACTTGATGAAAGCTACAACGCCTTGCGTCGTTGCCTACAGGTACGCCAGAATCCGCCGGCTTGTGCGCTTTCGACCCCCTCGGTAACTTGATCCGCGTCACTGCCCATCAGTGATCGGGTTTAGTCGCCCGTGGTCAATCGAAGCGCATCTGCATCCAGACAGTCAGGTCATTTCATACCTGCACTTTATGGTAGCTGTGCGCAGGGCGCCTTTGGGCGCGCCGGTTTCGATTCTCCCCGGTCGACTAACCTGCGTACAGCTGCCACCTCTCGTTTAGTCGCAAGTCGGTGACGGCTCCACATTATTGGAGAGTCGTAAATGTTCAAGGTAACGCCAAACCCGCCGGACACTCCCCTGGCATCCCCGCACGAACCCGATTCCAAAAAACTCAACGAGGCCGCCGAGCGAGCCCTCGCTTACCACTTCCCCTCGACAGCCGACATCAAATCCACTCCTCGAACAATCAGCACGCTGTTTAGTGTCGACCCTGAGGCCACAACCGAAACCCTGGTGGTCTATCTGGTCGAGACCCTGGCCTCGGTGGATGTGATGGTGCATCAACTGGTGGATCATCTGGAGGGCGGTGACCGCAATGCCCTGCTGGGTATCTCCAACAGCGTCATGCTGGCAGAGATCACAGCGAACCGCGTGCTCGATCAAATCGAACCGCCTGCATAAAAGCGCAACACCACTGACCTCTGTGGGAGCGGGCTTGCTCGCGAAGAGGTCGGCACATTCAACAGGCAGGTATGTTGCCTGACCCACCGCCTTCGCGAGCAAGCCTGCTCCCACAGGTTCTGCGGCAAGGTCCCGTCACCAGAGTAGACGGATCAAACGCAACTGTTGGAATTCGGAATAACCCATAATCAAGATCAAAAAAATCAGAGATAGCGACTATTCCTACAGGGACTTCTGCGCCTTGACTGAGTGGTCTATGAGCCGTTTATTCTGCCGTCCTCAACAAGGAAATCGACGCCCATCAACGTTGTTGGCGCGTGTCGTTATCGAGGAGGATGGTGTAAGTGAATGCGCCTTATTCCTCGGCTGGACCGCGAACGTCAAGGCATAGGTTTCAATCAAAAGACCTTCGAACCAAAACCAAATTATTGCAACTATCTTCATTATGAAACCGCTGCTTATCATTTTCCCGATCGCACTCTTAGCTTTTTTCTACATCGGCTTTTACGAAAAGATGGAAGACGCATACCCGGAAAAAGTATTTTTCATCAAGAAAAGTCCGACAGTTCAGATGAAGTTTGAAAACATTTTTGCGTACGAATCAGATGACAAAAAATTGAGTGAGCTAAGTGATACGGAGCGGCAGTTGGTCATCCAGTACTGCAAGTACCGGCTAGGTATAAAAACGACGTTGAAAAACCAAAACGAACTTGAAAAATGTAAAAGAAGGTAGGTTTCATATCTTTCTCAAACGGGCCTTTCTGGCCCGTTTTTTTGCCCGTAACACCACCCCTGTAGGAGCGAGCTTGCTCGCGATGGTCGTCAACGATGACGCGGGCTGTCTGATGCCCCGTGGTGTCTGGTCGTCCTTCGCGAGCAGGCTCGCTCCCACAAGTTATTTTTGATGCCCCCAGCCATCAAATCCGCTAGTCCCATTGGACGATGTTGCCCCTCGCCGAACCCGTTTGAATAGGCCCTACATAAAGTCTCCCCCGGCAGTCGCCGAAGGGCGGCACCGCCTGAGAAAAACGAGGAGTGCATCCATGGATATCCGCGGTCTGGGTTACGTCACCCTGTTATCCAGCGACCTGGCGCAATGGCGCCACTACGCAAGCCAGGTGCTGGGCATGATGGTCATCGGCAGCGATGACGACGAGCACCTGTACCTGAAAATGGACGAGCGCCACTACCGCATCCTGGTGCAAAAAAGTGTCGGGAACGGCTTCGGTGCCTGCGGCTGGGAAGTGGCCGGCAAAGCGGCGCTGGAACAGGCGGTCAGCGAACTACAGCAAGCCGACGTGCAAGTGACCCGTGGTACCGCGGCCGAGGCCGGGTTGCGCAAGGTCCAGGAGTTGGTGCACTTCTGCGACCCGGACGGCAATCGCCACGAAATCTTCTGGGGCCCGTTGCAGGACTTCGCCCGATTCATCTCGCCGGTGGGCGTCAAAGGTTTTGTCACCAACGACCTCGGCATGGGCCATGTGGTACTGCCAGCGTCGGCCTTCGAACGCTGCCGCGATTTCTATGAGCAGGTGATGGGTTTTGGCCTGTCGGACCTGATGAAAGTCCGCTTCACCCCGGACCCGGCCGAGCCGCAAAAACGCATTCACTTCCTGCACTGCAACAACGGCCGCCACCACTCGCTGGCGATTTTCGAGTGCCCGATGCCCCACGGTTGCGTGCACATGATGGTCGAGGTCAATGCGCTGGACGAAGTCGGCCGCGCCCTGGACCGCGTCCACGCCAATGGCGTGAAGCTGTCGGCCACCCTCGGGCAGCACACCAACGACCAGATGATTTCTTTCTACATCAAGACCCCGTCCGGGTTTGACCTGGAGTACGGCTGCGACGGCCTGGTGGTCGACTGGGATCGCCACACGCCGTTCGAAAGCACCGTGGTCAGCCACTGGGGCCACGACTTCAGTGTCGGTCGCCAATGAGGAACAAGACGATGGACAAGCAAATGACCACTGCCGAGATCGTCGGCCAACTGCGTGACGGCATGACCATCGGCATCGGTGGCTGGGGCCCGCGGCGCAAGCCGATGGCGCTGGTGCGCGAGATTCTGCGCTCGGACCTCAAGGACCTGACCGTGGTCGCCTACGGCGGTGCCGATGTCGGCATGCTCTGCGCCGCCGGCAAGATCAGGAAACTGGTGTTCGCCTTTGTCTCCCTGGATTTCATTCCGCTCGAGCCGTACTTCCGCAAGGCGCGCCAGGAAGCGGCGCTGGAAGTGATGGAGATCGACGAAGGCATGCTGTTGCTCGGCCTGCGGGCGGCGGCGATGAATGTGCCATTTATTCCGACCGCCGTGGGCCTGGGCACCGATGTGCTGCGCCACAACCGCCAGATCAAGTTGATCGCCTCGCCCTATGCCGATGGCAAGGATTGGGTCGCCATGCCGGCGCTCAAGCTCGACGCGGCGCTGGTACATGTCGACCGTGCCGACAAACGCGGCGTGTGCCAGATCAGCGGCCCCGATCACTACATGGACGACCTGTTCGTGCGCGCCGCGACCCACAGCTACGTGACCTGCGATGAGCTGGTCGACAGCGATTACTTCCATCAGGACAGCGCCCACGCCCATCAAGTGTTCTGGGAACGCAACCTGACCACCGCCGTGGCCCACGTGCCGGGCGGGGCGCACCCGTCATCCTGCGCGCCGCTGTACGGTTTCGACGTCGCGCACTTCAAGACCTACAACGCCACGGTCCAGGCAGCCGACGGCTGGGAAGGTTACGTGCGCGACTACGTCGACTGCACCCACGAACAGTACCTGGACAAGGTCGGCGGCCTGGCTGCCATCCGTGAACTGCCGTTGCCGATTTTCTAAGGGAACCTTCCGATGAGCACTACTACTTACAGCCTCGCCGAACTGATGATCTGCGCGGCCTCTGAAGCCTGGCGCGAAGACGGCGAAGTGTTGGCCACCGGCATCGGTGTGATCCCGCGACTGGCCGCCTCGCTGGCCATGTTGACCAGCAACCCGCAACTGCTGATGACCGACTCAGAAGCCTATATGGTCGCCGAGCCGGTGCCGCTTGGCGCACGCAACGGCTACGAGCCCAAGCGCGACAGCTGGATGGGCTTCTCGCGGATTTTCGACAACGTCTGGGGTGGCAAGCGCCATGCGCTGGTCGGTCCGACCCAGATCGACCGTTACGGTCAAGCCAACATTTCCTGCATCGGCGACTACGCCAAACCCAAGGCGCAGATGCTCGGTGTGCGGGGCTTCCCCGGCAACTCGATCAGCCACGCCAACTCGTTTTGCGTGCCGAGCCACAACCGGCGCGTGTTCGTCGAAGGCGAGGTCGATATGGTCGCCTCGGTCGGCTACAACCCGGCCCGCCTGGCGCGTGGCTGGTCGCTGGACGACATCGACATCCGCCTGATCATCACCGACCTCTGCGTCCTGGATTTCCAGGGCCCGCAGCGGCAGATGCGCATCCGTTCGCTGCACCCCGGCGTGACGGCGGCGCAGGTCCAGGACAACACCGGCTTCGAGCTGCACGTGCCGGATGACTGCCCGACCACCGCGGCCCCGACGGCCGAGCAATTGCAGCTGATCCAGCGTCTGGACCCGCACAACCTGCGCGCCCTGCAACTCAAAGACAACCCGCCAGGCCAACGCTGAGCAACGCGTTGCGGAGACAAGTGATGGCTGAAGATAACGATAACAACCAGGCCGACGTGGTGCTGTACGAGGTGCAAGGCGCGGTGGCCCTGGTCACCATGAACCGCCCCGAGTACCACAACGCGCAGAACTCGCAGATGACTTATGCGCTGGACGCGGCGTTTCGCCGGGCCTGCGATGACGACGAAGTGAAAGTCATCGTGCTGCGTGGCGCCGGCAAGCATTTCTCCGCCGGGCATGACATCGGCACCCCGGGGCGCGACGTCGACAAGAGCTTCGACCGCGCCAGCCTCTGGTACGACCATGTGAACAAACCGGGCGGCGAGTTTCTCTATGCCCGCGAGCAGGAAGTCTATCTGGGCATGTGCCGGCGCTGGCGCGAGATGCCCAAGCCGACCATCGCCATGGTCCAGGGCGCATGCATTGCCGGTGGGCTGATGCTGGCCTGGGTCTGCGACCTGATCGTCGCCAGCGAGGATGCCTACTTCGCCGATCCGGTGGTGCGCATGGGCATTCCCGGGGTCGAGTATTTCGCCCACGTGCATGAATTGAACCCGCGCATCGCCAAGGAATTCCTCTTCCTCGGCGAGCGCATGCCAGCGCCGCGTGCCTATCAGATGGGCATGCTCAATCGGGTGGTTGCTCGTGACGAGCTGGAACAACAGACCCTCGACATCGCCGGGCGCATCGCGCAGATGCCGCGCCTGGGCCTGCAATTGAGCAAGCAGGCGGTGAACAACGCCGAAGACTTGATGGGCAAGCGCGCGACCATGGACATGGTGTTCGGCTTGCATCACTTCGCCCACGCCCACAACGAACTGGTGTCTGGTGACCGTCTCGGTGGCTACGACGCCAAGGCCATGGCCAGTTCGCAACGCAAAGCGGGCGGGGCGTGAGCATGGCGATCTCGTTGAATACCCGATTGACCGAACTGCTCGGTTGCCGTTATCCGATCATCCAGACCGCCATGGGGTGGGTCGCCGACCCGAAACTGGTGGCGGCCACGGGCAATGCCGGTGGCTTCGGTTTTCTCGCCGGGGCGACCATCGAACCGCGGCAGATGGAAGCGGCGATTATCGAGACCCGGCGCCTGACCGATCAGCCGTTCGGCGTGAATTTCCACATGTACCAGGCCAACGCCGGCGAGATCGTCGAGCTGGTGTTGCGCCACAAGGTCCGCGCGGTGAGCTACAGCCGTTCGCCGGGCAAGCAAATGATCAGCCGCCTGAAGGACGCCGGCGTGGTGTGCATTCCCACGGTGGGTGCGCTCAAGCATGCACAGAAAGCCGTGGAAATGGGTGCCGATGCGGTGACCGTGCAGGGCGGCGAGGGTGGTGGACACACCGGTTCCGTGCCGACCTTGATGCTGCTCGATCAGGTGGTCAACGCCGTGTCGGTGCCCGTGGTGGCGGCTGGCGGTTTCAAGGACGGCAAGGGCCTGGTCTCGGCCCTGGCCTATGGTGCCGAGGGCATCGCCATGGGCACGCGTTTTTTGATGTGCGCCGACAGCCCGGTGCCGCAGGAAACACTGGCGCGTTATCTCGCGGTCAAGGACCCGGCGGCGATCATCATCAGCCGTGCCATCGACGGCATGCCGCAACGGATGATCCGCAACGAGTTGCTCAACCAGCTGGAAAACAGCGGTGGCCTCAAGCGCCTGTTGCTGGCGCTGCGCAGTGGCCTGGCCTACCGCCGCCACACTGGCATGAGCCTGACTCAGTTGCTCGGCAGTGCCTTGAAGATGCGCGGCGCCGGAGAGTTGACCGCCGCGCAAAGCATCATGGCCGCCAACGCGCCAATGGTGATCCAGAAAGCCATGGTCGACGGGCAACCGGCCGCCGGAGTACTGCCCGCCGGGCAGATCGCCGCATCCATCGACAGCTTGCCCAGCTGCGCCCAATTGATTGAACAGATCGTCCGCGACGCCGAAGTGCGTCTGGGCGAGCTGTGCCGCCGTGTGTCGTGAAGGAAAAAAGGCATGAAACCATTTAGCGTCAGCATCGATAACGGCATTGCCGAACTGGTCTTCAACCGGCCACCGGTCAACGCCTTCAATTGCCAGGGCTGGGCCGATATCGCCAGCGAGATCGAGGGCCTGGGCCGCCACAGCGACGTGCGGGTGATCCTGATCCGTGCCGAAGGGCGCGGCTTCTGTGCCGGGGTCGATATCAAGGAACTGGCCGCCGACGGCAACCTGATCGTCGCGGTGAACAAGGGCAACTACGACAGCTTCAAGGCGATCCACCGCAACCCGAAACCGGTGATCGTCGCCGTGCACGGCTTCGTGCTGGGCGGCGGCATCGGCATCTGCGGCGCGGCCGACATCATTGTCGCGTCCGAGTGCGCCACCTTCGGCGTGCCGGAAGTGGATCGCGGGGCCATGGGCGGCGGCGCGCATTTGCAGCGGCTGTTCCCGGTGCAGAAGGTCCGCCACATGTATTTCACCGGCGAAGCCATCGACGCCGCCGAGGCTTACCGCCTGGGCGCGGTCGAGCGCGTGGTCAAGCGCGAAGACCTGCGTGAAGCCGCATTGCAGATCGCCCGCACCATCGCAGCCAAGAGCCCCGGCATGATCAGCCTGGCCAAGGAAGCGCTGACGGGCATCGAAGACGGCAATCTGGAAGACAAATACCGCTGGGAGCAGGGCTTCACCCTCGAAGCCTACCGCTCACTGGACTCTCAGGAAGCACGCGACTCGTTCGTCGAGAAACGCGATGCCCGATTCAACGGCTGAAGGCATATTCATGGACCTGACCTATACCCCGGCCCAGCAGGCCTTTCGCGTCGAGGCGCGAACCTGGCTGGCGGCCAATGTACCGAGTGAACCGCTGCAATCGTTCGACACCGAACAGGGCTTTGCCCAACACCGTGCCTGGGAAGCAAAACTCAACGAAGGCCGATGGGGCATGGTCACCTGGCCGACCGAACTCGGCGGGCGCGGCTGCGACCTGATCGAGTGGCTGATTTTCGAAGAGGAATACTACCGTTCCGGGGCGCCGGCACGGGTCAACCAGAATGGCATCTTCCTGCTCGGCCCGACCCTGATGGAGTACGGCAGCGAAGAACAGAAGGCACGCTTTCTGCCGCGCATGGCCACCGGTGAAGACATCTGGGCCCAGGCCTGGTCCGAGCCGGGTGCCGGCTCCGACATGGCGGCGATCCGCTCCAAGGCGGAACGGGTTGGCGACCACTACGTGATCAACGGCCAGAAAACCTGGTCGACCCGTGCGGTGTGGGCCGATTGGGCGTTCGGTATTTTCCGTACCGACCCGCAGTCCCAGCGCCATAACGGACTGACCTTCATCCTGCTGCCGCTGAATACGCCAGGCATCACCGTGCGCCCGATTGCGCAGCTCAACGGCCTGCCGGGCTTCGCCGAGATCTTCTTCGACGACGTCAAGGTGCCGGTGGAAAACGCCCTCGGCGGCGAAGGCATGGGCTGGCACGTGGCGATGTCCACCGCCGGTTTCGAGCGCGGTTTGCTGCTGCGCTCACCGGCGCGCTTCCAGGAAACCGCCAGGTGTCTGGTGCAGTTGTACCAGGCCAACCGCGAGCAGGCCGACCGCGACCCGGCCATCGGTGAGGCGGTGATGCGCGCCTGGCTCGATGCCGAGGCCTACACCCTGGGCACCTACATGACCGCCTCGCAATTGGTGCAGGGCGGCAAGATCGGCCCGGAATCGTCGACCAACAAGATCTTCTGGTCCGAACTCGACCAGCGCATGCACGACACCGCCATGAGCATTCTCGGATTGCGCGGCGAGCTGCTGCCCGATGCCCCGGCCGCCGGTGACGTCGGTCATTGGCTGGAAGGTTTCCTGTTTGCCCAGGCCGGGCCGATCTACGCCGGCACCAACGAGATCCAGCGCAACATCATTGCCGAACGCATGCTCGGCATGCCGCGTGCCTGAGGAATAGACCATGGACTTTAGTTTCAGCCGCGACCAACTGCTGTTTCAGGACAACGTCCGCAGCTTCCTGATCAATGAAGTCACCCCCGAACGCATCCGCGAACTGTGGCAGAGCGACAGCGGGCGCAGTGAGCGCCTGTGGGCCCAGCTGGTAGAACTGGGCCTGACCGCGTTGACCGTACCCGAGGCACAGGATGGCATGGGCATGAATGAGCTGGATTTCGTGCTGATTGCCCAGGAATGCGGTTACGCCGGTCTGCCTGAGCCGTTGGTGGAGACCATGCTGGTCGGGGTGCCGCTGCTCGCTGCCCTCGATGAGCAACAGGCAACGCTCAAGCAATACTGGTTGTCGCGGGTCGCCGAGGGCAATGCGCGGCTGGCGGTCAGCGAGCCCGGTAACCCGCTGGTCAGTGACGCCCACGTTGCCGATCTGCTGTTGTTGGCCAACGGCGACGAAGTGCATGCGCTGGAGCGCGATGCCGTGCGCCTGACCCGCAATGAGTCGGTCGACCCGAGCCGGCAGTTGTTCCAGGTCGAGTGGACGCCAACGCCCGCCACCTGTGTCGCCAGCGGCGAGCAAGGCCGGCGCTTGTGGGCGGCCGCTTTCAACCGTGGCGCCCTCGCCAGTGCCGCGCAATTGCTGGGGCTGGCCAAGCGCATGGTCGACCTGGCGGTGGACTACACCTTCGAGCGCAAACAGTTCGGCAAACCGGTCGGCTCGTTCCAGGCCGTCAAGCATTTGATGGCCAACGTCGCGGTGCAGATCGAGTTCGCCAAAGGCCCGCTGTATCGCGCCGCTTATGCGCTTGCCGAGCGGCAAGCGGGGCAGGACGTGCTGGTGTCCCATGCCAAGCTGGCCACGGCGGAAGCGGCCATACTCGCCGCGAAGAACAGCATCCAGGCCCATGGCGCCATGGGTTACACCTGGGAAGTCGACTTGCAGCTGTTCATGAAACGCGCCTGGGCGCTGGACAAGGTCTGGGGCGATCGCGGGCTGCACAAGGGGCGGATTCGCGGGGCGTTGTTCGATGGCCAACCCGCACTGGGTGCTGGCAGTACTTTCTAGCGGCGTTTGTTGAATGGAACTGTGGGAGCGGGCCTGCTCGCGAAGAGGCCGGCACATTCGAAGTGGATGTTGCCTGCCATGGCGCATTCGCGAGCAGGCTCGTTCCCACAGGTCATCGGCGCCCGATTTCAATTTTTTCACCGAGGTAGACCATGCCTGAAGCCTACATAGTCGACGCCCTGCGCACGCCCACCGGGCGGCGCAAGGGTGGTCTGAGCCAGATCCACGCCGCCGACCTGGGCGCCCACGTATTGCGCGCGCTGGTCGAGCGCAATGACATTCCCGACGAGGATTACGACGACGTGATCTTCGGCTGTGTCGACACCATCGGCCCGCTGGCCGGTGACATTGCCCGCACCAGTTGGCTGGCGGCCGGCCTGTCGCAATCGGTGCCGGGTACCACCATCGATCGCCAGTGCGGTTCGTCCCAGCAAGCGGTGCACTTCGCCGCCCAGGCGGTGATGAGCGGCACTCAGGATGTGGTGGTGGCCGGTGGCGTGCAGACCATGACCCAGATCCCGATTTCCTCGGCCATGATCGCTGCCGAGCCCCTGGGTTTCAGCGATCCTTTCAGCGGATCCGAGGGCTGGGTGCGACGCTACGGCGCGCAACCACCGACCCAGTTTCGTTCGGCGCAGATGATCGCGGAAAAATGGGACCTGTCCCGGGCGCAACTTGAGGCCTATTCGCTGGAGTCCCATCGACGTGCCTTGCAGGCCATCGAACAAGGCCGCTTCAACCGCGAGATCGTGCCACTGGCCGGTGTGTTGCATGACGAAACCCCGCGCCAGACCAGCCTGGAAAAAATGGCCGAGCTGGAATTCCTGTTCGGCTGTGACCGGGTGACCGCCGCGGTATCCAGTCAGACCTGCGACGCGGCGAGCGCCATGCTGATCGTCTCGGAGGCGGCGCTCAAGCGCTACGGCCTGACGCCTCGGGCGCGCATCCATCACTTGAGCGTGCGCGCCGAAGATCCGGTCTGGATGCTCACCGCGCCGATCCCGGCCACGGCTTACGCACTCAAGCGCGCCGGCATGAAGCTCGAAGACATCGACCGCGTCGAGATCAACGAGGCCTTCGCTTCGGTGGCCATGGCCTGGTTGAAAGAAACCGGCTATCCGCACGAACAGACCAACGTCAATGGCGGCGCGATTGCCCTCGGCCATCCGCTGGGCGCCACCGGCACCCGATTGATGTGCAGCCTGCTGCATGAGCTGGAGCGCAGCGGCGGTCGCTTCGGCCTGCAGACCATGTGCGAAGGCGGCGGCCAGGCCAACGTGACGATTATCGAACGTTTGTAACCCGGAACACACACCGATCCTGTAGGAGCGAGCCTGCTCGCGATGGTCGTCAACGAATACGCGGGGTATCTGGATAACCGCATCGTTCTTGAGTCCATCGCGAGCAAGCTCGCTCCTACAGGGGGGGATTGTGCGACTCGTGATGAATTTGAAGGATGTAGAACATGAAAATCTGTGAAAACCGCGTCGTCATCATCACCGGTGCCGGCGGTGGTCTGGGCCGGGCGTACGCACTGGCCTTCGCCGCTGAAGGCGCGAAAGTGGTGGTCAACGACATCAATCGCGAGGCGGCGCTCGCCGTGGTTGGCGAAATCCTCGGGCAGGGCGGCAGTGCCGTGGCCAACAGCGACGACATCACCCGCTATGACTCGGCGGGGCTGATCGTGCGCCAGGCCATCGAAACCTTTGGTGACCTGAACGTGGTGGTCAACAATGCCGGCATCTGCCGCGACCGCATGTTCGCCAGCCTCAGTGAAGCCGATTGGGACGCCGTGGTGGCCGTGCACCTGAAGGGCCACTTCTGCATTTCCAGCCACGCCGTGAAGTACTGGCGTGAGCAGGCCAAGGGTGGCGCCAAGGTCGATGCGCGGATCATCAACACCAGTTCCGGCGCCGGTTTGCAGGGCTCAATTGGCCAGTCCAACTACGCGGCGGCCAAGGGCGGTATTGCTTCGCTGACGCTGGTGCAGGCGGCTGAACTGCGTCGCTACGGGATCACCGCCAACGCCCTGGCGCCGGCCGCGCGGACCGGGATGACCGAGCAAGTGTTCGCCGACACCATGAAAAAACCGGAAGAGGGCTTCGATTACTTCGCCCCGGAAAACGTTGCGCCGCTGGTGGTGTGGCTCGGCTCCGAGGCTTCCGCCGGGGTGACCGGGCAGATGTTCGAAGTCGAGGGCGGCAAGTTGTCGATCGCCGATGGCTGGCGCCGTGGTCCGCAACTGGATCGCCAGGGCCGATGGGCGGTTGGCGAGATGGGCGAAGCCGTCGCACAACTGGTGGCTCAGGCCGTTCCGGCGGCGAAAGTGTACGGCAGCTGAAAAAGACCGGTCTCGGGAGGGGCGTGCATGGCTATAATCGGCCCCTGATACCGATCACCTGTGTAGGAGCGAGCTCGCTCGCGATGAACTCCGGCGCTACGCGTTTATTCAGACAGAACGCGTTATCGTTCACGTCCATCGCGAGCAAGCTCGCTCCTGCAAATGACCCATGTTCACTCCAGATGAGACCTGCCATGACCATTTCCCTGTACGACGCCTCCGTGCCTGTTTTTCAGCAAATGCTCAACGCCCTGAGCGATGTATTGAAAAAGGCCGAGGCTCACGCCACCGAAAAAAACATCGACCCTAACGCGTTCCTGCAAGCGCGCCTGTTCCCGGATATGTTCCCGCTGGTGCGTCAGGTGCAGATCGCCGTTGATTTCAGCAAGGGTGTAACCGGTCGCCTGGCCGAAGTCGAATTGCCGAAGTACGACGACAGCGAAACCACCTTCGCCGAACTGCAAGCGTTGATCGCCAAGGCCCTGGCTTTCATCGGCAGCATCAAGCCGGAGCAGATCAATGGCAAGGAAGGCATCGAGATCGTCACCCGCCCGGGTACGCCTAAAGAAAAACGCTTCAGCGGCCAGTCCTACCTGCTGACCTACGGCCTGCCGCAGTTCTTCTTCCACGTCACCACCACTTACGCACTGCTGCGCCATAACGGCGTGGAAGTGGGCAAGCGCGACTACATGGGCGCGTTCTAAACCGTCCAGATACAAAAAAGCCCGCCAAGGTTCGCGCCTTGGCGGGCTTTTTCATACATGACTCATGCAGTGCAGACCTTTGTAGGAGCGAGCTTGCTCGCGATGAACCCAAGAGCAACGCGTTAATCCAGAAAGAACGCGTTATCGTTAACGTCCATCGCGAGCGAGCTCGCTCCTACAGTAGGGGGCGTGTCAGGCCAGGCGCTCGGCTTTTTGCTCTTCACCCAGGCACGCCGCTGCGGTGAACAGCACATCGGTAGACGAATTCAGTGCGGTCTCCGCCGAATCCTGCAACACACCAATGATGAAACCCACCGCCACCACCTGCATGGCGATTTCGCTTGGAATGCCGAACAGGCTGCACGCCAGCGGAATCAGCAACAGCGACNTAGGGGGCGTGTCAGGCCAGGCGCTCGGCTTTTTGCTCTTCACCCAGGCACGCCGCTGCGGTGAACAGCACATCGGTAGACGAATTCAGTGCGGTCTCCGCCGAATCCTGCAACACACCAATGATGAAACCCACCGCCACCACCTGCATGGCGATTTCGCTTGGAATGCCGAACAGGCTGCACGCCAGCGGAATCAGCAACAGCGACCCACCGGCCACCCCCGAAGCACCGCAGGCGCAGATCGCGGCAACGACGCTCAGCAGGATCGCGGTCGGGATGTCCACGGCGATGCCCAGGGTATGCACGGCTGCCAGGGTCAGCACGGTAATGGTGATTGCCGCACCGGCCATGTTGATGGTCGCGCCCAGCGGGATCGACACCGAATAGGTGTCTTCATGCAGGCCCAGTCGCTTGCTCAATTCCAGGTTGACCGGAATGTTCGCCGCCGAACTGCGGGTGAAGAACGCGGTGATGCCGCTCTCGCGCAGGCAGGTCAGGACCAGCGGGTACGGATTGCGGCGCAGTTTCCAGAAGACAATGATCGGGTTCATCACCAGCGCCACGAACAGCATGCAGCCCAGCAGCACGGCCAGCAGGTGCGCGTAGCCGATCAGCGCGCCGAAACCGGAGATGGCGAGCGTCGAGGCCACCAGGCCGAAGATGCCCAGCGGGGCGAAGCTGATCACCAGGCGCACGATCACGGTCACGCCGTTGGACAGGTCGCCCAGCACTTCACGGGTGGTGTCGCCGGCGTGGCGGATGGCAATGCCCATGCCGATGGCCCACGCCAGAATGCCAATGAAGTTGGCGTTCATCAGCGCGCTGACCGGATTTTCCACCACGCTCAGCAACAGGCTTTGCAGCACTTCGCCAATTCCGCCCGGCGCCGTCACTGCAACATCCTGGGTCGACAGCACCAGGCTCGACGGGAACATCATGCTGGCAACCACCGCGACCACGGCGGCGGCGAAAGTACCCAGCAGATACAGGAACAGAATCGGCCGGATGTGGGTTTCCTGCCCGTGCTTATGGTTGGCAATCGATGCCATGACCAGCACAAACACCAGGATCGGTGCGACCGCTTTCAGTGCAGAGACAAACACTTTGCCGATGAATGCGGTGGACTTGGCCACGTCAGGGGCAAACAGGGCCAGGGCAATACCGGCGACCAGTCCGATCAGGATCTGCGTGACCAGGCTCAAGCGTTTAAGGCGTTGCAATAGGGAAGGGGATGAAGCGGTCATAAAACGGCATCTCTGATTTTTTAGGTGCAGGGTTTCGCAGGAGTGCAGCCACAAACAGGGCAGGCCGCAGGCAGGAAACCTAAGGGGAAACAAGGGGGTGTACGTTTTCAAGGGCGCGGACTTTATCACGGGCAGGCACGATCTTTCAGACCTGTGACGAACTGCCACCCTGGCATTCAACGAGATAGGCAGGTTCGTGCAACCGCGCGTGGAAACAGTCTGTTAAGATTCGCCATCCTCATTTTCATGTCTGCCAGTGGGCCTTCGGGTCATCGCTGGTGTCGTCGTTTTTTCTGGAGTTCTGCATGCTGTTGCCCATTCTTCTGTTGTCTGCCGCCGGTTTCACGGTGCTGACCACGGAATTCATCATCGTTGGCCTGTTACCGGCCATCGCCCGCGACCTGGACGTGAGCATCCCGCAAGCGGGGTTGCTGGTGACGCTGTTCGCCTTCACCGTGGCCGCGTTCGGGCCATTCCTGACGGCGTACTTCGCCCGCTTCGAGCGTCGCAAGCTGTTCATTTCGGTGCTGATCCTGTTTGGCCTGGCCAACACCCTGGCGGCGCTGGCGCCGAACATCTGGGTGATGGCGTTTGCCCGGTTGATCCCGGCGCTGGGGCTGCCGGTGTTCTGGGCGCTGGCCAGCGAAACGGCGGTGGACATCGTCGGACCGGATTACGCCGGTCGCGCCATCGCCAAGATCGGCTTCGGCATCGTTTGCGCCACGGTGTTCGGCATTCCGGTGGGCACGCTGATTTCCGATGCGTTCGGCTGGCGCAGTGCCTTTGCCATTCTGGCGGTCATCGCCTTTGCCAAGGCGTTGCTGCTGTTTATCTACCTGCCCAAGACCCATCTGCACCAGCATCAGGTGAGCCTGCTGTCGCAGTTCAAGATCCTGCGCAGCCCGCTGATGCTTGGTCACGTGCTGCTGTCGGTGGTGGTGTTCAGCGGTATGTTCACCGCCTACACCTACCTGGCCGACATCCTTGAACGCCTGGCCGGTTTCAACGGCACGGTGGTTGGCTGGTGCCTGATGGGCTTTGGTGCGGTCGGGCTGATCGGCAATTCCCTGGGCGGTCGGGCGGTGGATCGTCATCCGCTGATGGCGTCGATGATGTTCTGTGCGTTCATGATTGCCGGCCTGGTGGCGCTGGTGCCGAACATTCATTCGCCGCTCGGCCTGGCGGCGGCGATGGGCATCTGGGGCGTGACCCAGGCGGCGTTGTTCCTGGTCAGCCATGTGCGTCTGATGAAAGCCGCGCCTGAGGCGCCGGCGTTTGCCGCGTCGCTGAACATCGCCGGGGCCAACCTCGGGATCGGCCTGGGTGCGATGATCGGCGGCCGGGTGATCGACAGCGTCGGCCTGCAAGGCCTGGGCTTCGCCGCGGCGGCTTTCATCCTCGCCTCGATCCTGCTGGCCATTGCGCTGATGACCTTCAAGCCCCGTGAAGTCTGCGCCTGAACGTTTAAAACGCGGTAAACAGCTCGCGTCGGGCACCTTCGGTAATGGCGACAATGCCGGGGTGCCTGACCTTGCGTTCCACTGAGATGGCATAGAACGACTCGCTCACGGCGTCGGTCTGGCCGATCACTTCCACGCCATATTGGCGTTGCACTTCATCGGCAATCACGCTCGGGCCGATGAAGATCCCGCTACCGGATTGGCCGAAGGCCTGCATCAGGGCGCTGTCGTCAAACTCTCCGACAATCTGCGGCTGGATCTGCTGCTCGGCGAACCAGCGCTGCAAACGGCTGCGCACCACGGTTTCCGGGCCGGGAATCAGCAGCGGCGCACCGTGCAGGTTGCGCGGAAAGTCCCGGCCGTAACGTGCCGCCAGCTCAGGGGTGGCGAAGAAGCTGATCCCGCACTCGCCGAGTTTCTGGCTGTAGCCCTTGATGTCCAGGTGCGACGGCATCGGGCTGTCGGAAATCACCAGGTCCAGGCGCTGGATCGCCAGGTCGGCCAACAAGCGTTCGAGTTTGTCTTCGCGGCAGGTGATGCGCAGCGGTTCGCTCAGCTCCATGGTTGGCGCGATCAGGCGGTAGACGATGGATTTGGGCACCACGTCGGCCACGCCGACGCGAAACAGAATCTGCTGCTCATTGGGTTGTGCGCGCAGCATCAGTTCCAGTTCGCCACCCAGCTGAAACATTTGCTCGGCGTAGGGCAGGGCCTGGCGTCCGGCCTCGGTCAGTTCAAGCTGCCGCCCGACGCGGCGGAACAACTCGATGCCAAAGGTCTGTTCCAGCAGTGAAATCTGCCCGCTGATGGTTTGTGGCGTGAGGTTCAGTTGCTCGCAGGCGCGCACGATGCTGCCGGTCTTGGCCACCACCCAGAAGTAATGCAATTGCCGATAGTTGAGCATGATGATCTACAGTTCGTAAAAATCGAAGTATAACCGCTGAAAATACGAATTTTCCTGAAGTATTCATTTCCCTAGAATGCATCGCTATCAACGGGCCATCGATCAGGTCCCGTTTGTTCTATCGAGGAATGCATCATGAAGCTGAAAACCACGGCACTGTTGATCACGTCTTTACTGGTACTGGCCGGTTGCGACCAGGCCGAGAAAAGCTCGCAGCAGTTGATGGGCAAGGCCGCCGAAAGCGCCAAACAGGCGATTGACGATACCCACAAGGCCGCCGAGCAGGCGCTCAGCGATGCCACCGGCGGGTTGAGTGGCAAAAAAGAATCATCGGAAAAAGAGTCGGAAAAATCCGAGTCTTCCTCCCAGGAAATCTAAACCGTATTACAACGAGTCAGGACTGACCCATGGACTACCTCTTACAACTTGCCGCCAGCCCCACCGCCTGGGTCGCCCTGGCCACCCTGATCGTGATGGAAATCGTGCTCGGCATCGATAACCTGATCTTTATCTCGATCCTGACCAACAAGCTGCCCTTGCACAATCGTCAGAGGGCGCGGCGCATCGGTATCGGCATGGCGTTGATCCTGCGCCTGGGCTTGCTGAGCACCATCGCGTTCATCGTGCAGTTGACCGCGCCGGTGATCGAGATTCTCGGCCACGCGTTCTCCTGGAAAGACATGATCCTGATCGCCGGTGGCCTGTTCCTGTTGTGGAAGGCGACCACCGAGATCCATCACAGCATGGACCCGGCCCCGGAAGATCCGAAGTCGGCGACCTCGACGGTAACCCTGGGCTTCGCTGCGGCGATCGGTCAGATCCTGATGCTGGACATGGTGTTCTCCATCGACAGCATCATTACCGCTGTCGGCATGACCGAGCATTTGCCGATCATGGTCATCGCGGTGGTGGTGTCGGTATTGGTGATGTTGTTGGCGGCTGATCCGCTGGCCAAGTTCATCAACGACAACCCGACGGTGGTGATGCTGGCCCTGGGCTTCCTGATCATGATCGGCATGACGCTGATCGCCGAAGGCTTCGGCGCCCACGTACCGAAAGGCTACGTCTATGCGGCCATGGCCTTCTCGGCTTCGATCGAGGTGTTGAACATGATGTCCCGCCGGGCCAGGGCGAAGCGGCTGGCGACTGAAGCCTGACCGTCGCTCAATGAAACGGCCGCCTGAACTCCCGGGAGTGCAGGCGGCCGTTTTTGTTGGTATCGGCTGAATGTCGTGTCAGTGAGCGTTGGCGTGCTGGTTCGATGCCTCGTCGGTTTTTGGCGCAGGGGCTGGCTGAACAGGGTGATGGTGGCGGCGAGTGATGCGCAGCACCCCCCACAGCATGGCGGCGGCGACCGCCAGCCAACTGCCAATCAACATCGCAATGATCATTGCCAGGCTCATCTGTGCCTCCTCTTTGCCCTGCTGCGGGCAACCACGCTTCGCTTTCGTCTCTTCAGAAAACAGTCTAGTCGTTGCTGCATTTCAGACTATTGACCGAAAGTCGGCAGTCACCAACCAGTTCGCTCTATCGAATGCATGGGACTACCGTTTAAAGCTATACCGTAGCGGCGCGGCGACCTATGATCGACGACCGAGCCGGGAATGGGATTGCCTGGCGTCTGAACCTGAAAAAGAGAGCGATGATGGTGCGGGTATTTTCTCGGATTTTGTCGGCCATGCTGATGGCCGGTTGCGTGGCAGGTCTGGCGGGCTGTGCCGGGAGCGTTGCACCCGAGATCAAGCGATTGCCGGAGCGAGTCGAGCTCAGCGGCCGGTTCTATCGCGGCGATGCGTATCAAAGCGGGCCACAGGTGTTGGCCAGCATGCTGTCCCAGCAGGGCATCGTGATTACCCCTGGCTTGCTCGAAAAACCCTTGCATTTGCCCGGGGGCGAAGCCCAGTTGCAACAGAACATGCAGAACCTGGCGCGCGAGTACGGGATGGTCGTGTATCCCCTCGACAGCAATCTCTCAGCCTTGTTGTCGCAAGTCGCCGCCGGCTATCCGGTGATGGTGCGCTTTACTGAAGGCTCGGCCATGTGGGCCGAACCGCGTTACGCCATTCTGGCCGGCTACAACCGCCAGAAGCAGACGGTCCTGTTGCGGGCCGGGATGGATCGCCGCGAAATGATGAGCTTCAGCGCCTTCGAGTCGGCGTTCAAGGACGCCGGTGGTTGGGCCGTGCTGATCCAGAATCCGACGCAGATCCCGGCTCAGGTCGATCAGCAGCGCTGGCTCAAGGCCGCCAACGACCTGGCTCAGGCCGGTCAGGAACAGGCCGCCACCAAGGCGAAAAAAGCCTTGGCTGCGCACTAGGTCCGCTTGTCACCCGACGGGCACCTTCACCCGTCGCCAGCCTCTAATCCTTATGGGCCCGGTACATGACCGGGCCGAGATCAGGAGGCGCCCATGGCTCATTCCACAACGCCCGTCGGTCCGCACTCGTCCGAACATTCGTCTGGCGCCGAGCTGGGTTTCGACCCCGACTCTCCGGACCTTGCCGATCCCCAGGTCGACCCCATCGGGCCCGCCAAGGCACCGCGGGACGTGAAGCCGGGTGACAACCCCAAGGCTCCGGCCAAGCCCTACGATCCACTGGCTAATCTCAAACCTTAGGTCCAATGGAGGTGCGTATGTCCACTGATTCCGGTTTCGGCGACAAACGTCCGGAAACTGTCCCTGTAACCCCCGAACAAGGCACCGATCCGGTCATGGATCCGGGCAACCCGTTGAGCGATCCTCTGGTGCGACCAACGACGCACAAAGGCTGGAAAGATCCGAGCGCTGGTGACGGCATTCCGGATGACGACCTGATGCCGTTGCCCAACGATTGAATGCCAGGCGAAAAAAAGCCCCGGATGTTCGGGGCTTTTCGTGCGTTGCCGCGTTGTTACTTCGAGGCTTCAACCACGCCGCTTTGGCGTTGCTTCAGGTTTTTATCCGATTTGTATTGCATGGCAACCGGCGGCACGGTGGTGCCCTTGCCGGTTTCAACCCAGTTGCGGATGCGCGTGGCATCGGCAAAGTGGGTGTACTTGCCGTAGGCGTCGAGGATCACCAGGGTAACGGGGCGGTTGCCCATGTGCGTCACCAGCACCAGGCAGTGGCCTGCTTCGTTGGTGAAGCCGGTCTTGGTCAACTCGATGTTCCAGTTCGGCTTGCCGATCAAGTGGTCGGTGTTGCGAAAGCCCAGGCTGTAGTTGGGTTTACGGAAGGATACGGTTTTTTCCTTGGTCGTACTCAATTCGGTCAGCAACGGGTACTTGTGTGCCGCGACCAGCAGTTTGCTCAGGTCGCGGGCGGTGGATACGTTGCGTGGCGAGAGACCGGTTGGCTCGACGAAGTGCGTGTTGGTCATGCCCAGTGCCTTGGCCTTGGCATTCATCGCGGCAATGAACGCCGCGTAGCCACCCGGGTAGTGGTGCGCGAGGCTGGCGGCGGCGCGGTTTTCCGAGGACATCAAGGCGATCAGCAGCATTTCCCGGCGTGGCATTTCGCTGTTGAGCTTGACCCTGGAGAACACGCCTTTCATTTCCGGCGTGTCGCTGATGTTGATATTGATGTATTCGTCCATGTTCTGGCGGGCTTCAACCACCACCAGGCCCGTCATCAGCTTGCTGACCGAAGCGATGGGGACGACCACGTCAGGGTTGCTGGCGTAGATGACTTTATTGGTCTGCAGATCCATGAGCAAGGCGCTGCCGGAAGCGATCTTGAGATGTGCGGTATCGCGCGGTGCAGCCGTGGTATCGCCAGCGCTGGCAACAGGCGTGATGAAAGTCCCTGTAACTGCAAAAAATAGGCTCAGGATGGAAAGACGGATTTTCACGCTGGCAGACTCGTAATGTGTTGATAAGCCGTTTTGTAACGGGCTATTTCGTAAAAAGCGCGACATTCTGGAGTATGGCTGAATAACTGTCGATGGTTGTTCAAGTAACAGGTGAAAGTCCCGGGAAACATGAAAAATATGTCATTTTCCGGCGGATGGTCGAGGCTTTTTCGAAGGCAAAAAAACCCCGCCAGTGGCGGGGTTCCTTGACTCGCTGCAAGCGTGCGCGTCGAAACTTAGCTGTGCAGGGTTTCAGCGGCGTACAGGGTGTTTTCCAGCAGGCAGGCACGGGTCATCGGGCCAACGCCACCGGGTACCGGGGTGATCCAGCCGGCGCGGGGCAGGGCGGTTTCATAGATGACGTCGCCGACCAGCTTGCCGTCATCCTGACGGTTGATGCCGACATCGATCACGATCGCGCCTTCCTTGATCCATTCACCCTTGACCAGGCCCGGCTTGCCAGCGGCGACGACAACCAGGTCCGCGCGGCCGACATGTCCGGCCAGGTCCTTGGTAAAGCGGTGGGTGACCGTTACGGTGCAACCGGCCAGCAGCAATTCCATCGCCATCGGGCGGCCAACGATATTGGACGCGCCGACGACCACTGCATTCATCCCGTACAGATCGACACCGGTACTTTCCAGCAGGGTCATGATGCCCTTGGGGGTGCATGGGCGCAGCAGCGGAATACGCTGGGCCAGGCGACCGACGTTATAAGGATGGAAACCGTCGACATCCTTATCCGGACGAATGCGCTCCAGCAGGCGGGAGGCGTCCAGGTGTTCGGGAAGCGGCAGTTGAAGCAGAACGCCGTCGATTGCAGGATCGTCGTTCAGGCGATCGATCAGTTCGGTCAGCGCTTCTTGAGTGGTTTGCGAAGGCAGGTCGTAGGCTTGGGATAGAAAGCCGACCTCTTCACAGTCTTTACGCTTGTGCGAGACATAAACCTGAGAGGCAGGATCGCTGCCGACCAGGATCACCGCAAGGCCGGGCGTGCGCAGGCCTTGCTGGCGACGCTCGGTGACACGTTGGGCGATCTGCTGGCGCAGGCTGGCGGCGATCGATTTGCCGTCGATTAGTTGTGCAGTCATTGCGCGTGATTAACCATCGAGAGGGGAAAAAAAGAGAACGCATTCTCGCATGTCATGCGGTGAGGGCAAAGGCGCTTGGTCTGCAAATTCCCCTAACTCCTTTAATTAAATGAATTTTTTTTAAAAAGGATTTGACGACCATCGGGGGGCTCTATACTATTCGTCGCACTTGTCGGGCACAGCCTAGCACTGGTTAAGAAGGTTGAGCGGGATTACGATCCTGCAAGACTGGAAAGCACTTAGTTTGTAGTCCTCCAAGGGTACAGCTAACAAGGCGCCCGTAGCTCAGCTGGATAGAGCATCCGCCTTCTAAGCGGATGGTCGCAGGTTCGAGTCCTGCCGGGTGCGCCATTAGGCAGCTTTGGCACAAGTAGCGCAATATGGTGGGCGTAGCTCAGTTGGTAGAGC
>NZ_JBKFTN010000034.1:0-50613 GCF_050432945.1 Pseudomonas sp. 18173
TCGCGAGCAGGCTCGCTCCCACAGAAGAGCAAAAGCAGAGCAACGGCAGATCGGCGTACACCCATTGCTTCTAACCACTCAACAGGCCGAGCGTTAGCTCGCCTGCCGCTCTTGATCTTGATCCACCCGCCCCCTCGGCAGGCTGAGCGGAGGCGTTCATCCGGGGAATGGCGCGTAGCGCCGTGCGGCGAAGCCGCACACATTGCAGGGAGGTGCAGCGAAGCAAACCGTAGGGCAACGCCCCCGGATGAATGCCGGAGCGAAGGAACCCCGAGCCTCGGCGAGGGGCCGGACGTTCGGGGCGAGCGTTTTTTTTGCTTACTTTTTTTGAGGCGCTTGTCAAAAAAAGTGAGTCGCCGTAAGGGCGAAACCATCAGCCGTCGTTACCGCAGAAACGGATATGTACTCAGTCAACAAAACTTAGGTCGGCTGTCAGGCCGCCTTCGCGAGCAGGCTCGCTCCCACAGGGTACTGAGAACATCCATAAGAGCCTGGTTGGCCCAAAGGCCGCCAAGGCCAAAACCAGACTTACTCCACACTCTCCGTATCCACCTTGTTCTGCGTCAAATACCGATCCAGCGTCTCATTCTGCGCAGGCTGGGCAACATCCCCCGCCACCTGCCACAACCGCCGCTCGATCCCTTGCGCCAGCAAATGCCCCACCGCCGCCTCGATCGCCGACAGCACACACAACTGCGCCGGTTCGTTAGTGGTATAGCCAACTTCAGCTTCAAGCAGCTTTTTGAACTCGATGAACTTGAACACCCCGGCACTGCGACCGACCGAGTAGATGGTCTTGCTGGTCATCACGTTGGCCAGGACCTGCCCGCTGCGCACGTCCACCGCCCGCAGGTTCACCGTGACCTGATCCACGCGGTATTCACGGGAAATGTCGATGCCCAGGTAGCGCGCCCCTTCCCCGCCGCTGCGCACATTGGTGTCGTAGGCAATGATCCCGCCTTCGAGCATCATGTTCGCCGCTTGCAGCGGTGGCAGTTCACCTACGATGTTCACCGGCGTATTGGGTTTCTTTTGCGAGGCGCGGATGATCTTGCGCTCGGTCAGCAGGTTCTGCAGCCCTTCGCGCTCCAGCACCACGAACCAGCCACTGGCCTGCAAGGCATCCATCAACATGCTCGCGGCGCCCTGGGTCACACTGGTGGAAAACGAGCTGGCCGGGGTTGGCTTGTATTGCCCGGTCTGGTCACGGAAGCCGTACACCACTGCCATCAACTTGCCCTTGGGGCGTGGCATGTTCAACAAGTCGTAATAGGTCGAGGCCCTGGGGGTCAGGGTCGGCGTTTCAGTGTCCTGTTCGGCGGACATCGGTTGACGCAGACCGCAGCCGGAAAGCACCGCCACCAGCATCCCTAGCGCAATTATTCTTTTCATATCCTTAACTCCCCATCGGCCCATGTCCCCATCAAGGGGTGGTGGTGATGCCGTTTACCTGGATTTCCGAAACCTCACCCGTTGCGCGGTCGGTCACATTGATCGTCAATGCCCCGGAGTCGTCGACGACGTTGACGATAAAGGCGTCAGTCGACAGGCTCCCGGTGTTGCCGGTGGAGATGTTGTCCAGCAGTTGCCCCAGCAACCGCGATTGCAACTGACTGGTAAACCGTTCCAGTGCCGACGTGCCGGCCACAGCGGTACGGCTTTTCAGATCGGGATCGTCGAAGTCGTTCTGCGCCTGGGCGTTGTTGAGCAACCAGGTGCCGTTCAACGGGTTGCCACCGAACGACGGGTTGATGGGCGTGTAGACCAGTTCGGTGGCATGGACCAGGCCACAGCTGCCTGCACCGGTAAACCAGAGTCCGAGTAACCACAGTCCCGTACGTTTCCCGAAAGTACTTTTTTTCATAGTTCGTCCCTCTCAAGGTCGGTGGTGTCCTGCAACAAGGCTTCCAGCTTGCGCCGCACGATCTCCATGCGAACCTGGTCGGCCGCCTCATAGGCCTCGTCTTTCAACTCCACGGTGTTCGGCGGCAGGAAGCGCCGATAAACCAATCGTTGCTGAAACTCCACGGTCACCAGGCTGCCCCAGCGCGCCGAAGGTCTCTCGCGTACCACCAGGTTGAAGTCCATCGGGCTGGTGGCACGCAGGCGTTCACTGAACGAGTAGTAAAAGTCATGGCCGATGTGCGAAATGGTGTCGTCGATGATGAACCCCAGCATCTCGTCGTCTTGCGCCGAGGCGACGTTCGCCATCAGCATCAGGACCAGTGCCGCCAGCCAGTGCCGCTTCACGGCTGCATCGCCTGGGGTCCGTTGAACTGAGCTTTGGGCGGTCCGTTGGTGCCATCGAGGAAGGCTTTCTCGGCCACGAATTGCCAGTCCTTGTAGCTGGCCATGCCGTTGAAGTCCGACCACTGGCTGGGAAAGTTCACCTGCTTGAGCGGCTTCTCCGTGGACGGGCAATACACACCGCTGATACGGCCGTCGATACCGCGAATCAACTCCCATTCGCCACCGGTCATCGGCTCCGGGTACAACTGGCGGATATGGTGCTTGGCCGTCGGGAAACGCTCGTCCTGCAACAGGTCCGCGAGTTCTTTCGGGTACATGGCCACACCGGGCGAGCTGCGGTAATAGCTGCGCAGCGCCTGGGCATACTGCGTGCCGACCCAGAGCAACTGGTTTTCGCGATCCCGGCGCGCGGCGGTGGCCCACAACTCGCCGGCACTGGCCAGGCCCATGCCCATCACGACGATCAGAAACAGCACACCCAGGTAGGTGAAGCCGTCCTGGCCCGAAGGCTTACCACTCGGAGTAAAGGCTGCCATCACGCGCCCTCCCGGTGGCGCCGCTCTTGATGTTGGCCACCCCGCCCGCTACGCCATCCGGTGGCGCGACCATGACCCAGGTGTCCTTGCGCTCGGCAATCGGGTCCAGCGGCTGGTTACGCAGGTAGCGCAGTTCGACCAGTTGTTCGATGGAGTCGGGATAACGCCCGGTGTCCCCGTAGTAGTGATCCAGCGCCTCGCGCATGGAGGAAAGGCTCTGGCGCAGGGTGGTCTCTTTCGAGGCCTCCAGGCTGTTGAAGTAACGAGGCAAGGCAATCGTCATCAGGGTCGCGATGATTGCCATGACCACCATCAGTTCAATGAGGGTAAAACCCTTTTGCCGACGCATATGCTCACCACTCCCGGTAGGCGATGCCGTTGAGCCCCTTGCCCCGGGCCTTGGAGTAGACGTCAAAGACGTCCTGGCCCTCTCGCGGGTTCTCGGCAGAACTGTCATAGGAACGCAGGCCCCAGCCGCCCTCGTCGTCACGCTTGACGGTGGCCAGCGGGTCCCGGGGGATGCGCCGCAGGAAATAGAACTTGGCACCCTTGGCGCTGCGTACGTCACGCACTCCGTCGACCAGCACTTTCAGGTTTGGCGGGTAGCCGCTGCTGTCGAGCGTCTTCTCGATGTAGCCGGCATCGAAGGCGCGTTTGTAGGCGTCGATGGCATCGCGGATCTGGTACAGCGCGGTGCGCATTTCCTGCTCTTTGCCCCGGCGCACCACGGTCTCGGTCAGCGGTGCGGCCATGCCGGCCAACAGGCCGACCAGGGCGAGCGTCACCACGACTTCGATCAGGGTAAAACCGCGTTGCGAGGCGTTCATGATCAAGGCTTCCCAACAGTTACGGTGGTGGCGATCGGTGCGTTCATGGGGTCGCTCGCGGGGGCGGCCTGAACCGTGGTGCTCATCGAGCGGTCCGGTGCCTGGATGTGCATGCTGGTTTCGGTGCCGGTCGAGAATTCCATGTCCGACGGGCTCTGGTACGGCAGGTTGCGCACAATCCGCGGGGTGATCGACAGCACCAGCTCGGACTTGCTGACGTCGTCCTTGTTGCTGCCGAACAGACGGCCCAGGCCAGGAATGTCGCCCAGGCCAGGGATCTTGTTACCGCTGGCGCCGTGGTCGTTGCGCACCAGACCGGCGAGGATCTGGGTTTCGCCGTCATGCAGACGCAAGGTGGTCTGGGCGTTGCGGGTATCGACCTGGACCGGAATGGTGCCCTGCGCGGTCGGCGTCAGCGGCGTGGCGTTACTGACTTCCAGCGCGACCTTGATGGCCACTTCGTTGTTCAGGTGCACGATCGGTTGTACTTCAAGCTTAAGACCGACGTCGAGGTAGGTCACGCTTTCGGTGATCACCGGGCCCTGGGTCGAAGGCACCGACGTGGCGCTGATGATTGGCACCCGCTGACCGATGTGGATCCGCGCCTGTTCGCGGTTGCTGACCCGGATCACCGGGCTGGCCAGGGTGTTGATGTCTTTGTCCTGCGCATTGATCTTGGCTTGGGGCGATGGATTGATGGTAATCCGGCTGGAGTCGATACCCTTGAGTTGGTCAAGAATGGACACTGGCGAGCCGTCGCTGTTGATCACACCGAAGGTGTTGGGCCATTGCAGGCCGAGGTCGAGAATGCGTTGGCGGGCAACCTCCATCACTTCCACTTCCAGCACCACTTCCGGGTTGGACTGGTCCTGCGATTGCAGGAGTTTTTCCGCCATGCGCACTGCGTCACCGGTATCGCGCATGGTCAGGGTGTTGAGGCGCTCGTCAACGAACACGTCGCGGGTCTTGAGCATGGTCTTGATCATGTTCAGCGCCGTGTTGGCATCGATGCTGGTCAGATAGAAGGTGCGCATCACCAGCTCCTGGTAATCCTTGAGCTTCTGCGGCGAATCCGGGTAGATCAGCAAGGTGTTTTCATTCACCACTTTCTGATGCAGCTGATTCTGTTGCAGCAACAGCTCCACGGCGTCTTCGATACGTACGTCACGAACGAAGATCGTGGCTTTCATGTCGGGGCGCAGGTCCTTGTCGAAGATGAAGTTCAGGCCGGCGACCTGGGACAGCACTTCGAAAATGGTCTTGAGGTTGGCATCGCGAAATTCCAGGGTCACCGGCCGGTCCAGGCGTGTGCGCAGTTGCGGGTACTGCACCACGTTGCGGCTCTGCACCAGGCGGATGTTGTCTTGCAGTTCCAGGGCACCATCGTTCTTCGGGTCCAGTTCGAGAATCTGTTTGACCTGGCGGTCGGCACCGTAGATGTCACCGCGACGCAGGTCGCCACGGGCCAGTTCGAGTTTCTCGTCCATGCTGCGCAGGTAGTCCAGCTGGTGCAGGGCATCCTGGGCACGACGGTTGTGCGGTTCGATGGTCAAGACCCGGCTGTAAGTCATGCGGGCCCCGGCGAAATTACGCTGAGCCCGGTCCATGTCGGCCTGGGTCAGCAGCGCCGTCACGGCGCGGGCCCGACCGCTGTTGAGGGCCATGTGCAGATCGGTATCGCGAGGGTTTTCACGCAATCCCTGTTCGATGCGGGCCAGACCGGCTTCGTATTGGCCGGACTCCATCAGGGCAGAAGCTTCGTCCCTGGCAACCTCCGCCGAACTGCATGCGGCCAGACCCGCACACAGACAAAGGCTCATCAGCAAACGGGATTTGTTCATTCCGTACTCCCCACAGACAAGGTCTGAGCTAAATGCAGAGGCAGGTAGACCAGGCTCAGTTCCTCTTTGGAAATCCGCTCGATCCGCCAGGTTTCGTCGATTACATCCCCTTTGCGCACGACGTAGATTTTTTCGCCGTTCTGCAAGAACACCTGCAGATCGGAACGGTCATCCAGCCTGCCGACAAACTGGAAGGGCAACGGCGGTGCAATGGGGGTTTGCACCACCGGTGTAACGTCTACAGCGGGTTGTTCAGTGACGGTGCCGAGGGCCGGCGCCGCTTTCCAGCTGCGGGCGGCGAACAGGTCGCCGGCCGGGCTCAGGTCCTTGATCGGCGCCACCGCAGCGGCAGTCGATGCAGCCGCCAATGTGCCAGGGGTCTTGCCTTTGGCTGGCGTGGCCACGGCGGCCACCGCAGGGTCGCTGTCGTCAGCCTGCTTGAAATATTCGGGGAACCAGGCGAGCGCTGCCGCTACACCAAAGAACGCCACCCAACCCACCACTCGTTTGGTATTCATCATGACCTCGACAGGTAAAGGGTCATGCGGATCCGCCCGGTCAGGTCGGTATCGGCGATTTTCTTGCGCTGAAGCTCCACATCCTCCAGTACCACCGCCGGCAACTGGCCGAGCAAGGCGTGCAGGAAGCGCCGCAGTTGCGGATAGCTGCCACGTACCGGCAGCAGAATCTGGTAGCGGGCCAGGTGCGTCTTGGGGTCCACGCCCAGGGAGTATTCACCCCGGGACAAGGTGATGCGCTCCTGGGCGGCCAGCGCGTAGATCTTGTCGATGGCCACAGTGGCCTGAGGCTGGGACGGCAGCTTGCTGCGGAAGTCGTCGAGCTGACGCTGCGGCACAACCGGTGGCGCTACGCTGCCGTCTTCGACCTTGGCCAGGTACTCGGTGGCGTCGCGGGTCTGCTGGTTGAGGTTTTGCAGCGACTCCCAGTCCGGCAGCAACCCGACCAGGCCATAGCTCAGCGCCAGCACCAGCAGGCCCAACCCCGCCAGCCCGGGAACGCCGAGGCCTTGCAGGTATTCGTGGACGATCAATTTAGGGATTTGCATCGCCGATCTCCCAGGTAGCCGACAGGTTGAACTGCACCGGGTGCTCCGGCACGTTGGCGACAATTTCATGGCTCAGCAGCGACACGTCGGACAGCTCGTCGCTGGCTTCGAGGCGGCGGTGAAAATCGAGCATGGCTTCCAGGTCCAGCGCCTCGGCGCTGATCCGTACCTGGCCTTTGCGCGCATCCGGGGTCAGGCTCAGCAAGGCAATGTTGTCCCGCGGCATCGCTTCGAGGGTGGCGAACAGGCGTTCCCAGGGGCGGCGCAGCTGTTGCGAGACCTTGCGCATTTCGGCCAGGTTCTGTGCCTGCTCGCGGGTTTCCGCCGGGGTCAGGCTGACCTTGCTGCCGTTATCGCCAGTGAGCACCCGTTGCGTGGTTTGCAGGTGGCCTTGCTGTTGTTCGGCCTCGTTGCTCAGGTGCTGTTGCACCAGCAGGCAAGCCAGTGTCAGCACCACGCCACCGCCCAGCAGGCTCCAGCCCAGGGGACCGGAACGGCGGCGTGGCTGAAAGTCGAGCATCAGGGGGCGCATGTCAGGCCACCGCCCGAGACATGACGTACAGGCAATCGCGTACGGCTGTCCGGTCTTCTTCAAGGGTGCGCAGATGCACACCGGGCACGTCAGGGTGCGAATCGATGCGCGCCGGTGCATGCAGGTAGACATTCAACGGCCGTTCGCTGGCGGAAGCCTGCAACTGGCTTTCACGACCGATCAGCGCGGTCAGCGCGGCATCGCTGTCGCTGCTGCCCACCGAACGCACCGAGGTCCAGCGCCCCTCCCGGGCCAGCAGCAGCACGCTGCGTACCGGTTCGGCGACCACGAACAGGAAGTCCCCGGCCTCCAGGCTTTTATCGAAATGGTTGAACGCCGCCATCAGGTACGGCTGCACCGAACGCAAGCGCAAACCGCGAGCACTGACCAGGGCGCGCAGGCGTTCGAGCAAGTCCTGTGGCAGCGCGGTGGCGATGCGGTCGTAACCGGCGGGTTCGGGCGAGAGCACCAGGCTCCAGGGTTGCGTCGGGGCGCCGTAGAGATCTTCGAAACACAGTTGGGCGTAGCCGAGCAATTCGCTGGGGCTGTTGATTTGCTCACTCCAGGGCACCAGGCAATAGCGGCTGAAGTGTCCGGAGATCACCACGGTCAGTTCCGCCCTGGCAACGGTGTGTTCGGCCAGCAGACGGTCGAGGGTGTCCAGGGCCACCGTCCAGGCCTGGAAGCCTTCGTCGATGTAGCCGACGCTGCCCAGCCAGTGGGTTGCATTGCCTTGCCGTTGCCCCAGGCCAACACCGCTGGCGCCGAGCACGGCGACAAACTGCTCACGAGATAAAAGTGACACGATTGATCTCCTCGAGAGTGGTCCGGCCTTTTTCCACCAGCTCCAGCGCCGACTCGCGCAACAGACGCAAGCCACGTTTGCAGGCATGGGCCTTGATTTTCGAAATGGGTTGGCGCTCGACGATCATTTGCCGCAGTTCATCGTCCAGGTGCAGCAACTCGGCAATCGCACTGCGCCCGCGATACCCGGTGCCGCGGCAATGCCCGCAGCCCTTGCCGTGGACGAACTGGAAGTGGGCGACCTTTTGCGGATCTAGCCCGGAGACCTCCAGCTCTTCCTGCGTCGGGCTGTAGGGGCTGCTGCAACTGGTGCACACCAGGCGGATCAGGCGCTGGGCCAGCACGGCATTGAGTGCCGAGACCAGGCTGTAGGGATCGATTTCCATCTGGGTGAAACGGCCGATCACGTCGAACACGTTGTTGGCGTGGATGGTGGTGAACACCAGGTGACCGGTGAGCGCCGATTGCACGGCGATCTGCGCGGTGTCCGGGTCGCGGATTTCACCGACCATGATCTTGTCCGGGTCATGACGCAGGATCGAGCGCAAGCCGCGGGCGAACGTCAGGCCTTTTTTCTCGTTGACCGGGATTTGCAGCACGCCCGGCAGTTGATATTCCACCGGGTCTTCGATGGTGATGATCTTGTCCACGCCATGGTTGATCTCGGTGATCATCGCGTACAGGGTGGTGGTCTTGCCGCTACCGGTAGGCCCGGTCACCAGCACCATGCCGTAGGGCTCGGCGGCCAGCCGGCGCAGCTGGCGCAGGGTTTCTTCTTCAAAGCCCAGGGCCTGCAATTGCACGCCGCAGACTTTGTCGGCGAGGTCCTGTTTGTCGAGTACCCGCAGCACCGCGTCTTCGCCGAAGATGCTGGGCATGATCGACACCCGGAAGTCGATCTGCCGGCCGCTGATACCGACTTTGAAACGACCGTCCTGGGGCACGCGCTTTTCGCCGATGTCCAGTTCGGCCATGACCTTGACCCTGGAAATCACCTGTTCGGCGAACTCACTGCCCTGGATCTTGCTGATGTTGTTGAGCACCCCGTCAATCCGGTACTTGATCACCAGGCCGCTGCCGGTGGTGCCGAGGTGGATGTCGCTGGCGTGCATTTTCAGCGCGTCGTACAGGGTGGAGTTGACCAGCTTGACCACCACGCTGGAGTCTTCGCTGATGCTGGTCAGGGACAGGCTTTGCAGGGTGTCGATCTCGGTTCCGGCCTCGGCCTGGGCGTTGAGCGACTCCACCGCGTGGAAGCTTTCTTCGTGGCGGGCCAGGTAGGCCTTCAGGTCATCGGCATGCACCAGGTACAGCGGCGCGCCGTGCAGGCATTCATCGATCCAGGCCAGGCGCGCACTGTCGAAGGGGTCGGCGAACACGCCGATGACCGCGTCGTCATGGCGCAGCAGGATGAATTCACGTTTGAGGCATTGGGCCAGGGTCACCCGGTCGAACACCGGGGTGGAGCTGAACAGGCTGTCGGTATCGAGCACCGGGTAGTGCAGGGTTACACCCAGGCACTGGATGAAAGGCATGGGAGCCAGTTCACTCAACTCCCCCAGGGTGTCCAGCATCCGCTCGCCGGAACTGGTGGCCAGGGCCCGGGCCTGGGCCAGTTGTTCACTGGTAAAACGAGTCGGTACACATTCGAGTTGAGCCGTTTCTACAACAAGGGATAGACGGTCCATGGCTTGCTCTCCAACGCCCGGGGCTTTGAGCCCTGTCGGCGCGGCGAGCCATTTCGGCGGGGGCCGGAACGTCCTGTCGCGCCACTACTCCCCGGTGAGCAATTGTTCGTCGTCTGGCGCCTTGGAGGCCGATGTGTTTTTTCGGCGATCCGCAAGCACCCAACTACCGTCGTACAACTGCAGCGGGAAACTTTCGGTCTTGCTCTGGCGTCGTTCGACGAATCCTTCGGACGGGCTCACACCCGGTCTGGGTTCGCGCTGCCGGCCCAGAAGATCAAGCACTGCACGGGCCAATTCCGCCAATGGAAACGGTTTGAACAGGATATGGCTGACTCCCAGTAACCGGGCCCGCTCGCAAACTTCTGCGGTTGGATGCCCTGTGATCAGCACATAAAAACACTTCCTGTTCTGGCGGACGGCATCGAGCACCTGAAAGCCTTCCATATCGGGCAAGCGGTAATCGAACACCATCACATCGGGTGCGAAATCGTCAGCTTCGGCGATTCCTTGCGCACCGTCGTGAGCAATCCGGACATCCAGTGCTTGCGCCTGCAGGTAACCCTGGAGGTTTTCCGCCAGCAACTGTTCGTCATCAACTACCAGTACTTTGTTTAACAAGGTCGACTCCTTGAAACCGCAGGTCCGGGTATTGAACCTGGCCGAGTGCGCGCCTTGACAGAGCTAACGCACACTTCATGCCAGGCTGGACGCCGGTAATTTTTGGTATTCATGTCCTTGAATTTAAAAACAATGCCTTCTGTTACAGCAACCCTGTCCCCCAAACACGGGGAAAGCGATCGAATGGGCATTGACGTTTTTCCCCCACTTTTGGGGAAACCCCCTATTCATCGTCAATCCGTTCGATTCGATTGCGCGAGCGCAATTGCGCCAATGCCTGCAAGCGAGCCTGAACCTGTTGTTGCCGGGCAAGATAAGCCCGAACCATCTCAAGTCCTTGCTCCTCTGGGACATTGCTCGCCTCCATGTGGTTCTCTAGATAAATCAGGTGCCAGCCCACCGACGTACGCACCGGATCGCTGACGGCCCCCGGTGCCAGGGCAAACGCGGCAGCCTCGAACTCCGGCAGCATCCGTCCACGGGGAAAATAACCCAGGTCCCCCCCTTCGCTGGCCGACGCGTCTTCGGAGCCACTGCGGGCAACGCTGGCGAAGTCGCTCCCGGCAACGATGGACGCGCGCATTCCCATCAAGCGTAGCCGCGCGGCCTCGACAGTGGAAGCGTCTGCACCGGGGGCTACCTTGATGAGGATATGCCGGGCCTGCACCGCTTCGGGCCGGTTCATCTCGCCACGGTGCTCTTCGTAGAACGCCCGCACCTGTTTTTCGTCCGGCTCACCGGCCTGGGTGAGGTCATTGAACACTTGCCGGGCCGCCAGCTCACGACGGGTGTATTCCGCGTAACCGGCTTCGTCGAAACCGGCATCCTCAAGACGCCTGGCAAACACTTCGGCGCCGCCCATCGCCTGACGGGTCTGGTCGACCTGGTCCTTGACCACGGCGTCACTGATCACCACGCCGCGCTTGACGGCTTCCTGCCACAACAATTCGCGGTCGATCAAGGCATCCAGCGCGGTCTTGCGCAGTTGCTTGTAGGCTTTCGGATTGCGGATGCTGCCTACCGCCCGTCCCTGATCTTCCAGGTATTCGGCGAAGTAGCGCTCCAGGCGCAACTGGGAAATTTCCTCGCCATTGACCCGCGCCACGGCCGGGCCGTTGCTGCACCACGCCACGGGCGCCCACAGCGTCAACAGGACCAGCAAAGTGTTGAGTTTCATGATCGGCCTCCTGTCAGGGCGTGGCAGCAATGGGTTTATAGGGGGCGACCAGATAGAAACGCTGGTCCGGCAGATCCACCGTGACGATATGGGCACCGCTCAAGCCCAGGCGCCGGCCAGGACCAAAGCTGATCAATGGCGTCAGCCCGGTATCGAAGTCATGCAGGCCTTCCAGGGCACTGACCAGCTTTTCGCGGCTGGCATCCCGCCCGGCCTGCTTCATGCCTTCGCTGAGCAGCATCATCGAACTGAACGCGCCCACTTGCAGCACCGCGTGCTGGCCACCGAGGCCCTGGTGTTCGCGCAATTGGGTCAGGGCCAGGCGCCCGGCCAGGGTCCAGTCGCTGGGCACGAACGGATAGGCCAGGAACACCCGCCGGGAAAACCCGCTGGGCACCTGCGTCAGATTGCCCGCCACCTGGTTCGAGGCGGCAAACAGGTAAGGCACCTGCCCCGCCGTTTGCAAGCGCTCGGCCAGTCGACTGAAGCCGCTGCTGCTGCCCAGGTAAAACACCGAGCGCGAGCCCAGGGGCAATTCATCTCCGGCCGGGTCGTAGGCCTGCAGGCGTACCTTTTGCCAGGCATGCCCCTGCAAGTACTGACCGAGTTCCTGCGCCGCCAGCCGTTGGCCGGATTCATCCGGATAGGTGATCAGTGTCGGCCCCTGCAGCACCCGCAGGCTGGCACTGGCATAGTCGGCCAGGGCGATCAATTGCTCGCGAAGCCCCGGCAGCGGTTCGAATATCTGCGGGCTGGTGTGGGGCGTGCCCTGCAAGGACAGCGGCCCGATCAAGGGAATGCCGACCTCTTCCAGACGCACGGCGAGGTCCACGTCCAATGCCGGCGCCAGCGGTGCAATCAGGGCAAACACCTGTTCTTCATCGATCAACCGGTTCAGCGCCTTTTCGGCACTGGCGCGGTCGGTGCCGGGGTCGAGGATCGTCAGGCGCAACTGCCGGCCATGAATCCCGCCCGCCTCGTTGATACGTGCCACACAGCCGTTGAGCACCGCCGCTATCGTGGCGCCCTCCTCGCTCAATGGCCCGCTGCCGGGTAACAATGTGCCCAGGTGCAGGCTGTCGGGCGTCAGGCCCGGATCGCGGTCGTCGGCCAGGCGCTTGAGGTACGCGGTGAGGTTGCGTTGATCGTTCATCGACAACACGAACCGTGGCATCGTCGGATCGAGCCGATTGTTGCCGGGGTCGCGCCCCTCCTGCACTGCCCGCGCCAGGGTGCTGTCGCTATAGGCCGGATAGCTGCGGCCGTTGATGTTCTGCTGGCCATGGCTGCTGGCCAGACGCGACCAGCTCAGGTCCGGTGGTCGCACCCCGCCTTCCGCTCGCCCGAGGCCGTCTGCGCCATGACAATTGGCGCACGGCAGGCTGGTGGCCGGCAGCACCATGTTCGACGCGCCGACCCGGGCCATGATCGGTTCGCCGCTGGCCGATACACCTTCGCGGTACAAGCGTTTGCCGGCACTTTCGCTGAGGCTCAGCGGCAGCGCCTGGACGCTGAGCGAGAGACCGCCGAGGAGGAGCAGGCCAAGGACGAGGGCAGTATTCATGGCCATGGCTCAGCGGCCGGCCACGGGCATTGTCAGCAACTGCAAGCGCTGGGCAATGGCGGCGGCCGGGGCATCGGGGCGGATTTTGCTCCAGCGTTTGTTCGCCACGTCACCGACGATCAACTGGGTGGAGTGCTGCTCGGGGGTCGGCACGATCTGACCGATGCGGCCCAATACAAGGTCCATTTGCGCCTTGTCGCCGGTAAGAAAAAACCAGTGGGGCTCATCGACGCCCTGTTTCAAGGTGTAAGCCTTGAGTACCGCCGGGGTGTCCCGCAGCGGATCACTGGTAAGGGAGATAAAGGTGATGCCGTCGGCCTTGTCGCCGAGCACTTCACGCACTTCCTTGAGCTTGCGGGTAATGAGCGGGCAAGCATCGTTGCAGCTGGTGAAAATCACGTTGAGCAGCACGACCCGATCCTTCAGCGCATCGCTGTAGAAGCGCAGGGTGTTGCCGTTCTGGTCTTGCAACGGGGTATCGGTGAACCAGGTCTTCGCATCATGGGTGCCGGTGGACGGTTGCGCGGAAGCCGCCGCAGGCACGGTTTGTTCATGCCCCTCATGGGCGAACGCCACTGAACTGAAAATGCAGAAGCAGATGCTCAGGGCGATCCAGTCGATGGCTCTCATGGCTGGTGCTCCATGGCGATGGCAGTGTGCTTGGCGTGGACATTGCGTTCACCACTGAGTTTTTCGACGGCCCGGGCCAGCTCCGTCGGGTCGGTGAAACCGTAGTAACGGGTCCAGAAACGGTTGTTGCCGTCTCCCACCAGAATCAGCGGCGAGTGATTCTTGAAGTCACCGCTGTAGGCGCCCAGGCCCTTGAGGGTGGCAGTGACCGACTGCGGCGAACCGGTCAGCCAGCTCCAGCCCGGCCCCTTCTGGAAAGTGCGGGCGTAGTCGTTCAGGCGTTGCGGATCATCACGCTGCGGGTCGATGCTGATCGACACCAGTTGCACCTCGGTGCCGACCCGCGCGCCCAACTGTTGCTGCACCTTGCCCATGATCGAGGACACCACCGGGCAGACCGTGGTGCAGCTGGTGTAGATGAAACCCATGACCACGATCTTGTTGCTCACCAGGTCTTTTTCCAGGCTGACGACCTTGCCGTCCTGGTCCAGCAGGTCCACGTCGGCAAACTTGATCCGGGCGGTCTCCGGGCTGGCCTTGCCGGTGGTCATGTCGTGCCCGGCATGTTCATCCGTCGAGTGAGCCAGCGCCTGGCCGATACCGATGGCCAACAGGCAGAACGTCAGCAGGCCGCGATGTGCGAATCGGTTCATGTCAGTTTCCTCTTAATGGGTATCGCCGGGTCTGACCCGGACGCTGGCAAAGGTCTTGTCATCGAAACCCGAGCCGAGGGACGCCGCCCGCACGTGCAGGTACCAGGCGCCGTTCTGGTCGAGGTTCACCGGGGCTTCGTAAATACCGTCGGCGACTTCCAGGGCGGCGACTTCCTGTGGTCGCGACGTCGGCGCGCGGAAGTAGCGCACCTGAACATCCTTGACCCCGCTGCGCTGCGCCTTGTGCTTGCCCTCGACGATGCGAAAGCGCACCACGTACGGGCTGCCCAGGTCCGCGGTGGACGTGTCGAGCATGAACTCCACCTTGGGCACCCCACGGTGTTGATCGAGGCCTTTGTCCGCCTCCACCACGGTGCTGAAGCAGTGGATGATGTTCGGCTGGTTGAGCAGGAACGCCACGTCGAAGCGCCCCGCCGCCGGCAGCTTGACCCGCGAGCTGTACAGCCCCGGCCCGATTTCCCGCAGGCTGCGGTCGATGACCAGCGCCGCCCGCGCCACTTGCCCGCGATTGGGGTACCCGGACATCGGCGCGTTCATGCCTTCGGCGTAGAAGTAGGTGGTGTTGTCTACCGGGTTGACCACGAACACCGCGTTATCATCGCGCGATACCGCCAGGCTCGACGCCAGCGGCAGGTCGCCGGCCATCCGCGGCGCCTGGGCCCCGGCCTCGAAACCCTGGGTGATCGGCGTGCGGCCCTCGCCAAGGGACGCCAGGTTGATCATCGTGACCTTCGGCGAAGCCAGCCCGCGCACATAGGCATAGGCCTTGGTGAACACCACTTGCCAGGGCTCGGCGGAGACATTCAGCTCATGGATCAGCGCGTCATTGGCGGTGTCGATCACCGCGGCCTGATTTTCCAGGGTGTTGAGCACGATGCCAAAACGACCATCGGCACTGAAGCCCATCGGGCCCAGTCCCTGCTTGAGCCTGATCACCCGGCGCACCGACTGGCTGGCGCCGTCGACCACTGTCACCGTGCCGTCCTTGCCATCGGCCACATAGGCGGCGCCGGACAGCGGCGAATACATCACAGACAGCGGATTGGAGCCGGTCTTCAGTTGTTTGCCGATGGTCAGGCTGGCGATATCGATGATGCTCAGGGTGCCGTCATCGCGGTTGGTGACAAAGGCGAAACGGCTGTCCTTGCTGAACGCGATTTCATGATGCCCGGCACCGGTGGCCAGGTGCTTGAGGGGCTTGAGACTGGCGGTGTCAATGACCGTGACCCCGGATTGCCCGTCCAGCCTGGCGTTGTTGCCGACCCACAGCAGACGTTCATCCGGCTGCAGGGCGACGCGCACCGGATTGCTGCCGGCCGCCACCGAGTCGATCAGCTTGAACTGTTCACTGTCGATCACCGCCACTTCGCCGGCGTTGGGCATCGAGACAAACACCCGTTTGTTGTCCCTGGGTGTGACCCAGTCCATCGGTGGCTGTTTCAGGTCAATGCGTGCCAGGGTGCTGGTGATGCCGCCGACGGACACCGACGGGTCGACCACCGAGACGCTGGCATCACGGTTCATCACCAGCAGGAAGTAGCTGTTGAGATCAACCAGGGGGCGGGCACCGATACTCGACTTCAGGAACACCCCGACCCGCGACTTGCAGCTCTTGTCGCGGCCCTGGGCCTGGTCGGCGGCGACGGTTTCCGGGTCGATCCAGGCCCCCGGCGCGACACCGGACAAGGGTTGGCCCGAGGCTTTGTCCGTCACCCGAAATTGCACGTCGGCAAAGCCGCCCTCACGCAACACACCGTCTTCGGCCAGCGGCTTCACCTCAAGGGCTACCGAAACCCCGTCGCGTTCCAGCGTCCGGTTGCTCCAGGTGTCGGGCAAGGCGATATCGTTGAGTGCCTTCGGGGGCGCGGTGCGCCACACGCCGATCCAGATCAACGCCATGGCGACGATCAGCGCGCTGCCAACGATTTTGATGGTCCTGTCCATAGCAACATCCCTCTATACAGATCGGTGCCTGCCTTGCCCGTATCCCGCAGGGGTGGAGTCAGCCCCCCCTTTTCGTCCAGCGTCTAAGGTGCCGGCGCCGGTTCCAGCTCATTGGTCACGCGCAACAATCCCCACAGCCCGGCGGTGTTGCCGTAGGCGCCGTAGTCGCGGAACAGGTAATCACCCGGTATCGCATTGGTGCCCCCGGCGCTCGGCAGCATGAAACTGAAATGCGCTGCCGGCAGGACGCTCTCGTGGGAGCCGACGTACATCGACATCGGGTTGAAGCCGAACTTCACCGAACCCACGCCAGGCGTGCTCATCGGGTAGCCACCGGCATCGCTCTTCTCGGGCAGGAACGGATTGACCGACCAGACGTGGCCGTCGAGCTGGAAGGTCGAGCCGCGACTGCCGCCACTGGGCATCAGGATGTGCATGCGCAACGGTTGTCCTGGCTTGGCATACAGCACCGGCGTCTGTGGATCCCCGCCCACCAGCGCATTGCTGTAGGCCATGTGCGCGTTTGCCATGTCGCCATAACCTGCGCCGTCGGCGTGGCCGAAGGGTGCATCCGGAGCGAGGCCGAAGCGGTACCACATCGGCTCGGTCTTGTAGTTGATGGCCATGCTGGAGTTGTCCTGCGGATCGTTCGGCACACCAAAGCCTTCCGCCGCAATGCCCTCAACCGGCCGACCGTTGGCCCAGCGCATGTTCAGGGCTTTCTGCCAGACCGTCGCAAAGTCGCGATAGCTGGTTTGCCCCGTGGCCGTGACCGTCGCATTGGCCTTGCGCGCATCTTCGACCCAGGTCGCACCGGCCGGCAGGATGCTCATCGCGCCGCCCAGGCCTTTCTGTGGCTGCTTGATCACGTCCGCCGGGGTGATGTTCAACCCGCCGAACTCCACCGCCGTGGCGTTGATGTTGTCGACGCTGCGCCCCAACTGGGTGATCGGTTTGCCCTCGCGCTCCAGGTGCCCGGCGTAGTACTGGTAGGTACGGGTCGGGTAGGCGCCGATGTTGCCCACCCGCGGTGGCACGGTCTGGATCGGGTTGGCGCCGACGTTGGTACCGTCGGACTTGGTGATGTCGTACGCCAGCAATTGCGCGTGCAGGCCAACATGGCTGGACGGCCGGATCAGGTTGTTGCTGAAGGTGGTCGAACCGCTGCCGCTATTGCGGTCGCGTTTGACCACGCCTTGCATCACGGCGGTCTGGGTCAGGTCCGGCATGACACTGGGCAGACGGTTTTCCAGGGTGATGTTGATGCAATCCCCCGCCGCCGCACGCAGCACCAGTGGCTCGACAGGCACGCCGGGCTTGAGCTTGCCGGTGGTCGGATCGAGGTCGGCCTTGCGCACATACAGGATCGCGGTCGGGTCATGCAGCGGCCCGCTTTGCCCGCCGATGGTGATGGTTTCGCCATCTTCAGGATCGGTCACGGTGACCTGTGGAATGCTCACCGTCCGCGAGTTGTACACCAGGGTGCCGCCCGCCGGATTCAACGGCCCGCCCACATGCTGCCCAAGCCCCGCCGAATCACCGATGGTCAGGCCCAACGGGTTGGCGAGAATGTCGTTGGCCAGTGCCGCCACCACCTCATAGTTGCGCTGGGGCGTTGGCCGCGTGCCGATGCCGTTGGGGTTGGCGCCGATCCGTGGGCAGGTGCCATCAAACGCCACGGTGTTGCGCATGCCCGCCGGTTTCGGGTTGTTCGGCAGGGCAAACAGGTCGTTGCGCTGGGCCGTGTAGTTACGCATCACGCCCCAGATCCCGCTCCAGTAACCCTCGATGGAAGCGTCCATCGAGTACAGGTAGTCACCCGTGGTGGCGGCAGAACTCGACAGCATCGATATCGGTGCGATGAAGCCCATCTGCTCGGAGATCCCGATCATCTGCGACGCGCGCCAGCCGGAGTTGGAGCTGTTGCCGAAACCGGAACCGCTTTGCAGCCATTTCACGCCATGCAAGGTGACGTTGTGCTCTTCTTCGTGGCCACCGGCATGCACCCGCAGCCGCACGTTGTCGCCGGTATAGGTGCGCAGCATCGGGGTGAACGGATCTCCCGGTTCTGCACCGCCACGGTTGATATGCGGCGGGAACAGCGTGGTGCCGCCGGTCGGGCCGGTGGCCGATGTGACCAGGTTCGGCGCCAGGTTCATCGCCGGGATGGCGCGGTCGGTACGGCTTTGCATGGCATACGCGAGGTCTCCACCGAGGCCGTCGGCCTGCATGCCACGCTTGCCGTCGGGGCCGACCTTGTACGGGTCGTACACCCGCAGGCCCAGCGGTTCGTTGCGGTAATTGACGACGAACATGCCCGGGTCATCCACCGAAATGGCCTGCGGACACGGCCGGCTCGGGCAACCGGGCACCTGCCCGCCCTGCACTTCGAGAATGCCCTCCAGCAGGTTGCTCGCGCCATTGCGCACCGGCGGATTGATGGCATAGCGGAAGCTGTCCGGGGTGGCCGGGAACGCTTGCGGGTTCGGCACACCGTTAGGGCCGGCACCCACGTAGACACCGGCTTCATAGGCGTGCTGGAAATCGCTGTATTCGAGGAAGAACTCACGGAAGCTGTCGTTCTTGCCATCGCCATCCAGGTCACCGGTGGAAATCACCGCCTGCCAGGAGGTAGGCCCACCGTCCTGGCGTGCGCCGCTGTACAACGGCTCGCCGGTTTCGGCGTGGAACCAGGTCGAGCCGGCGGGCTCGGCCAGTACCGTGGCGTACAGACCGATCTGTTGGTGAGTCGATGGGCCGAGGTGGTCGTGGGTGAAAATGGTCCCCAGGCCACGGTCGACGCCTTTGCTGTTCACCACCGGGTCGATGAACCAGCGCTGCATCGCCGTGCGCGCGCCGAGCCAGTCGGCACGGCCGTACTGGCCGAAGAACGGGTGGGTCCGGGCTTGCGGGCAGGCTGGCGTGCCGTCCCGCGGGTCGGCGCCTTCGCATTGATTGAACTGGCGAATGGCATGGATGCGTTCCTGCACGGCACCCGGGGAAAGCACGCCGTCCTCGTAGTTCCAGCCATTGGACGAACCGTCCGCCGAGGTCAGGTCCCACTTGGGCAAGTGAATGTGCTGGCCGATCACATCGGTCGGGGTGCGCACCTGATAGTCGTCCATCTCATAGGTGGCCGGCACCAGGTTGGTTTGCTGGTACTGCACGCAGTCGAAGGTGTTCATGCGCATCACCAGCGGTTCTGGCGGACGCTGCTTGGTGATCACCGGCCAGGCGTCTTCCCACAACGCCAGGATGCGCGCCTGCGGGAAGTGATAGCCGACCTTGTTGTACACCGCGTCGAACTGGATGTTGGCCGCCTTGTAGATCCGCGGGCGGTCCGCGGTGTAGGTCGAGGAACCGGTGAAGGTCATCCCGTCGATGCGCTCACCGCTATTGAACTCACCGGTGCCGGCACTGGCGGTCAGGCGCTTGGCCCGGTCATCCATGCACGGTTCGTAGTACGGTGCGCCCGGCACCGGCAAGGCGCCATTGGTGCGGAAGTTGCGCGCCACCACTTGCCTGCCCGGCAGCACGGCAAAGCTTGGGTGTTCCTTCTTGGCATGGAAGGCCATGGCCGCCTGTTCGACTTCCGTGCCTTCTTCGGGCAGGTAAATCGGTTTGGCCCGGGTCACTTCCTTGGAGAAATCCAGCGACGTGGTCACCGTGTGCGCCTCGCCACCGGCAGACACGCCGTCCAGCGCATGGCGCCCCAGGCCGCCATCCCAGCCACCGGACTGGTTCGGGTCGAGATTGGCCCACAAGCCATTGCCGCTGCTCTTCAAGGCCTGGGCCTTGGCGGCATCGAGCATGTCCAGCGGCGGGGTTGGCGGACGCTGGCCGACCGAACTCTCCATACCGCCGATCCAGAATGGGAAGCCGGGGTTTTTCAGGCTGCCGTCGGCGTTGCGGTTGGCTTCGCTGCGATCGACCAGCGCCAGTGAACCGATGGCCTGGACACCGCCACTACCGCCATCATCGTCGCCCGCGGCCACCAGGGTCTGGCCGATTTTCGGCACCACGGCGACCTTGCCCGGCATCGGCGCCATCGCTTTGCCGGGCAGCGGCACGACCGCCGGAATCGGCGTACCGGCGACAATTTCGCCATCGGGCAAGGCCCGCGCGCCGGCCGCCGGCTTGCCGCTGCGCAGGGCATAGGGTTCGCTGTGGAAGCCGTCTGCGCCCTGCTGGGAAACTTCGAGCCGGGTGCCCTCTTCAAACACATCGTGCACCCGCCACATGGCCCACATGCCTTGGGCGAAGTGCGGGTAGAAGTGACAGTGATAAATCGCATCGCCCGCCACCCGGTTGCGGTTGCCCGAGCCGCCGTTGGCGATTTCATAGGTGTAGCCAGCCCCCGGGCCGATGCCCTGGGCATCCACATAATCGGAGTTGTCGTCGTTGGGGTTGAACAGCCACTGGTGCCCGTGCAAGTGGAAGATGTGCTGCTCGTGGCCGTTGTGGGTGTTGCGGAACTTGACGAAGTCACCGATGTAGCTGTGGTTGACGTTTGACGGCTCGGCCGGATACAGCGCCATGGTTGCCTTGACGCCCACCTGGTCAGCCCGCGGGGTTTCGCCGGGACGGATGTTTTCCAGGCCGGCGTTGGCCGGTACGTCCACCAGCATCGCCACGTCGCCGACGGTGTGGGAACTGAGGAAGAACTCTTCATACGCGCAGGACAGGCAATCGTGCATCGGCCCAACGCCCAGGCGGTTGGCGACCACTTCGGCGCCCATGCCGCCCGAGCCATAGTTGATCATGAACGAATCGCGGGTCGGCTCCAGTACGTGGGCCATGACCGGGTCTTGCCAATATCCGGGAAAGGCCTGGGTGGCAGCGGTTTCATCCTGGAACTGCGAGGCGAAATCGCGGAACGGTTCCAGCCGGTTGGGAATCGCCGGATTGCGCTTGCCCACGGCTTCCAGTGGATAGGTCGCCGGCGGGAAGCTGCCGTCGGCGTTGCTGCCCATCACGATCGCATCGCTTTCACTGGAGATGATTTCATTGCCGTCGACCATATTGATGATCGGCGTACCCGCCTTGCCTTCGCGAACCCATGGTTCACGCTGCGGATAGCGGGCCTGGTAATCGACAATCGGTTGGCCGGCCGGCGTACGGCCGGTGCTGGCCAGGCGCATTTCTTCCTCGGTCACGGTGTTGCGATAAGTGCGCCCGCCCTTGGGCACCACCACCACCTGGCCGAACAATCCATTGGCCACGTTGCCGGCCGCGCCCTCGCCACCAAAGGTTGCACCACGGCTGCTGGCGGCAAATGCCCCTTCGCGCTCGGCGTACAGTGTGTAGGAACGACTGGCGCCAGGCGGGATCAAGGTGTTGGCATTGCGTCCGGTGAAGGATGAAATGTCATCGATGCTGTTGACCGCCTGCATGCCGTTGACCTGAAAACCGACATGACGGTCGGCCACCTGCTCATCGACCTTGAATTCATCGGCATTGCCGGCCTGACCGCCCTCTTCTTCACCCTCTTGCCCAAACCCTTCATGACTGCCCGGGTTGGCCTGGTAGGCCAGCAGGTTCTGCAGATTGATGGTCAGGCAATCACCGGCCGCCACGCGCAACACCAGCGGACGCGGACGTTTGTCGGGCCGCAGGGAAACCTTGCCCGGCACCGCAGCGCCCCCTTGGGCGAGGGAAACATCACGGTCATCAACCACATCCCGACGCAGGGCGAACATCATGCCGTTGACGTTCTGCGCACCCAGGCGGTTGAACATCAGCGGCTGATCGAACGCCACGACGTTGGCCACCAGATTGCGCTCGCAACGTGCAGCTGCGCTGGCAATCTCGACGCCGAGCATCGATGTCACCAACAACAGCAAATTAATCAGGGACGGGGCGTGGGATATACCGACCATGGTCTCGGCCTCGCAGCGGATCATCAGGGAACATTTCTCGACAAATCGTCCAGAGCAATCCGCATGCCACAAAAATTTATTTTATTTATCAATTAGTTGTAATCACGAGTTGATAAGCCGGGGGATATTCCCCACCCAATCCCCCCACTTTCTCGCCGGGGCCACTATTCCCCACTATTGGGGGAAACCCGCCCCGGGGTTTCGATCACAGCGGCGCATCCGCGGACATCCCCTGCAAACGCCGATACTGGTTCAGCACGTTGGGCACATAACGCTGGGTTTCGGCGAACGGCGGGACCACGTTGCCCCGGCTGAGCACCGCTTGCGGACCGGCGTTGTAGGCCGCCACGGCGAGGCGGATGTCGTTGTCGAACATCGTCATCAGGCGCTTGAGATAGCGGGCACCGCCCTGGATATTGGCCTTGGGGTCGTAGACGTTGGTCACGCCCATTTCGCGGGCGGTGTCGGGCATCAACTGCATCAGCCCGCGAGCCCCCTTGGGTGAAGTGGCTCGGGCGTTGTAGGCGGATTCGGTCTTGATCACGGCGTGCAGCAGTGCCGCCGGAAGTTCGTTGGCCTTGGCCGCCGCCGACACCAGCTCGGCGTAGGGTTGCGCAGCGATCATCTGCGGTTGCTGGTCGAGGCTGACGACCGCCGCCTCGGGCTCATGGATCACCCGTTCATAGTGGCGCCCGGGGCGGTGGACATTGGACAGGACGTAGCTGCCATTGGCGTCCACGGAAACAAACACATCGGCCTGTGCGGCGCCGGTCAATACAAGCAGACCCAGCAACCCGGTGGTGAGTGACTTCATTGTTATACCTCCCCTTCCCGGCCCCGAAAAATGGGGGTATTGCCCCAATGGCCGATAGTGCAGCAGCCATACGCAAGCACTGTGCCGTAACTGGGAAAGCCCGTAGTACGAGGGGTGCAGAAGGATCACCAGACATGAGCATGGCAATTGCATGCACATACATGGCAACTGTGCCGTCGACTGTGCGAGGTCATCATGAATCAGCGACTTTGTTATGCCCGGCGAACCCAAAGCGGGTTCACCCTGCTCGAACTGTTGGTGGTGCTGGTGGTGCTGGGGTTGCTCGCCGGCATCGTGGCGCCGAAGTATTTCGCCCAGCTGGGGCGTTCCGAAGTGAAAGTGGCCAAGGCGCAAATAGAAGGCTTGAGCAAAGCCCTGGACCTTTATCGCCTGGAGGTCGGCCATTACCCGTCGACCGAACAGGGTTTGCAGGCGCTGGTCACCGCCCCCGCCGACGAACCGCGCTGGACCGGCCCGTACCTGCAGAAAAAACTCCCGCAAGACCCGTGGGGTCGCAACTACACCTATCGCTACCCCGGTGAAAACAGCGAGTACGACCTGCTGTCCCTGGGCAAGGACGGACAACCCGGCGGCGAAGGCGAGAACGCCGAAGTCACCAACTGGAACTGACGGGAATGGCGACCATGCGCTTTCATCTCAAAGCCGTTGGCAAGGCCGGTGTCGTGTCGATGACCGTCGAGGCCCCGGGACACAGCGAAGCCAGGCGCATCGCCGAAGACCAAGGCCTGCGCGTCGTCAGCCTGCACGCCGAACGGCATTGGCGCGCGTTGCGCCTGAACAAGCGCGAGACGTTCAACCTGGTGTTGTTCAGCCAGGAGCTGACCACATTGCTCAACGCCGGCCTGCCATTGATCGATGCGCTGGAAAGCCTGGCGGAAAAGGAAACCGCGCCACAGGCCCGCAAAACCCTGAGCGAGCTGGTGCGCTTGCTGTACGAGGGCAAATCGTTTTCCCAGGCTCTGGGTCAGCTCTCGGCGGTTTTCCCACCGCTGTACGTTGCGCTGGTGCAGTCCAGTGAAAAGACCGGTGCCGTGGGCGATGCCCTGGGCCGGTATGTCAGCTATCGCCAGCGCATGGACGAGGTTCGCCAGAAGATCGTCAGCGCTTCGATCTACCCCATGTTGCTGCTGGTGGTGGGCGGTGGCGTGGTGCTGTTCTTGATGGGTTATGTCGTGCCGCGCTTCAGCCTGGTATTCGAAGGGTTGGGGTCGAACCTGCCATGGTTGTCGCAGATCCTGATGAGCAGCGGCATGTTCCTTCACGCCCACCAGGGCGAATTCTTTGGCGGCCTGCTGGCCATCATCGTCGCCCTCGCCCTGCTCCAGCGCCAACCGGCCTTTCGTCGGGGGCTGGACCGTCTGATCGAAAAGCTTCCCGCGGTGCACCAGCGCATCTTCATGTATGAGCTGGCGCGGTTCTACCGTTCGCTGGGGATTCTGCTGCAAGGCGGCATTCCCCTGGTCACCGCCATGGGCATGGTCCGTGGCTTGCTCACCGTCGCCTCCCGCTCGCGCCTGGACCAGGCCTGCGACCGGGTGCGCGAGGGGCAGTCACTGTCTACCGCGCTGGAACTCAATCACCTGGTGACCCCCGTGTCCCTGCGCCTGCTGCGCGCCGGCGAGCAGTCCGGCAACCTCGGGCAGATGATGGAGCGCAGCGCCGATTTCTACGACGAAGAAATCAGCCGCTGGATCGAATGGTTCGTGCGGCTGTTCGAACCCTTGCTCATGACGTTTATCGGCCTGTTGATCGGGGTGATCGTGATCCTGATGTACATCCCGATTTTCGAACTGGCCTCAAGCATTCACTGACTTTTTGGAACAGGGCCACGCTGCCCGTTGAGTTTTTACAACGTCCAATTGAATAAACCGGCACAGCGAGGTGTTTAACAAGTTCCAATGGGAAGAAAGCAGCACATAGCAATGTTCATCAACGTTCCAATCTAAATAAGAGACGGAGAACGACATGCACATCAATAAGCTTTTATTGGCAGTAGCTATTGGCGCGGTTCTGTCGGCGTCTACCGTACTGATTCCGGACCACCTGTCCGGGGTATCCAGTGCTCAGGCCAAGGAAGGGGGTAGTGGCGGTGGTGGTGGGGGTGGCGGCAGTGGTGGTGGCGGCGGCGGCAGTGGTGGTGGCGGTGGCGGCAGTGGTGGCGGCGGCGGTGGCAGTGGTGGCGGTGGCGGCAGTGGTGGCGGCGGCGGTGGCAACAGTGGCGGCAGCGGCCACGGTGGCGACCATGGCAGCAACAGCGGCCATGGCAGCGCCAACAGCGGTTCGGGTCACTCCGGATCGGCCTCGTCCTCAGGACGCAGCGGCACCCATGATGAACCCGGGGATGACCGCGGCGTGCATCGGGCGGGTGAAATCGGCGACGATCGTGGCGTTCATGCCAATGGCGAAGTCGGCGATGACCGTGGCGTTCATGCCAATGGTGAAGTCGGTGATGATCGTGGTGTCCATGCCCAGCCGGGGGATGACCGTGGCGTCCATGCCCAGCCGGCAGATAAACGGGGTGTCCATGTCGAGCCCGGCGATGACAAAAGGACCTGATCCCCGCTGATTCCCATACAACACAACACCCTGTGGGAGCGCCGCACCGGCGCTCCCACAGGTTCGTTTGGGTCAGGCACTGCGCGTTTTTTACACCCCACCCTCAACCCGATCCAGCCGCTCGCGCAAGAACTCGACCAGCGCCTGCACCGGCCGCGAACTCTGCCGGTGTTGCGGATAGACCGCAGACAACGTCAGCGGCTCCGGCCGGGAATCCCCCAGCACTTGCACCAGCCTTCCATCCTTGAGTGCCGAATCGACAATGAACGTCGGCAAATACGTGATCCCCATTCCGGCGATGGCCGCGTCCCTGAGCACCTCGCCATTGTTGACCCGCATCCGTCCGCTGACGTTGACCGTCAGCGGCCTGCCCTGCCCCGCAAATCGCCATTGCACCTGTCGACCATGGCCATAGGGCAGACAGTCATGACCGTGCAAATCCTCGGGTTTGAGTGGCGTGCCGCGTTCGGCCAGGTACGCCGGGCTGGCGCAATACACCCGCTGGATCGACGCGATCCGCCGGGCAATCAAGGTCGAGTCCTCGAGCGTGCCGATGCGCAACGCCAGGTCGTAACCCTCACCCAGCAGATCCACGGGCCGATCGCTCAAATCCATCTCCACCGTCACGTCGCGATAGCGCTGCAAAAACACCGGTAGCAGGCACCCCAGATGCGCCAGTGCGAACGACAGCGGTGCACTCACGCGAATGGTCCCCCGTGGTTCGGTGGTCTGGCCGGCGATGCCCTGTTCCACTTGTTCGACTTCGCTGAGCAGGCGCAAGGCCGACTCGTAATAGCTTTGCCCCAGCGGCGTGACATCCAGGCGCCGGGTCGAGCGATTGAGCAAGCGCACGCCCAGGCGCTCTTCAAGTTGCATCAGGCGGCGGCTGACAAACTGCTTGGACAGGCCCAGTTGATCAGCGGCCGCCGTGAAGCTGCCGGAGTCCATCACCTGGCAAAAGATCCGCATATCTTCGAAGGGGTTCATTGTCACATCCTGGTTGACAGCCAAACACTTTATAGCCGTTTTTTCCTTTCCGGACACTCTATCGGGTTCAAGGTGCGGCGTGATGAAGGGCTTATCTGTTGTCGGCGGTCAGGAAAGGCGGTTTTGCGGGGGGATCGCAGAGTCGCTGAGCGACTGTGAACACAAAACCCGGTGGGAGCGGCGGTGCGGCGATCCGACTTGCTCGCGAAAGCGGTGTGTCAGGCAACATTGCTGTGACTGACACTCCCTCTTCGCGAGCAAGCCCGCTCCCACAGGTTAAGGTCTTACTTGGCGGTAAACTTCGTGTAGCTGTTGATCAGGTTGCGGTAGTTCGGCAGGCGTTCCGACAGCAGGTTGGCCAGGCCTTCCATGTCGTTGCGCCAGTCGCCTTGCAGCTCGCAGGCCACGGAGAACCAGTTCAACAGTTGCGCACCGGCAGCCGACATGCGCGCCCAGGCCGCTTGCTGCACGGTGGTGTTGAAGGTACCGGAAGCGTCGGTCACCACAAACACGTCAAAGCCTTCGGCAATGGCCGACAGGGTCGGGAACGCCACGCACACGTCGGTCACCACACCGGCGATGATCAGTTGCTTGCGACCGGTGGCCTTGATCGCCTTGACGAAGTCCTCGTTGTCCCAGGCGTTGATCTGGCCCGGGCGGGCAATGAACGGCGCGTCCGGGAACTGCGCCTTGAGTTCCGGCACGATCGGGCCGTTCGGGCCGCTGTCGAAACTGGTGGTGAGGATGGTCGGCAGCTTGAAGAACTTGGCGATGTCGCCCAGCGCCAGCACGTTGTTCTTGAACTCGTTGGGTGAGAAATCCTGTACCAGCGAGATCAGACCGGTCTGGTGGTCGACCAGCAGCACAACGGCATCGTCTTTGTTCAGGCGTTTGTAAGGAACGTTGCTCATTTGAAACTCCTCGGAGGGTGGTGAGGTAAAGCGCCGGCCACGATGGCCGACGCCTGGTTGAGACTCAGAACGCGAAGCAGGAACAGCCGAAGGCGCCCCAGAAACCGGCGAAGTCACTCACCGGCACATTCGACATACGGGCCTTTTCATGACTGTGGGTATGCACGGCGCACGGGCCGCTGCACTGGTGAACCTGCGCCTGCATCGGCGCGTTCGGCCGCCAGTGGCCCGGAACCTTCGCCACCGGCGACCAGTCCGGCAGCACCGGCAGGCTGACAGGCCCGAGTTTTTCGAAGTCGCCGGCACCGTAGACAATCTTGCCGCCGACCACGGTCAGTACCGACTCGATCCACTTGATCGCTTCTTCCTCGACGCTGAAGAAGTCCGCGCTCAGTGCTGCCAGGTCCGCCAGTTGCCCGACCTTGATCTGGCCTTTCTTGCCCTGTTCCGACGAGAACCAGGCACTGCCGTGGGTGAACAGCTCCAGTGCAGTGGTGCGCGGCAAGCCTTCCTCGTACAGCGCCAGACCGCCGACGGTACGGCCGCTGACCATCCAGTACAGCGAGGTCCACGGGTTGTAGCTGGAGACCCGGGTGGCGTCGGTACCCGCCCCGACCGGCACCCCTTCGGCGAGCATGCGCTTGATTGGCGGTGTGGCTTCGGCGGCCTGCTTGCCGTAGCGGTCGACGAAATATTCACCCTGGAACGCCATGCGATCCTGAATCGCAATGCCGCCCCCCAGCGCCCTCACCCGCTCGATGTTCTGCGGGGTGATGGTTTCGGCGTGGTCGAAAAACCACGGCAAGCCATTGAACGGAATGTCGCGATTGACCTTCTCGAACACATCGAGCATGCGGCTGATGGATTCGTTGTAGGTCGCATGCAGACGGAACGGCCAGCGTTGCTCGACCAGATGGCGCACCACCGGCTCCAGTTCGGCCTCCATGGTTTGCGGCAAGTCCGGGCGCGGCTCGAGGAAGTCTTCGAAGTCCGCCGCCGAGAACACCAGCATTTCCCCGGCACCGTTGTGCCGCAGGTAATCATCGCCCTGGTGCAGCTTCACGCTGCCGGTCCAGTTCTTGAAGTCGGTCAGCTCTTCCTTGGGCTTCTGGGTGAACAGGTTGTAGGCGATGCGCACGGTCAGCTGCCCGTCCTTCGCCAACTGCTCGATCACCTGGTAATCGTCCGGATAGTTCTGGAAACCGCCGCCGGCATCGATGGCACTGGTCAGGCCCAGGCGATTGAGTTCGCGCATGAACTGACGGGTCGAGTTGACCTGATACTCCAGCGGCAGCTTCGGCCCCTTGGCCAGCGTCGAGTACAGAATCATCGCATTCGGCCGTGCCACCAGCATGCCGGTCGGCTCGCCATTGGCGTCACGCACGATCTCGCCACCCGGCGGGTTCGGCGTGTCGCGGGTGTAACCGGCTACGCGCAGCGCGGCGCGGTTGAGCAAGGCGCGGTCGTAGAGGTGCAGCACGAACACCGGCGTGTCCGGCGCGGCCTGGTTTAGCTCCGCCAGGGTCGGCATGCGCTTTTCGGCGAACTGGAATTCGTTCCACCCACCGACCACCCGCACCCACTGCGGCGTCGGCGTGCGGTCAGCCTGGTCCTTGAGCATGCGCAAGGCATCGGCCAGTGACGGCACACCTTCCCAACGCAATTCGAGGTTGTAGTTCAAGCCGCCACGGATCAGGTGCAAGTGCGAGTCGTTGAGCCCGGGGATCACGCAGCGCCCCTTGAGGTCGATCACCTGGGTGTTTGCGCCGCGCAGGGCCATGGCTTGCGCATCGTTGCCGACCGCGACGAAACGCCCGTCGCTGATCGCTACGGCGCTGGCGAGCGGTTTTTCGCGGTCAACGGTATGGAATTGACCATTGAACAGAATCAGATCGGCGTTCATCACGGTTCCTCGTGTAAAGGGGCGGGAGACAGCCAGGGCGCGAACAGGCGCGTCGCCATGGGCATGAACAGGTAGACCACTGACAGCACGATGGTCAGGGTGATCAGGAACGTGGCAACCACGTAGCTGGAGAGAAATGCGTTGAGTCGCAGCAGCGGCCCCCAGATCAGCGGCACCAGCAAGGTGTGCGGCAAGATCACCAGCAACGTCACCACGGCTTGCTTCCAGCGCGGTGGCGGTGTGCCGGCCTCGGCCTGGGGCGAGAACCAGAACTCGTTGAGTGGATTGACCTCGGTCTGGTCGCCATCGGCCAGCATCGGCGCGGCTTCTTCAACCAGCGCCTGGCGCTGCGGCGAATCGAGCCAGTTCTGCATCGCCTCGGTGGAGCAAAAGCGCAGCACGCAGGTGTAGGTGTCCAGGCCTGCATTCTTGCCGCGCACCACATCCACGCCCAGGTGCCCGACGTTCTGCGCGGCCACCTTGACGATGTTGCGCAGCCAGGCGGCATAAGGCACTTCGAAACCGGCCTTGACCCGGTGTTTGACGATCAGGGTCACCACCTCATCAGGCCCGGGGTTTGCCGGCTCACGGCGATTGGATTCAGACATAACGCAAGGCTCCGGCGAAACGGACATTGAGCGCCAGCCGTCCCGGCCCGGCGATGAAAATGCTGGTGAACACAATCAACAACAGCCAGCCGAACTGGCCTTCGAAGAGTGTCCACTGCGGATGCACGAGCAACATCGACACCCACAGAAGAAACAGAATAGGCAAACATGCCAGACGCACCAGCAACCCGGCGACGATCAGTAGCGGGCACACGACCTCGGCGAAAATCGCCAGCACCAGCGTCAGGTTTGCGCCCAGATGGAAAGGGTCTTCGATGTTTTGCAACTCGGCACTGTAGTGCAGCAGCTTGGGCAAACCGTGTACCCACAACAGGAACAACCCGCCGCTGACCCGCAGGAACAGCAGCCCCCAGTCTTGCGCCCGATCACCGCGTTGCGAAGCGTCCATGGCCCACCTGCACATATGAAAAACCACCGGCGACGAGGCGCCGGGACAGGACTAGATAGTGCCGGGACGGGGGGAGGAAAAATTGAATGTACGTGCTCTGTTTGCGATGTGGGCTGAGAACTGCCCAGCGATGCAGATCCCTGTGGGAGCGAGCCTGCTCGCGAAGGCTTTGTGGTTGGCGACGTTTTTTTTGTGTACATATCCGGGTTTGCGGTCACGGCGGCTTATGGTTCCGCCCTTACGGCGGGTTACTTGGAAAAGCCCCAAGTAACCAAGGGCTCTTGCCCCTGACGTTCGGTGCCTCGCCAAGGCTCGGCATGCCCTCGCTCCGGTCCTGCTCCGTGGGCCCGCCGCGATCGGCCATCCATGGCCGTACGCGGCTAACCCGGCATCCATGCCGGGTTGCCCACTACGCAGAACCTGCGCTCGGCCTCTCGAGGGGGCAAGTAGATCAAAAGCCAAAGCCAAAGCCAAAGCGAGGCGGCCTGACAGCCGACCTGACCGCAATTGAATGCATCCCCCTGTAGGAGCGAGCTTGCTCGCGAAAAACGCCAGGACACCGCGGGGATTCAGACCGCCCGCGTCATCGTTGACTTCCATCGCGAGCAAGCTCGCTCCTACAGATGCTGAGTACATCTGCAAGAAATTGGTTGGCTGGCAGGCCGCTTTCGCGAGCAGGCTCGCTCCCACAGAAGAGCATAAGCAGAGCAACGGCAGATCGGCGTACCCCCACGCTCTTCACCACTCAACAGGCCGAGCGTTAGCTCGCCTGCCGCTCTTGATCTTGATCTTGATCCACCCGCCCCCTCGGCAGGCTTAGCGGAGGTGTTCATCCGGGGAATGGCGCGCAGCGCCGTTCGACGCAGTCGAACTCATTGCATGTAGGTCGCGCGCAGCCGACCGGAGGGCAATGCCCCCGGATGGGCACCGGAGCGAAGGAACCCCGAGCCTAGGCGAGGGGCCGGACGTTCGGGGCGAGCGTTTTTTTGCTTACTTTTTTTAGGCGCTTGTAAAAAAAGTGAGTCGCCGTAAGGGCGAAACCGCCAGTCGCCACAACCCAAAAAACGGATATGCACCCAATCAGGAGGGAATATCCAAAGCCAAAGACATGAACTGACTGATCCGCGACCGCAACCACCGCTCCGCAGGATCATTGTCATGCACCCCGCTCCAGGCCATCGACAACTGCGCCGCCTCGATCTCGAACGGCGGATCCTCAGCCCGCAACCCACACCCCTCCACCAACGCACACGCCGCATAATCGGGCACCGTGGCAATCATCTCGGTGCCCGCGAGCAACGCCCGCAACCCACTGAACTGCGGCACCCCCAGCACCACGCGACGACTACGCCCGACCTTCGCCAGGTCCAGATCGATATTGCCGCTCAAGTCCCCTGAGAACGACACCATCGCATGGGGCCGCTCACAGTACTCGTCCAGGGACAGCGTCCCCGGCCGGCTGTCACCACGCAGCACCTTGCAGGGGATATCGCGCAGCTTCTTGCGCTTGGCATTGGCCGGCAGATCCGTGGTGTAGCTCACACCCACCGAGATCTCCCCCGACGCCAGCAGCGCCGGCATCAACAGGTAATTGGCCCGCCGCACGACCACGACGATGCCCGGTGCCTCTTCTTGCAACTGACGCAACAACGGTGGAAACAAGCCGAACTCGGCATCGTCCGACAACCCGATGCGAAACACATCGCAACTGGTCGCCGGATCGAATTCCCTGGCCCGGCTGACCGCGCCGGAAATGGTGTCCATCGCCGGCTGCAACTCCTTGAGGATCGCCAACGCGCGCGCCGTCGGCTCCATGCCGCGACCGTTGCGCAGCAGCAACGGGTCATCGAACAGATCGCGCAAACGCCCCAGCGCGGCGCTCACCGCCGGCTGCCCCATGAACAGTTTTTCCGCGACGCGGGTCAGGTTCTTTTCGAACATCAGGGCTTCGAAAATCACCAGCAGGTTCATGTCGACGCGACGCAGATCGTTACGGTTCATAGGCACGGGTTCCTTGTGTGTTCGGCCAGGCGTGAGTGCGCTGGACTTTACTCGATCAACGGCACGTTCGCCGCGCGTTTGTACGGTCCGTATTCCACCGGCACCCACTCGAAATGCTTGCCTTGGGCGCTGATATGGCCGATGCCGGGGAACGGCAAGTGCGCCGCCGTCACCCAGGTCTTGCTGGCGGCAGCGGCAGTGAACACCTGGTTGCGGCTTTTGATCGCATGCTGGCTGTCGACGTCGAAACCGATCGACACTTCAGGGTGCAGGAACTGCACGGCGAGGTTGTGCACCAGGTCGCCCATGAACAGGATGCTTTGCCCTTGGGAGGTGAAACGGTACGTGGTGCTGCCCGGCGTGTGCCCGGCTTCCAGTTGCGCCTCGACCACACCCGGCAACGGTGACTGACCGGGGGTGAAGGTCTTGAAACGACCGGCGGCAACGTAAGGGGCAGTGGAATCCTGAGCGATCTTGAAGTAGCCCTTGGCCGCTTCCGGCGCCTTGGCCAATGCCTGCGGGTCGAGCCAGTAGTCGGCTTCGGCCTTGGCCGCATACACCGTAGCGTTGGCGAACACCGGTTGCTGCTTGCCGTCCACCAGACCGCAAACGTGATCCAGGTGCAAGTGGGTGATCAGGATGGCGTCCACCTGCTCCGGTTTGTAGCCGGCCGCTTGCAGGTTGGCCGGGAGCTGGCCGGCGGTAGGACCGATGCACTGCCCTGCCCCGGTATCGATCAGCACAAGCTGTTTGCCGGTGTTGACCAGAAACGCGTTGAAGGCGGTCTGCACACCCGGGGTTTCAATCGAACGACGGGCCAACAGCGCGCGGATCTGGCTCTGGCTCATGCCTTGCAACAGCTTCGGCGACAGGTCGTTGTAGCCGTCAAACAACGCCGTCACTTCGTAATCCCCCAGCGCCAGCCGGAAGTACCCGGGTACTTGCGTGCCCACCTGCGCGGGCGCCTGGGCCAGCGCGCTGGCGGATATCAGAACCAGGCCAATGGCCCCCAGCGTTCCCTGCCATGTCCGTTTCATCTGCTCACCTTTTCAAGCCAGCCAGCGGTCCGAGATGGCCCGCTCCATGCTGCGCATCTTGTGCCCATCGCCGTTGCTCACACTTGCAGCGATGTGCTGTGTTCACACCTTCGGGGATGGAATTAACAACGTTTAACTCGTCAGGCACTGAGGGCAACTCTAACAATGAAGCCCTCAGCGCAGAGCTTTTTTTCAGAGTAACGGTGCTGATCGCTCAAACCGGGCACCAGTGCTTTTCCTCCCCCGACCGGACAATGGCCATGGCTTACCCACAGCACACCACCGCCCGCGCACCTGCCAGCGAACCTCGCAAGACCAGCACCGGCGGCCTCAGCCCGCACCGCGAAAACATGGTTAAACAACTGATCCTCGAACGCCTCGGTGACAGCCTTGAAGTCACCGAACTGGCACAGGCCTGCGCCCTCTCGCGCAGTCATTTCTCCCGTGCGTTCAAGTGCAGCACCGGGCTCTCGCCGCAGGACTGGATACGCCAGCAACGCATCACCCTGGCCAAGCAATTGATCCGCAACACCGACATGAGCCTTACGCAGATCAGCCTCGAGTGCGGCTTCTGCGATCAGGCGCACTTCTGCCACATTTTCACCCGCAGCGAAGGCATCAACCCGTTTGCCTGGCGCTGTCAGTTTGTTCGCGGCAGCTCGTCGAGCGGCAAAAGATCGCAGGCCGCGCCTGCGATCTTTCAGTCGGGTATCACCCTATGAGGAACGCCAGCAGATCCGCGTTGAGCTGATCCTTGTGGGTGTCCGTCAAGCCGTGAGGGGCACCCGGGTAAATCTTCAGCGTCGAACCCTTCACCAGTCTGGCGCTGGAGACGCCCGCCGCCTCGTACGGCACGACCTGATCCGCGTCGCCATGCACCACCAGGGTCGGCACGTCGAACTTCTTCAGGTCTTCGGTGAAGTCGGTTTCCGAGAACGCCTTGATGCAGTCATAGGCGTTCTTGTGGCCGGCCATCATGCCCTGCATCCAGAACCAGTCGATCATGCCCTGGGACGGTTTTGCGTCAGGTTTGTTGAAGCCGAAGAACGGGCCGCTGGCGAGGTCGATGTACAGCTGCGAGCGATCGGCCAGCGAGGCCTGGCGGATGCCGTCGAACACCTCCAATGGCAGGCCGCCGGGGTTGGCTTCGGTCTTGAGCATCAGCGGTGGTACGGCGGAAATCAGCCCGGCCTTGGCCACGCGTCCGGTGCCGTGGCGACCGATGTATCGTGCCACTTCGCCACCACCGGTGGAGAAGCCGAACAGCACGACGTCCTGCAGATCGAGCAGTTCGATCAACTGCGCCAGGTCGTCGGCGTAATGGTCCATGTCATTGCCCGACCACGGCTGGCTGGAACGCCCATGGCCACGACGGTCGTGGGCGATGACCCGGTAGCCCTTGGAGGCCAGGAAGATCATCTGCGATTCCCAGCTGTCAGCGTTCAATGGCCAGCCGTGGCTGAAGACAATCGGCTGACCGGTGCCCCAGTCCTTGTAGTAAATCTCGACGCCGTCGCGGGTAGTGAAGGTGCTCATGGGTGATGTTTCCTTAACGAGGGTTGGGGGGGAATCAAACCGGTAGTTGCTTCATGCGATCGGCCAGGCGCGCCACACGCTCGCCCAGGTGCGCGGCGGTGCAGCGATCCTCGGGCGGAGGGGCATCGTCGGGGGATTGCTCGACATTCGATTGGGCCATGGCGCCCAGTGAGCTGCCCAGGCGATTGAGTTGGCCGTTGAACGCGCCGGTGCTGGAGCGTGCCGGCAGCAGGTCGAGGCCGACCCAGATCATCGAGTGCTGGGCGGCGAACACCGCCATCTGCAGCAAGGTGTTGAGCTTGTCGCCGCACAGGCAACCGGAATTGGTGAAGCCCGCGGCGAGTTTGTCGCGCCAGGGTTGGGCCAGGTAGAACGCCGCCGTGGCCTCCATGAACGCCTTGAAGGCCGCCGAGGCGCTGCCCATGTAGGTCGGCGCGCCGAAGATAATGGCATCGGCGTTGTGCAGGCGCTCCCAGTGCTCGTGCACTTCCTCGACCGGAATCAACTGGCAGGTGCTGCCCAGATGCCGTTCCACCCCCCCGGCCACGGCTTCGGCCATGACCCGGGTGTGCCCGTAGCCACTGTGATAGACCACCACCACGTTGCTCATTGCACTGCCCTCTGTGGGAGCGAGCCTGCTCGCGAAGGCTGTGTCACCTTCAGCATGAGCAGTGACTGGCACACCGCTTTCGCGAGCAGGCTCGCTCCCACATCGGGTCGCTTGTGGTTGACTGACATTTCATCCCTGCCTTCGGTGCCACAGAAGGAAGAGAGTCTTGGACGCAGACCGGGCGCAGGACGAGTTAAACGTTGTTAATTTTCCATGGCGCGCAAAAAGCCCCGGCAATTGCTGTCCATCTGTCGCGCCCAATGATCACGGGGCCGACGGACCCTGGCCGATACGCTACAGTCGATGCCTGCACCCGACAGTCACCCGGGCGGCGCATTGCGCTGGCTAAAAGACTTGAGGAATATGCTCGAAAACCGCGTACCAGACGGATGCAGCAGGAGCGACTCGTTGACCCTATCCCCCGAACAGGTTGTGCATTTCGGCCCCTACCGGGTCTACCCCGGACAACGCCTGGTGATGGAGGCCGACCAGCCCTTGCGCCTGGGCCGGCGCGCCATGGACATCCTGTTGATCCTGCTGGAGCACGCCGGCAATGTGGTCAGCAAGCAACAATTGCTCGCCAGGGTCTGGCCCAACAGCGTGGTCGAGGACATCAACCTGCGGGTGCACATGGCTGCATTGCGCAAGGCGTTGGGCGACGGCCAGGCCGGTCAGCGTTACATCGTCACCGTGGCCCAGCGCGGGTACAGTTTCGTCGCTCCGCACTCACTGGAACAGGCCGGGCAACCGCCGGCACCCGAGACGCGCGTGCCGAGCCGGCATAACCTGCCGGTGCGCCGTACGCGCATGATCGGCCGGCAGACACTGGTCGACCATCTGATGGTGCAATTGCCACGCCAGCGCTTCATCACCCTCGTCGGCCCCGGTGGCATCGGCAAGACCACGGTGGCACTGCGGGTCGCCGAACAGATGATCGGTCACTACCGGGACGGCATTCGCCTGCTGGACCTGGCCCCGATCAACTGCCCGCTGATGATCGACGGCCATCTGGCAACGCTGCTCGAACTGGCCCTGCACGATGATGAACCCCTGAGCGGGCTTGCGGACTATCTGCGTGACCGCCACATGCTGCTGGTCATCGACAACTGCGAGCACCTGGTCGACGCCATCGCCCAGCTCAGCGAAAACATCCTGCGCAGTGCGCCGCAAGTGCACATCCTCGCCACAAGCCGCGAAAGCCTGCGGGCCGAAGGGGAATTCGTCCAGCGCCTGGAATCACTCGACTGCCCGCCCCCCATCGCCGTCCTCGACCGCGCCCAGGCCATGACCTTTTCCGCCCTGCAACTGTTCGTCGAGCGGGCCATGGCCAGCCATGACAGCTTTGAACTGACGGACGCCGAGCTGCCGCTGTTGATCGACATCTGCCACCGACTGGACGGCATTCCACTGGCCATCGAACTGGCGGCGGCGCAAGTGGGCACCTTCGGATTGCAGGGTTTGCTGGCGCAGTTGCAAAGCAGTTTCCGGGTGCTGACCCAGCCCTGCCAGATGCCCCTGGCAAGGCATCAGACCTTGCGCGCAACGCTGGACTGGAGCTTCGAACTGCTCAACGCCTGCGAAAAGACCTGCCTGCGCCGGCTGAGTGTGTTTCGCGGTGGCTTCACCCTGGAGTCGGCAGCGGCGGTGATTGTCGGCGAACACATCGAACCCCGCGAGGTGTTCGGTTCAATCACCCAATTGGTCGCCAAGTCGTTGCTGAACGTGGAGGTGGGCGACGAAGACGTGTACTACCGCTTGCTCGATACCACCCGCCACTACGCCCTGGAAAAACTCACGCAAACCACCGACCTGCCCGGCACGCGGGAACGGCACGCCGAGCGCTGCCTGACGTTGATGCAACAGGCGCAGGACGACTGGGAGAAAACGCCGACCGGCCTGTGGATCGAGCGCTATGGCCGGGCCCTTGAGGATATCCGTGCGGCCCTTGATTGGGGGTTGCACGCGCAAGGGCCAAGGGCACTGGCGATACGCCTGGCCGCGACGTCCACACCCTTGTGGCAGGAGCTGTCACTGCTCAAGGAACATGGCGGTTATGTGCGCAAGGCACTGGCCTTGCTCGATCAGTCAGCCGAGCCGTGCCCGCGCTTGAAGATGGCCCTCAAGCTGGCCCTGGGCAGTGCCTGTTACCACGCTCAGGGCGGTAGCGCCGAAACCGTTGGCGCCTTTGTCAGCGCCAGAGCCCTGGCCAGGCAACTTGACGATGTCGCCGGTCAGCTGCGGGCGATTTCCGGTCACCTGGCCGTCAACCTCAGTTGCGGTCATTACCAGATGGCCCTGGAGCAGAGCCGGCAATTCGATCAGCTCGGGCTGCATGACGACGCCCTGATGTCTTTGAGTACGCACCGATTGCGCGTGCTGGCCCTGCACTTCTCCGGCGACCAGCACCAGGCCGGGGAGCATGCCGAACAGGTGCTGCAACGCATGGCCCACAGCGGTTATCTCAACCGTTTCACCCATGGTTTCGGCGTGCAATACGACCAGAGCGTCGCGGCGCTGACCATCCATGCGCGCATCCTCTGGCTGCAAGGCCAACCGGAACAGGCCTGGCGCACGGCACGGCAGGCGCTGGACATCGCGTTGCAGATCAACCACGGCACGTCGATCTGCTACACCCTGGCGCTCGCCGGCTGCCTGATCGCCTACTACAACGGCGACACCCGCAGTGCCCGCGAACTTTTGCGCCTGCTGCTGGAACAGGCGCAGAAACATTCGGTTCCGCTGTTCTACAACTGGGCGCAACATTACGCGCAAGTGATCGGCGGCACCGATGTTCGGCCAATCGGCCGCCAAAACACCGGCTTGATCAAAGACATCATGGTCACGCTGGATTCGAACTGCGTCGACGATGATTTGCTCGAACGCGCGCAAAGCGGTGCGGCGGGCTGGAGCACGGCAGAAATACTGCGGGCCAAAGCCAGGACGCTGCTGGCAACGGATTGTCCGGCCAAGGCCGCGACGGCCGAAGCGGTGCTGCTCAAGGCACTCAACGTGGCAAAGGCCCAGGGTGCCCTGGCCTGGGAGCTGCGCAGCGCCACCTCACTGGCGCAGTTGTGGCAGCGTCAGGGCCACCCGCAACGGGCGCATCGACTGCTGGCTCCGATCTACCAGCGCTTCAGCGAAGGTTTTGCCACGCCAGACCTGATGACGGTTCGCCGGCTACTCGACGAGTTGCAATGCCACCTGCCCGCCTGAAGGCCAGCGCATTTGCCTGATGTAACCGGCATAACGCACTTCGAGGGTGCGCAACTCGCCACTGAGTTCGAGTTTTTCCTGTGCGTAGGTGCGGGTGGTGTTGAGGAAGCGGTAACGGGTCCCCCCTCCTCCCTGCTCCCGGGACAGCAGTGACTTCAATGCCAGGCTTTCCAGCACCTTGATCAAGTCGGCGGCGGGCAGCCTGTCGCAACAGATCACGCCAATCGCTGCGTCCTGGGTAAACATCATTTTGAACACCGCCAGGCGCTGCAACACGGTTTGTTCCACGGCAGTCAACCGTTCGTAGCTCCAGTCCAGCGCGGCCTTGAGGGTCTGATGCCGGGGAACGGCCGTGCGACGGCCCTGGGTCAGCAACTGAAAACAATTGTCGAGCTGGGCCTGCAACCCCACCAGCGCCAACGCATCGATCTGCGCCGCGGCCAGTTCAATCGCCAACGGCAGGCCATCCAGGCGCCGGCAGATTTCTCGCACGACCTTGAGGTCCTGTTCGCGCAGGGTGAAGCCTTGCTGGCGAGCACGGGCACGGCTGACAAACAACTGCACCGCCGAATAGCCCATGACCTCGGCGACACTGCGCAGCGCCGATGCCGACGGCACCGCCAGCGGTGGCAGGCGCAACACGGTTTCGCCCGCCGCATTGAACGGCTCGCGGCTGGTAGCGAGGATCGACAGGCGAGGCATCGATTGCAGCAGTGTCTCGATCAGCGTCCGGCAGCGTTCGAGCAGGTGCTCGCAGTTGTCCAGGACCAACAAGGCGTGCCGTTGCGACAGCGCCTCCAGCGTAGTGCCAACCTTCAGTTCAAGGGTTCGCGTGAGGTGATCGGTCACTTGCGCCGGGTCATCGATCGCCGACAGGTCCACCAGCCACACACCGTGCCGATAGTGCTGCAATAACAACTCGGCCACACGCAGGGCCACGGTGGTCTTGCCGATTCCGCATGGCCCGACCAGGGTCATGAATCGCCGCACCGGCAATTGCCGCACCAGACTGCCGACAATGGCATCGCGCCCGGTAATCGGCGTGAGCCGTGCGGGCAGGTTGTGCAGTGGTTTTTGCACGGTCTCGCTCGGGAACGGTACGGGCTCTGGCGAGTGTTGCACCGGGGCGACAAAACTGTAGCCGCGCTGGGGAATGTTGACGATGTAGCACTGGCCGTTCTGCCCGTCGCCCAGGGCACGGCGCAGGGCGGCGATGTGCACGCGCAGGTTGATCTCTTCGACCACCGAGCGCGGCCAGACCTGGGCAATCAACTCCTCCTTGCTGACCACCGAGCCCGCGTGCTCGACCAGTACCTGCAACACATCGAGGGCGCGGCCGCCCAGGCGCAGCGGTCGATCGCCGTCCAGCACCAGTCGCTGACCGAGGTGGAAGGCATAGGGACCAAATCGCAGCACCGCTTCGCTGCTTACATCTCTGAGGCTGTTCATGGGCTGTCACCCGCTGGAAACCTGGTTTGCATCCTGGCTCCGCACCTTCCTTGCAATGAGTTCAGCGGTATCTTGGCAGGCCTCGGTGACGGTACAACTGCCACGGGGGGAGCATCACGGCCATTGCGGTGCGCGTGACGGACACGCGCCGGCTAGCTGAACTGCTCGCGGTACTGGATCGGGGTCAGGCCAAGTTTTTCACTGAACAGAAAACGCATGTGCCGCACGCTGCCGAAGCCGCTTTTGAATGCCACGGTCTTGAGCGGCAACTCGGTGGTTTCCAGCAGGTTCCTCGCGCAATCGATGCGCGCGCTTTGCAGAAACTCCATGGGCGTCATGTTCACATCCCGGGCGAACACCCGGGCGAAATGACGCGGGCTCATGTTGGCCAGCCCGGCCATGGACTCGATGCTGTAGGTTTCATCGAGGTGCTCAAGCACATGGTTCTGCACGCGGGTAATCGCCGTTTCGTGGGGCGCCACCGCGGCCATCAACGGGCTGAACTGCGCCTGCCCGCCCTGGCGCTTCATCACCACCAGCAACACCTTGGCCACGTCCTGGGCGACCTTCTTGCCGTGGTCCTGCGCCACCACCGACAACGCCAGGTCGATCCCGGCCGTCACGCCGCCGGAAGTGATCAGGCTGCGGTCCTGAACAAAGATCTGATCGGTCTCGACCGTCGCGTTCGGAAAGGCCTTGATCAGCCGCTCGGTGTAGTGCCAGTGGGTGGTGACGCGATAGCCATCGAGCAAACCGGCATGCCCCAACACGAACGCCCCGGTGCAGATGGAACCATAACCGGCGGACCGGCTGACGTTGTGCCTGAGCCAGTCGAGCAATGGCGGATGCTTTTCGTTGTAGGCACCGGGGCCACCAGGTACCAGCAGCAAATCAAAACCCTCGCAGGCCTGATCGATGTGCCGATCGGCCTGCACGCACACGCCGTTGGATGCCCGTAGTGCGCCGGGTTCGGTGCCGATGGTCGACAGCACATAGTGATCTTCGGGTTTCAGATAACGGTTGGCGATGGAAAACACTTCCATGGGCCCGGCCATGTCGAGCAGGAGAAAGTCGGGAAACAACACCATTGCCACGGTTTTCATGGATTGGGATTCACTGGGATCAAATAAGGTTGGTCTGCCAAACACAAGCCCCTAGTGGGAGCGAGCCTGCTCGCGAAGGCGTAGTGTCAGTCGCTATCAACTTTGCCTGATACACCGCTTTCGCGAGCAGGCTCGCTCCCACAGGGCCTGCACCCGACATCAAGGAGTGCAGTGCATTATGACCAGACACAAGCCAAAGCCGGAAAAGAATAGCTGATTGACGCCCGTAAACTGTCAACCTGATAGAGACAGTATTTCAATTTTCATCTACTTATTGAACTACAAGATAAACATTAACCTTCTCCTCAGTCGGACGAATTCACGTCCCCACAGGAGATTTCATCATGCTGACTCTTCGCAAAGCCTCGGATCGTGGCCTGGCCAATCACGGCTGGTTGAAGTCGTTCCATACCTTTTCCTTCGCCAACTACCGCAACCCGAAAGAGCAGGGTTTTTCTGACCTGTTGGTGATCAACGACGACCGCGTCGCCGCCGGCAAAGGCTTCGGCCAGCACCCGCACCGCGACATGGAGATTTTCTCCTACGTGCTTGAAGGCGCCCTGGAGCACAAGGACACCCTGGGCACAGGTTCAGTGATTCGCCCCGGCGACGTGCAACTGATGAGCGCCGGCAGTGGCGTGGCCCACAGTGAGTTCAACCACTCCGGCACGCGGCCGGTGCACTTTCTGCAGATCTGGATCGTGCCCGAGGTCAGCGGCGCCAAACCGCGCTATCAACAAGAGCACTTCAGTACCCAGAAGAAACGCGGGCGCCTGCAACTGATCATCTCGCCGGACGGCGCCAAGGGTTCGCTGAAGGTGCGTCAGGATGCGCGGGTGTATGCCGGCCTGATCGACGGCAAGGAAAGCGCCACCCTGGAACTCGCCGCCAACCGCTACGCCTATGTACACGTAGCCCGGGGCAGCGTCGAACTCAATGGCGTGTTGTTGCAGGAAGGCGACGGCGTGCGGGTGCGCGACGAACAGGCGCTGACCCTGGGCAACGGCGTGGACGCTGAAGTACTGGTCTTCGACCTGCGCCCTCAGGAACTGCCGGAAATGCCATGACAAAACCCTGTGGGAGCGGGCTTGCTCGCGAAGGCGCAGTGTCAGACGACATCTCTGTTGAATGACACTGCGCTTTCGCGAGCAAGCCCGCTCCCACAGGTTGTGTGGTCTCCGGATTTATTCACCGGTCCCGGCGAACCCCGCGACAATCTCATCAATCACCGCCCGGACCCTGGCCGTATGGCGCAGGTCCGCGTGGGTCACCAGCCAGACGTCATAGGGCAACGGTCGCAAACGCTCCGGCCACAGCCTGANATTCACCGGTCCCGGCGAACCCCGCGACAATCTCATCAATCACCGCCCGGACCCTGGCCGTATGGCGCAGGTCCGCGTGGGTCACCAGCCAGACGTCATAGGGCAACGGTCGCAAACGCTCCGGCCACAGCCTGACCAGACCGTCGCGCTCCCCCAGGTACACCGGAACCTCCCCGACCCCGATCCCCGCCGCAATCGAACGGCGCACCAGCAGGCTGGAACTGAGGCTCGCGACAATCCGCCCGCGCGCCACCGGCTCCGAGACCAGCGTCAGGTCTTTGTTGCCCTGCAAATAGGGTTGATACACCACCAGGTCATGCCCGGCGAACGCCGAGCCAGACTCCGGCATGCCGTGGGCATCGACATAGGCCTGCGAGGCAAACAGCCCCACCGGCCAGCGCGCGATGCGCCGGGCGATCAGGTCCGGGTTGTCCGGCCGGGTGTTACGCACGGCGATGTCCGCCTCGCGTTTGGCCAGGCTGAGAATCTGTGTGGTGGCGTCCAGTTGCACCCGTACATCCGGGTGTTGTCGATGCAGGCGGGCAATCGCCGGGATCAGGAAATCAATCGCCAGGGTATCGGTGGTACTGACGCGCACCGTGCCGCTCAAGCGATCGTCCAGACCCTGGATCCGGCGCTCCAGCTCGAGGGCTGAATGCTCCATTTTCTCCACCGCCTTGAGCGCCGCTTCGCCGACAGCCGTCAGCGCGTAACCTTCGGAGGTACGCAGGAACAAGGTCGCACTGAGTGATTTCTCCAGCGCCGTGATGCGCCGGCCAACAGTGGCCTGATCGACCCCCAACACCCGCGCCGCGCCGCGTAAGGTGGATTCGCGGCAAACCGCGAGAAATACCCGGGCGTCATCCCAATTCATAACGCGCTCCTGATGATGCAATTACGCATCAGCATAGCGCGTAATCGCTGCATTAATGCTTCGAAAAATCTCGATATGCTGAAAGCCTGAGTGACTCCACAGGACAATGCACATGCACAGCTCATCGCCTCCGGTTACCCGTGCACGCAGCTCGATCTGGCTGCCGATCTTCGCCGGCCTCTGCGCCAGCCTGGTCAGCATCGGCCTGGCGCGTTTCGCCTACACACCGTTGATACCTTCGCTGATCCAGGCTCAGTGGTTTTCCGCCAGCGACGTGGTGTATCTCGGAGCCGCCAATCTGGTGGGTTACCTGATCGGCGCCCTGATCGGCCATCCACTGGCACGACGGACCTCGAACAAAACCGCCCTGCGCCTGATGATGCTGGCAGTGACAATGGCGTTTTTCGCCTGTGGTTTTCCATTGTCGGTGAGTTGGTTCTTCGGCTGGCGTCTGCTGTCGGGAATTGCCGGTGGCGCGATCATGGTGCTGGTGGCGGCAACCGTTTTGCCCCAAGTGCCGGCGGCCCGCAAAGGCCTGGCCAGCGGCGCGATATTCCTGGGCATCGGCCTGGGCATAGCCGGGTCGGGGACGATAGTGCCACCGCTGCTGAGTCTCGGTTTGCAGCAAACCTGGTTCGGCCTTGGCACGCTGGCCCTGGTGCTGACCGCTGCCAGCTGGTTTGGCTGGCCGATCGCCACGCACCCGGCAGCCGCTGCGCCGTCGGATACATCGTCGTCGAGCCCAACCGACCCGAGCGTTTACCTGCTGTTCGCCCAATACGCGCTCATGGCGACCGGGCTGGTGCCGGCCATGGTATTCCTGGTGGATTACGTCGCCCGTGGGCTCAATGCCGGGGCGCATGTCGGCGCGCTGATCTGGGTGATGTATGGCCTGGGCGCGATTGTCGGGCCGGTGAGCTACGGTTTTCTGGCCGACCAACTGGGCGCGAAAACGGGTATCCGCATCGTTCTGGTAGTGCAGGCGCTGGCGGTTGGCCTGCTATCGATCAGCAGTTCGTTCGCGGTGCTGGCTGTACTGGCTGTGATCCTCGGCTCCTTCCCGCCTGGCATCGTGCCGCTGGCGTTGGCGCGGGTGCATGAGCTGATCCCCGGGCATCACCGGCAACAGCTTGCCTGGAGTCGCGCCACCGTGTCGTTCGCGACCTTCCAGGCCCTCTCGGGGTTCGCTTATTCGGCGCTGTTCAACGCCAGTGGCGGCCAGCACGCCTTGATGTTCGTGATTGCCGCCGGTGCCATTGTTCTCGCGCTGTTGCTGGAACCGGGCAGCCGACTGCTTAGCCGTTCGACCGAATCATTAACACTCAATACAGGTATATGAAATGACACTGCCCCAGACCATGACCCTGATCGAAATCACCGAACCCGGTGGCCCCGACGTCCTGCAACCGCGCCAGGCACCTGTGCCCGCTGCTGCGGCCGGCGAGATTCTGATCCGCGTGCACGCCGCCGGGGTCAATCGCCCGGACGCGCTTCAACGGGCCGGCAAATACCCGTTGAAACCCGGCACGAACCCGATTCCGGGGCTGGAAGTGGCCGGTGAAGTGGTGGCGATTGGCGCGGGCGTCAGCGAGTTTGCCCTGGGCGACAAGGTCTGCGCGCTGACCAATGGCGGCGGATACGCGCAATACTGCGTGGTCCCGGCCAGTCAGGCCCTGCCGATTCCTGAAGGCATGGACTGGTTGCAGGCGGCGGCCATCCCGGAAACCTTCTTTACGGTGTGGGCCAACCTGTTCGGCCTTGGCGGTGCACGTCAGGGCCAGCGTGTGTTGATCCACGGTGGCACCAGTGGCATCGGCACCACCGCATTGATGCTGTGCCGCGAGCTCGGCATCGACGCGTTCGCCACCGCCGGCAGCGAGGAAAAATGCGCAGTGATTCGCGAATTGGGCGCCGAGGCGATCAACTATCGCGACCAGGACTTTGTGCAGGTCATCGCGGAAAAAACCGCGGGCCTGGGCGTCAACGTGATTCTCGACATCATGGGCGGCTCGTACCTCAACAACAATGTGGCCGCCCTGGCCCTGGAAGGCCGCCTGGTGATGCTCGGCTTCCTCGGTGGTGCTCACGCCAGGGACGTCGACTTGCTGGCGATCATGGCCAAACGCGCCGTTGTCACCGGCTCCCTGCTGCGCTCGAGAACCGGGGAAGAAAAAGCCGCCATCGCCCGACAACTGCGCGAACACGTATGGCCGGTGCTGAGTGCCGGGCGCTGCCTGCCGATGATAGACCGGGTTTACCCGCTCGCTGAAGCGGCACAGGCCCACGCGCGGATGGAAGCGGGAGAGCATATCGGCAAGATTGTGTTGCGCGTGGACTGAGCCGACGCCAACTTCAGCAGGCATCGACTGTTAACTGCCGGGTCTCAACGATGGTCGGAAAAATCGCCCGGCGCACGGGTACATCTGTTAAAACCCGTGCTTCACACTCTGATGGACCGTCCGATGCCTGCTCCCCTCCTCGCTCACTTGCGCCGACGCTGGTTGTCGTTGCTGTGCATGGCCGTGCTGGTCGTCGGCTTGCCGGTGAGCTGTGGGGCGCTCAAATACAAAGAGCGCGAGTTGCTGTTCCGCATCGAACCGGGCACGGCAGGCTGGTATCGCGGCTTGCCGCAGGACGTTCAGGAATTCGATATCACGCCCGCCAGCTTCAAGGCCGGGCAAAACCTGCATGCCTGGTGGTGGCCAGCCGCCCGCCGCGATGCGCCGTCAATCCTCTACCTGCATGGCGTGCGCTGGAACCTCACGGGCCAGGCGTTTCGCATCGAGCAGTTGCGGGCCATGGGCTATTCGGTGCTGGCCATCGATTACCGTGGCTTCGGTCAGAGCAAAGGCGATTTGCCCTCGGAAGCCAGTGTGTATGAAGACGCACACGTCGCCTGGGAGCGCTTTACCGCGATGCAACCGGACGCCAGCAAACGTCTGATCTATGGGCATTCACTGGGCAGTGCAGTGGCCATCGAACTCGCGGCCGGTCTGGCCGCACAGGCTAAACAGCAGCAGGTCGCCGTGCCGGTGCGCGGTCTGGTCATCGAGTCTTCTTTCACCTCGTTGGGCGATGCGGTCGCGGAAGTGGCCAACAACAACCTGCCGGTGAGCGGGTTGCCAGTGCGCTGGCTGTTGTCGCAGAAGTTCGACTCTATCGACAGGATCGTCGACATCGACATGCCGCTGCTGGTGGTGCACGGCCTGGCCGATCCGTTCATGCCCTCACGATTCAGCCAGCAACTGTTCAATGCCGCCCATGAACCCAAGCGTCTGCTGCTGATACCCGGTGGTACACACAACAACAGCATGAGCCTGGGTGGCAACCAGTATCGCCAGGCAATTGATGGCTTGTTCAAGGCAAGCCCCCATCAGGTGGCCGGGCAGGCGGTGGTTCAGGGCTCGCAGGACTCCTGAAGGCTGGTCGCGTCTGCGCCCCGCTCCCCCTGATAACGGGCCCGATAGCGCCCCGGACTTTCCCCGGTCCACTTCTTGAATGCCCGATGGAAGGCGCTGGGTTCCTGGAACCCCAGTCGCTCGGCGATATCGCTGATGCTCGCATCGCTCTCACGCAATTGCTCGAAGGCCACACCGCGCCGTACTTCGTCCTTGATCTCCTGGTAGGAACAGCCTTCACGCTCCAGTTTGCGGCGGAAGGTACTGGGGCTCAGGTGCTGCTCCAGGGCAAAGGCCTGCAACGTCGGCCATTCACTGTAGTGGTTGCCGCGCAAGCGCTGATGAACCTGCGAGGCCAGGCCATGCTGGTTGCGGAAGCGGATCACCAGCCATTGTGGTGCGGTACGCAGAAACACTTTCAGCGAGGCCAGATCCTGAACCACCGGCAGGCGCAAGTAGTGGCTGGCAAATTCGATTTCGGTGCGCTCGGCACCAAAGGTCAGGTTGGGGCCCCACAGCAGGCGGTCGTCGCCCAGCGACAGGCGTGAATGGCGGAAGTCCGCGCGGTCTATGGGAATGCGCCGGCCGCCCAGCCAGCACAGCAGACTGATCATCAGCACCAGGAACGTTTCTTCACCAAAGCGGCTGGCATCGTTGTCCGTCGAGCAGGTTTCCAGGCTGATGACCGCGCGTTTGCCCCGCACGGCCAGTGAGCCGCGAAAGTCACGCAGGAACAACCCGAAGTTGGCCAGGCACTGACGCATGGCCTTGTGCAGGTCGGGTTCCTGAATCAGGGCCCGGCAAATCAGGGCGAAACTGCCCGGCGGCATGCCATGGGAATCGAGCCCGAAAAATTCGTCATCGAGCTCGCGGATCTGAATCAGCCACAACGCGGCAAACGCATTGGCCGGCACCCGCGCCGTGGGTTCGCTCATGACCGCCGGATCAATGCCCGCCTGTTCGAGCACCGCCGTCACGCGCTGCGGATCTTCCCTCAGCCCATGGATCATTGCCTGCACGAAATAGGCGGCAACCGAGTCCTTTTCCCGCATTGGTTCGCTTCTCTCTCATCACCCGAATGGCAAAAAACATCATTGCCGTTGAACAGTTTTGGCATAGGACAACCGCCCTGCCGGCTCTAGACTCGCGGCAATAGTACGCCTTCGGCCGTAGTCGCGGCCAAGGTATCGCAGGGTTTGATCGAAGGATGGGAAGATGAATCTGCAAAACATCGGGGTGATCGGTGCGGGCACCATGGGCAATGGCATTGCACAAGTCTGCGCCATGGCCGGTTTCAACGTGACCTTGCTCGACATTTCCGAAAGCGCTTTGCAAAAAGCCGTCGCAACGGTCGGTAAAAACCTTGATCGGCAGATCGCCAAGGAAACCCTGACGCCGGAACAGAAACAGGCCGCCCTCGACAAAATCCGCACCAGTACCGATTACAGCAGCCTGCAAAATGCGCAGCTGGTCATCGAAGCGGCGACGGAGAATCTCGACCTGAAACTGCGTGTGCTGCAGCAGATCGCCGCGCAGGTCAGCAGCGAATGCGTGATTGCCTCCAACACCTCGTCACTGTCGATCACCCAACTCGCCGCCAGTGTCAGCCAGCCTGAGCGCTTCATCGGCCTGCATTTCTTCAACCCGGTGCCGGTGATGGGCCTGATCGAAGTCATCCGTGGCCTGCAAACCAGTGACGCGACCCACAAGCTGGCGCTGGACATGGCGACCACCCTGGGCAAAACCGCGATTACCGCCGGCAATCGCCCAGGCTTCGTGGTCAACCGGATCCTGGTGCCGATGATCAACGAAGCGATCCTGGTGTTCCAGGAAGGCCTGGCCAGCGCCGAAGACATCGACGCCGGCATGCGCCTGGGTTGCAATCAACCTATCGGCCCATTGGCCCTGGCGGACCTGATCGGTCTGGATACCCTGTTGTCGATCCTCGAAGCCTTCTATGACGGTTTCAACGACAGCAAATATCGCCCGGCACCGCTGCTCAAGGAAATGGTCGCGGCCGGGTACCTGGGGCGCAAAACGGGGCGTGGCTTCCATGCCTATGCCTGAGCGTTGCTCGCGCTTTGCCGAGTACCGGGACAAGGTCCTGGAGCTGTTTGCCTGCAAGGGGTTCGGCCAGGTCGGCATGCGCGAGCTCGCGACGTGCCTGGGGCTCTCCCCAGGCTCGCTGTATCACCATTACCCCAGCAAACAGCACCTGCTGCTCGACCTGATCGAGGAGTTCTACGAGGAGCTACTGGCCACCCTGGGGCGCATTCAGCAAAAAGCCCCGGCCAAACGCGACAAACTCAACAGCCTGATTCGCGCGCACCTGAATCTGCATCGGGAGATGCCTTGGCATTTCCGCCTGGTGGAGCGCGACAGCGGTTGCCTGAACGAAGAGCAACAGGCTCGGGTCCGGCAATTGCGCGAGCAATACGAACGCACGTTGCTGAAGATGCTCGGCGCGAAGTCCCGTTTCAGCGAGCAAGGCCTGTTGGCCGCCGGGCATGCCATTGGCGCCCTGCTCAACAGTGCCCCCAGCTGGCTGACGCCCCATGTGCTGGACGAGCAGGAACGTGATGAGCTGCTCGAAAGCATGGTCAGCGGCGCCATCGAACGCGTGCTGGCGCCACGGCGTGTGCCCGAGGCAATAAGCATCGCGCGTCCTATTGAAAAAACATCTAAAGAAACACAAGTTCCGACAAAGATTTAGCGCTTTGCTTATCGGCTCGACACAATCGGAATTCGCCGAAAAAACCGGCGTCCAAACCGATGTATGTACTTGAGCACCCGGAGCCGACCATGAAAATCAATCCCTACCTTATCTTCAACGGCGACTGCAAAGACGCCTTCACCTTCTATGCGCAGTGTCTGCAAGGCCAACTCGAAGCCATGTTGACCTTCGGTGAAACGCCGGCCGGCGAGCATTTCCCCAAGGGTCTGCACAACCTGATCATTCATACCCGCCTGATCGTGGGCGATCAGGCAATCATGGGCTCAGACACCACCCCTGATCGCCCTGTCGAAAAAATGAGCGCCTGCTCGATCTCACTCAACGTCGACAGCATTGCCGAGGCCGAACGGGTCTTCAATGCGCTGGCAGGCGGCGGCACCGTGCAAATGCCACTGGAGAAGACGTTCTGGGCGGCGCGCTTCGGCATGCTGGTCGACCGTTTTGGTGTGTCGTGGATGGTCAACTGCGAAAAGGATCAGTGAAAGACTCAGTCGATTGACCGTCTTCCAGGCACAAAAAAGCCCAACCTGAAAAGGTTGGGCTTTTTTGTAACTCCCGGCCGGTCTGCTACCGTCAATTAGCCACATGGATAGCAGCGGACTTGAGGAGCAAACCCACTATGCCAACCCACGACCTGTCCTGGTCCACCCGCTTCAAACTCTTGCTACTGGCGGGTGGGCTGATAACCAGCCTGTTGACCCTCAGCGGCTGCGCCAGTGTCAATGCACAGACTACCGCCTACGTCGGCGTAGAACATCCCGCACCCACATTGCCCGACAAGGTCGTCGTGCTGCGCTCCGAGCCTCTGCGTCCGCATGTGCGCCTGGGTGAAGTGCTGATAGACGCCACCGTCGACCCTGCCCCGCCGATTACCGAAGTCGAACAGAAGCTGCGCGAAGAATCAGCCAAACTCGGTGGTGACGCGGTGGTGGTCGTCTATGACCATATTCAGGCGGTGGGTGCCTATGCCAATGGGCCACTGTGGGCTCGCGACGTGAAGGCCATCGAGGGGCGTAAACTCAAGGGCATCGTGATCAAGTACCGGTAGTTGCCCGAGGAGCCAGAAAAACAAAACCCCTACCTGCATACGCAGATAG
>NZ_JBKFTN010000035.1:0-44648 GCF_050432945.1 Pseudomonas sp. 18173
AACCTGATGCTCAACGCCGGCGGCGAAGCCGACATCAGCGTGGTCAAGCGCCTGTTCATCGGTGTGGGTCAGGGCCTGAGCCTGTTCGTACGCAAGCTGGGGCTCAAGCTGATCGCCAATCAGGGGCCGGTGCAGATCCAGGCGCAGAACGACAGGCTGGAACTGCTGGCGCGGCATGGCCTGGACATCACCAGCACCGAGGATGAAATCCGCATCACGGCCAAGAAGAAAATCCTCCTCAATGGCGGTGGCAGCTACTTCAGCCTGGAACAGTGCGGTATCGAGTCGGGCACGGCGGGTGACTACAGGGTCAAGTCGGCGCACTTCGAGTACAGCGGACCGGCCAAGCAAGTGCTGGAGACACCCGTGATGCCGCCGTTGAGCGAATACGCGACCAAGCGCCTGGGTCTGACCAAAATCTCCGGCTAATCCGGAACGCCATCGCCTCGTACAACGGCGGCTTCATCACAAGGAACGGATCACCATGCTCGGCTACATTTTTGAGGTCATCAAGGACGAGATCAGCTATCGACGCGAGCGAGCCCGGCGCGCCGCGCTGCCACCCCCTGCACTGGAGACGAAGTCGAGTCCCGCCACACCGTCACTCGGCATGCGCATACTCTCGCCACCTCCGCGACCGGCACCCTCAATGCCGCCGCTGAAGAACTGGAGTCACCCCTTCGGCGACCGTGGCAACCCGTTGCAGCAATTGACCCAACTGGCCAACGCCCAAGCCGGTTACTACCCGTTGGGTCGCAACGGCATGTGGCATGGCGGCGTGCACTTCGATTCCGGTACCACCGGTCCCGATGCTCTGACTCAGGTGCGCTGTCTGGCTGACGGCGAGGTCGTGGCCTACCGCGTTCCCGAGCGCACACCACTTAGCACCTTCTATCCGGAAGCAGGGGGCACCCTCGAAGCGCCGTTTGCTTCGGGGTTCGTGCTGGTCCGGCATCACCTGCAAGCGCCGAAGATGGATGGCAGCAGCGATGAACCGCCTGGCCTGACCTTCTACAGCCTGTACATGCACCTGGAAGATTGGACGCGTTACGAAGCAGACCCAACGCTACAACGTCCCGCGTTCTGGCCCGAACGCAATCTACGGGTCAGGAAGGATGTATCCAATTCTCGTCCTGGCACCTCGGTGCCCAGAGGGTTGGAAACACTCACCCGACCGGCTGAGGACGGTCACATGCTCGACCTGCTGCCGCCCGGCACACCGGTGGTGGTCAGTGGCGAAGGCAAATACCGCAAACTGGAACACACCCGAGGCCCAGCCTTACTCCTCGATTCCGATGGGTCTTTGCAAGGCTATGTTGCCTTCCGCTTTCTGGACCATGTCAGCGGCACGACGTATCGCGTCAGCTTTAACGGTGACAAGCTTCGTGTTCGCCCCACCCCCGATCTCAGACATAAAAAATTGTTCGAATTGAGGTGGGGAACGGAAGTCACCATCAGTGGTGAAGGCGAGTTCCGCAAACTGGAAAGCATCAGCCAATACGTGCTGGCCGCTTCATTGCAAGGCGAACGAGCAGCCGATACGGGCGGGAATGTGGTGGTGCTCGATCAACCCATCCCCATCAAGGCCGGCGAACTGATCGGGCATCTCGGCCCGTATCAGGAATGCGACGAAACCGCGCCACAGCAAAAGCTGCATCTGGAGGTCTTCAGCGATGATGACGTGGAAGCCTTCTTCGCCGCCAGCCGTGCCTGGGCCCAGCGTCTGCCGGACAAACACAATACCTGGCTGAAGCTCGCCAAGGGCACGACTGTGGCAGCGCATCAAGATCACATCAGCGCCAGCCTTTTGCCCATCTGGAGCCGCGACAACCCCCGCAGTGATGCCGACCTGCTGGTGCCCAAAAGCCTGCTCGACAGCTTGCCGTCCGAGCGGAAAATCCGGGTGCCCAACGGTGCCAGCGGAAAAACCTACAACTGGTACCGCCTGGAGGGACTGATCCATGACACGGACGGCAAACCGCTGGACGGCTGGGTGCGTGAGGAAGTGGGTGTCACGCCGTGGGTCAGTCCCTGGTCCTGGGACGGTTACGACGTTCTCTACAACTACGCCCTGCCGCAGTTGAGCCTGTCCTATCTGTTCAGCGTCACGGGCGTGCTCGGGGAAGAGTCGCAGGACCGCCTGCGTGCCCGCGCGGAAAAGTGGGACAAGGGGCGGATGCAGACGCGCCTGTACGAAATCATCGACCGAGACCGCAACGGCCAAATGACCGCCGACGAATTGCAAGCGGCATTGCGCATGCCCGCGAAGGCACAGGCACTGGCGCAGTTGGTGATCTTCAGCGAGAACGAATGGAACTACCGGCAGAGCAAGTGGGATGCCCTGGATGAGGTGCTGGGGCATACCAGTTCGGCGCCGATTTTGAATTGGGTGGCGGAGAAGCAGCGACTCAAGCAGTTGAGTTGGTGGGGGGAGGTGGCGGGGAAAGTGGGGTTGTCTAAAGAGGGGATGGTGTTTCATTTTCATCCGATTGGACTAGCCGCAAATTTCCCGGTGAAAGATGAGTGTCCTTGTGGTTGTTGCTTTGGTGCAAAATTTTTGAGCACGCGCTACGGACAACAGTATGGACCAGTCTACTGGGGCAAAACAAAACTAGCCGATTTCAAAGACTGGGATAACTTAGTTAGAAACGGGGCTGTGACGATTGCGGAGCGCACTATTCTAGTGGCGATGTCTGAGAACGAAGGAAATTTGGATGCTCTACAGTCATACGATAGCGAGATATTGACTGCTGGTGCGATGCAGAAGACGATCAATCTGCAAGGTGCAGGTGAATTATCGCAACAGGTTTATGAGTTCAAGCAGGAACATCCTGATCTTTATCAGTCGTTGTTCATGGATTGCGGTTGGGAAGTAAAGACACAGAATGGAAAGAACTATCTCTATTATGATGGAGTCACTGGAAGCGAATTGAAGGCTTTGCTTCGTGATGGTTTTGATCAGGCAGCATATCAAAGCAAGGAAAAACTGACATCTAAGCCCCTGGCGGCATTTGCCCATGCGATCATTGCGCATGAATACGTTGTCAAGCAAGTTTTGGATTTTGCGCGTCGCCTTCGAATGTCAATGTCTATCTCGCCAGCTGGATATCAGTCTCGCACTATAAGTAACTATATATGTTCTAACTTTGGAAAGGCACTTGTCCTCGATCATCACGTTAACCGTCCCGGTTACGTCTCTAGCGATTTCGGAACTGCTCTTACGGTTTTCTTTAATAAGAATCCGGCCGTGAGTGAAAATCCAGCGAATTGGGGGAGTGATCATGCAAAAAACGAATCTGCTTTGTTGGAAATTTATGGCTCATCACGCCGCATGACTGATGCTTATCTTCGCTATCAAAATCTGAGGAGTAAATTGTGAAGCGCCGTCTTGTAATTTTGTTAACCATCACACTCAGTTCAAGTAATTTCATTTTTGCATCTACTAAACAAGTCGAAATAGAAGAGGCGTCGCACGCTGAGAGCTTTCAATATAGCGATCCCGTTGGCGGTCGATATCGTACCCTGACAATATTAGTCGGCGGCAAAGTTGTGCGAGCCCTCCGAGGAGAAAACAGCAGAGGCGGGACATTTGAACGAATAGATCCGCCAGTGTTGTCAGCAGGCGGCAACTTTGTTTTTCTGAGCCAGATCGAATCCGGCGAAGTCGAGGTTTTAAGTGGGTCGACAGTAAATCACGAGGTCGCCTATTGTGAGTTGGTCGAAGTGCGAAGCGGCTGCATTATCGCAAGAGAAACTGGTGAATTTTGTGGCGGGGCATTTACGAAGGATGGCAAGTGGGAGAATGTACTTTATCCTGAGTTTAACTTAATCTCTGAAGCCCCTAAAGCAAAAAAATATGTAGATGGCACACTGAAGTTTTCAGAATCTCCCGTGTCTTCTTTTGAAAATCTTCTAGCCTGCGATCCGCCTGGCTTTAATAATAAAAATTACTATCGCGCTCTTATCAATCAAAACTCATTCAATTTGGATGGTGCTCAGCGAGAGCGCTTCGAACAAAGTTTCAAGAACTAATAGAGTGGTGACGCCCAACTGCTGCGGCAAGAGCTTGAGCAACTCAAGGCCGCGGTGCTATTTCTCAGCGCCCCCCCAAGGCATCGCATTGACCAGCGGCCAGCACCTGCAACTGGCGGCGCAGCACAACCTGATGCTCAACGCCGGCGGCGAAGCCGACCTCAACGTGGTCAAGCGCCTGTTCATCGGTGTCGGCCAGGGCCTGAGCCTGTTCGTGCGCAAGCTGGGGCTCAAGCTGATCGCCAATCAGGGCGCGGTGCAGATTCAGGTGCAGAACGACAGGCTAGAACTGCTGGCGCGGCATGGCCTGGACATCACCAGCACTGAAGACGAAATCCGCATCACGGCGAAGAAGAAAATCACTCTGAATGGCGGGGGCAGCAACATCACCCTGGATCAGTGCTGCACCGAGTCGGGGGGACGGCAGGGGATTACAAGGCCAAGTCGGCGCATTACGAGTACAGCGGTCCCGCCAGCATGACCGCCACCCATCCGGATTACCCGGTAAGCCTGTCCAAACAAACGCTGAGATTCAGCCTATCGCAGCGCCCAACGCCACTCGTCAAAGCTGGGCGGGCATGCCCTACACGCTCTACGCCGACGGCACCGAGCTCCAACGAGGCGTATTGGACAAGACTGGGCAGCTGCTGATTGATCATCAGGTCGTCACGCGGGGCTACCGGTTGGTCATGGCCAACGGTGTGCCTCACCACATCCCGGTGTCTACCGAATACCGCAATGCCGAGCAGGCACACTTGGCTAATCGCGGGCTGCACCACCACAACGCGCAGCCCCATTCGGAGATGAGCCTACCCACCTCACACACCGATCACCGCGCGCTGTACGACGCGGCGCTGCCCGGAAAGCGGCTACTGGAAAATCAGGTGGAACGGTCATGTCGACGTTTTGGGCCTGGATAGCCATGAGGGTGCTCCATTACGGCCTAAGAGATTTACGGGCCAGCAAAGATCAAAAAATCGCAACTAGCGGCAGCTCCGGGACTGAGTCTCAACGTGATATCGCGGTGAATCCGGTCAACGTAAGAACTGCCGAAAGCTGCGATTTTTTGCAGGGAGTTTTTTGCCGGGAAGTTGCAAATCGCGCTGGTTGGTTCCGGGATCGCTTTGCAGTCCGGCGCGAGCAAGCTCGCTCGCCACATAAGGCTGATTCGATGGGGAGGGGGAGAAAACAGTCTCGCGTTGATGCATCGGAGGATGATGGGGACCGATACATCAACGCCAGGCTGTAAAAAGGGCACAGGCTTCCTTGCCCGAGTCGTGTAGCGGGGTGAATCAGAACTTCGCTTCGGCATCCAGTTGCAGGGTGTTGATGTCCGAATCGGTTTTCTTGATGTTGGCGTTGGTCTGGTCCGAGGTCGCCATGAAGTAAGTCGCGCCCAGGGCGAAGTTCTTGTCCAGGTCGTAGCTCACTTTCAGCTTGCTGCCGCGCGAACCGGTGAAACCGTTGGCGAAGTCGGAGTCGGTGAAGGCACCCACCACAGCGTTACGCTGCACGTCGCGGTAGTTGTAGTCCAGGTTGAAGCCGTAGATCTTGGACTTCACACCGGCCAGCCAGCCAGTGTCCTGGTCGTTGCTGGCATCTTTGTTGTTGACGTACTGACCGTACAGCGACAGCGGTACTGGCAGGTTGGTGAAGTCCAGTTGACCGAAGCCTTCGTACAGTTTGAAGGTTTCGCCCGGGCTGTTGCCGTTGACGGCCAGGGCGCATGGCGCGGTAACGGTGCCGGAGGTAGGGCAGGCACTGTCCTTGTCATTGTCGTAGGAGTAGATGCTGCCGCCCAACGTCATTTTCATGCTGTCGGTGAGGGCAAAGCGCGCGCCCAACTGGCCCGCGTACAGACGCAGGTCGTGCTTGAACTGCACGCCTTCACCGTCGACGTTGTCCTTGAGGGTGTAGTGGCCGGCGCTACCGAACAGCTCGGTGCTGCCGCTCAGCGGGTACTTGTAGGTGACGGCCAGGCCTTCAGGGTTGATGTCGCTATCCCAGATGATGTCGCCCATGCTTACCCATTGTTGCGGCATCTTGCCGCCAACCAGGTGCAGGTTCTTGATCGCGTCAGGGTGGTAGTCGATGTAACCCTGGTCCAGCCAGATCTGCTTCTTGTCGAAGTAGTTGTTCAGGTCCTGGTTGGTCGAGCGAGCGTCGTCGTTGCTGCCGGTGGCAATGCGGATACCGGTGTCGACTTGCGGGTTGATTTCGCTGTAGGCACCCAGGCGGGCACGAATGCGCTGACGGTCCTGGTCCTTGTTGTTTGGCACGCCGTCGTTGTGCACGGTTTCTTCACGGAAACGAACGTCACCCTTGAACTGGGTCTTGGCGGCCCATGCCAGCTTCTGGTCGAAGGTGCTCAGTGCGTCGGTTTTCTTCGCGGTGGCCGCGATTTGCTCGTTGGTCTCTTGCTGAGCCTGACGGGCGATCTGCTGGTCTTTCTGATCCCTGGCCAGCTCGGCTTGCAGTTCACTGTACTGCGCGTTGGTGATCGAGCCGTTAGCCTTGAGCATGTCGAGCAGTTTGGCGTCGACTGCGGCACTGGCCGGAACACTCATGGCCAGCAACAGGCCACCGCACAAGGCCGCCGCAGTTTTCGTGGAAGCAAGACGCATATCAATCTCCGAAGATGAGAGGGGATGACAGAGCCATCCGGGGCACACCGACCGTAAGGGGCGGAAAACAGTGGCCGGGTATAACCCGGCGCTCTAAAAACAGGCGCCAGTATCGCGATGGTTTATTACAGAGCGGTGGCAATGTGATGTCATGTCGATGACGATACAAAGTTGTCGTGAACTATTGAGTTAGAGCACTGTCGTCGTTTTGCCCGTGTGCATTGCGCAGCGATGGGCGATACTCGCGGGGCTTTCACGCCATCAAGAGTGAGGACGGTGATGCCGTTGCAACGCCTGCAAAGACTGTCAGAAATCGCCCCGCAAACCTGGGACGCCCTGGTTCCGCAAAGTCAGCCTTTTCTGCGTCATGCTTTTTTGAGCGCACTGGAAGACAGCGGCAGCGTCGGCCCCCGTTCCGGCTGGCAGCCCGAGCATTTGCTGCATATTGAAGGTGAGCGTTTGATCGCCGCGCTGCCCAGTTATCGCAAGTGGCATTCCTACGGCGAATACGTGTTCGATCACGCCTGGGCCGACGCCTGTGCACGCGCCGGTATCGATTACTATCCCAAACTGTTGACCGCGGTGCCGTTCAGTCCTGTCAGCGGGCCACGGCTGTTGGCGGCCACGGTGGAAGAAGGCTTCGAACTATTGAACAGCCTGCCGGGCTACCTTGAGATAGAAGAGCTTTCCAGCGCCCACATCAACTTCACCGATCCGTTCACCGACGCGGCACTGAGCGAGCAGCCCGGCTGGTTGCAGCGCGTTGGCTGTCAATACCACTGGCAGAATCGCGGCTACCGGGATTTCCAGGACTTCCTCGACGTGCTGAGTTCGCGCAAGCGCAAACAGATGCGCAAGGAGCGCGAGCAGGTGGCGGGGCAGGGTTTTGAGTTCGAATGGCTGGAGGGGCGGGAGCTGAGCCAGGCGCAATGGGATTTCGTCTATGCCTGCTACGCCAATACGTATGCGGTGCGCCGACAGGCGCCGTACCTGACGCGAGAGTTTTTCAGCCTGTTGGCCGAACGCATGCCGGAGTCGATTCGCGTGGTGCTGGCCAAACAGGGTTCACGGCCGGTGGCGATGGCGTTCAGCCTGGTGGGGGGCGACAGCTTTTATGGGCGTTACTGGGGATGCCTGGCGGAGTTCGATCGCCTGCATTTCGAGACCTGTTTCTACCAGGGGATGGACTATGCCATTGCCAACGGTTTCCAGCGTTTCGATGCCGGGGCGCAGGGCGAGCACAAACTGATTCGTGGATTCGAGCCAGTCATTACGCATTCCTGGCACTACCTGCGGCATCCGGGGTTGAAAGCGGCGGTGAAAGACTTTCTGGAACAGGAGCGGCTGGGGGTGTTGGCTTATGCAGAGGATGCGAAGTCAGCCTTGCCTTATCGACAAGGCTGATCTTCACCGTACAGCGTGTCAGTTGTCTTCCTTGCCCAGCCAGCGATAAAGCACACCGCCGACGACCGCACCGAGTAGCGGTGCGACCCAGAACATCCACAGTTGTTGAATCGCCCAGCCGCCGACGATCAGCGCCGGGCCGGTGCTGCGCGCCGGGTTGACCGAGGTGTTGGTGACCGGGATCGAGATCAGGTGGATGAGCGTCAGGCCAAGGCCGATGGCAATCGGTGCCAGTCCGGCCGGTGCACGTTTATCGGTGGCGCCGAGGATGATCAGGATGAACATCGCGGTCATCACCAGTTCAGTCACAAACCCTGCCGCCATCGAGTAGCCGCCAGGCGAGTGTTCGCCGTAGCCGTTGGACGCCAGGCCGCCCGCCAGTTCGAAACCGGGTTTGCCGCTGGCAATGAAGTACAGCAGGGCGGCTGCAATCACGCCGCCAATGACCTGGGCAATGACGTAGGCCGGTAATTCATTGGCCGGGAACCGCCCGCCCACCACCAGGCCGAGGGACACCGCGGGGTTGAGATGACAGCCGGAAATATGGCCGATGGCGAAAGCCATGGTCAGCACGGTCAGGCCAAATGCAAAGGACACCCCGAGCAGGCCGATTCCCACCTGCGGAAAAGCCGCCGCCAATACCGCACTGCCGCAACCACCCAACACCAGCCAGAACGTACCTACCAACTCGGTCGCCGAACGCTTTAACAGAGACATAGGAGAGTGCCCTTTCGAGATTATGCTGCCTTGTACATCCAGCCGATGGACTGCAGAACCACCTCCAGAAGGTTGAAGTGAGTACAGCACGGTTTTTTCAGAATTCCAGCAGGCATAAAAAACCGCCAGGACCCGTGGTTGGCGGGTCCTGGCGGTTTTTTGGGGACTATTGGTCACGCCAATCCCTGTAGGAGCGAGCTCGCTCGCGATGAACCAGAGAACGCCGCGGGCTGTCAGGTTCCCAGCATTATCGTTGACGACCATCGCGAGCGAGCTCGCTCCTACAGGTTATGTGGCCATCCCGAGGATCAATCGATCCCGACAAATCCACCGGTCTGGTGTTGCCACAACCGTGCATACAACCCGCCATGGGCCAGCAGTTCGGCGTGGGTTCCGGTTTCGGCGATCTTGCCGTTTTCCAGCACCACCAGCCGGTCCATCCGGGCGATGGTCGAGAGTCGGTGGGCGATGGCGATCACGGTCTTGCCCTGCATCAGGGTCTCGAGGCTTTCCTGGATCGCCGCTTCGACTTCCGAATCCAGTGCCGACGTGGCCTCGTCCATGATCAGGATCGGCGCGTCCTTGAGCAACACACGGGCAATGGCGATGCGCTGGCGTTGGCCGCCGGAGAGTTTCACTCCGCGCTCGCCGACGTGGGCGTCGAAACCGGTGCGGCCTTCGGCGTCCGAGAGCGAAGGAATGAAACCGTCAGCCCGGGCCTTGTGCACCGCTTCCCAGAGTTGCGCGTCGGTGGCGTCGGGTTTGCCATACAGCAGGTTGTCACGGATCGAGCGGTGCAGCAGCGACGTGTCCTGGGTGATCATGCCGATGCGTTCGCGCAGGCTTTCCTGGCTGACGTGGGCGATATTCTGGCCGTCGATCAGGATGCGGCCGCCTTCAACGTCGTACAGGCGCAGCAGCAGGTTCACCAGGGTCGATTTGCCGGCACCGGACGGGCCGATCAGGCCGATTTTTTCACCGGCCTTGATGGTCAGGCTGAGGCCGCCGATGATCCCGCTTTGCTTGCCGTAGTGGAAATCCACCTGTTCGAAGCGCACTTCGCCACGGGCCACCGCCAAAGGCTTGGCCTGGTCGCGGTCGGTGACGCTGACCGGTTGCGAGATGGTCTGCAGACCGTCCTGCACCATGCCGATGTTCTCGAAGATTCCGGTCACCACCCACATGATCCAGCCGGACATGTTGACGATACGGATCACCAGGCCGGTGGCCAGGGCAATCGCCCCCACGCTGATCAGCGACTGCGTCCACAGCCACAGGGCCAGGCCGGTGGTGCAGACGATCAGCAAGCCGTTCATGCTGGTGATGACCACGTCCATGCTGGTGACCACACGGCCAGCCAGTTGCGCCTTTTCGGTTTGTTCCTTGATCGCTTCGCGGGCGTATTGCTGTTCGAAGTTGGTGTGGGCGAACAGCTTCAGGGTGGTGATGTTGGTGTAGCCGTCGACAATCCGCCCCATGAGTTTGGAGCGCGCATCAGACGCCACCACCGAGCGATCCTTGACCCGTGGCACGAAGAAGTAGAGGGCACCGACGAAGGCGAAGATCCACGTCAGCAGCGGGATCATCAGGCGCCAGTCGGCTTCGGCGAACAGCACCAGCGAACTGATGGCGTAGATCAGCACATGCCACAACGCATCCACGGCTTGCACGGCGGAATCGCGCAGTGAGTTGCCGGTTTGCATGATGCGTTGGGCGATGCGCCCGGCGAAGTCGTTCTGGAAGAAGTTCAGGCTCTGCTTGAGCACGTAGCTGTGGTTTTGCCAGCGGATCATGCTGGTCATGCTGGGGCTCAGGGTCTGGTGCACCAGCAGGTCATGCAAGCCCACGAATATGGGGCGCAGCACCAGCGCGACCACCACCATCCAGGTCAGTTCGAGGGCGTGCTCGCGGAACAGATTGGCGTTCGGCGTGCCTTGGGCCAGGTCGATGATGCGGCTCAGGTAGCTGAACAGCGCCACCTCGATCAATGCGCCAATCAGGCCGACGATCAACAGGGCGGCGAAGCTCGGCCAGACCTGCTTGAGGTAATAAGTGTAGAAAGGGAAGACCCGGTCCGGCGGAGACGCCGTCGGTGCTTCACGGAAAACATCGATCAGTTTTTCAAAGCGGCGATAAAGCATCGGTCGTTCGCCCGCGAGCGGGCTCTCCTTTTAACGGTTTGAGCGTTGCCGGCAAACGCCGGCAACGGCTCGGACATCCTTGTCCAGCTTAGTCTCAGTCGATGCGCTTGGCCGACTTGATGAGCACTGGGTCGGCGGGCACATCCTTCATGCCGCCACGAACGGTGGTTGGCGAATTGACAATGATGTCGACCACATCCATGCCCTTGACCACTTTGGCGAACACGGCATAACCGGCGTCACGGCCTGGATCGAGGAAGTCGTTGTCCTTGACGTTGATGAAGAACTGGCTGGTGGCCGAGTCCGGATCGGAAGTGCGCGCCATCGACAGCGTGCCACGCACGTTATGCAGGCCGTTGCTGGCTTCGTTCTTGATCGGATCCTTGGTCGGTTTCTGCTGCATCGAGGTGGTGAAACCACCGCCCTGGGCCATGAACCCCGGGATCACCCGGTGGAAAATGGTGTTGTTGTAGAAGCCGCTGTCGACGTACGCAAGGAAGTTCTTGGTACTGATCGGGGCCTTGACCGGGTCCAGTTCGATTTCGATCTGGCCGTTGGTGGTCTCCAGCAGCACGTGCGGGGCCTTTTCCGGCGTCGCGGCCATCAGGTTGGCGGCAAACAGGACGGAGCCTGCGGCGAGGGCGATTTTTTTCAGCATGGGTCAGTGATCCTGAGTGGTGGTGTCGACTGCGGACAGAAACTCCAGCAGCGTCTGGTTGAAGTGTTCCGGCTGGTCCAGCGGCGTGGCGTGGCGTGAATCGGCGATCACCACCAGCCGCGCGTCGGGCAGCAGTTTTACGTAGTTTTCCTTCAGCGCCACCGGTGTGTAGTCATGGTCGGCACTGACGATGAGGGTTGGACAGGTGACCTTCGAAAGTCGTTCCTGAACCCCCCAGCCCACAATGGCATCGAAGCTGGCGAGATAAGCATGTTTGTCGTTTTTTGCCCAGCGTTCGGCCATCTTTTGTCGCAAGTCGGCCTGCCCGGGTTTCGGGAACAACTTGTCGCCCAGCGCCTTGCCGATGGTGCCCAGGCTGAGGACGCGCATCAGGCTCCAGCGCTTGAACCACTGCCAATAGTCATCGCGGCTGCGCAGTTTGACCTCGGGCGCGCTGTTGACGATGCACAGGCTCTTGAGCAGTGGCGGCTGATCCACCCCCAGCTGGAAGCCGATCATGCCACCCATGGACAGGCCGACATAGTGGGTCGGACCGAGATCGAGGTGCTCGATCAGTGCAACCAGGTCGGCGCTGAACCCGGCAATGCTGTAGCGCTCCCGGGGTTTGTCCGAACGGCCGTGGCCGCGCACATCCGGGACGATCACCCGGTAGCGGGTGGCCAGTGCCGGGATCTGTTTTTCCCAGTCCAGCGTGCTGGAGCCCAGGCCGTGGACCAGCAGCAGCGGTGTGCCGTGACCATATTCCTCATAGTGCAGGTTGCAACCTTCGTGTTCGAAATAGGCCATGCATACACTCCGTGTCAGGCTTGTTCGGGGGCGGCGAACGGTGCGTCCAGTGGCGCGGTGTCAAACGTACGCAGCAGTTCGATGAGAATCTGCGTGGCCGGCCCGAGCGGTTTGTCCTTGTTCGAGTACAGGTAAAAACTCGGGTTACGACTGCCGCCCTGATCCAACGGTAGCAGCTTGAGCGTACCTTCCTTGAGTTCTCGTTCGATCATGTGCCTGGGCAGCCAGGCAAACCCCAGGCCGCTGCTGACGAAGGTTGCGGCGGTGGCCAGGCTGCCGACGGTCCAGCGCTGTTCGGCACCGAGCCAGCCGACGTCCCGTGGTTGCTGGCGGCCCGAGTCGCGGATCACCACTTGCATCTGGCTTTCCAGGTCCTGGAAGCTCAGTTCGCGGTTGAGGCGGTGCAGGGGATGCTCCGGGTGGGCGACCGCGACGAACTCGACGTCGCTCAATTCCGCGCCCAGGTAACCGGGAATACTGAACCCGGTGATGGCCAGGTCGGCCACACCTTCGAGCAGGACCTCCTCCACGCCCGACAGCACTTCCTCACGCAGACGCACCCGGCAGCCGCGGCTTTGCGGCATGAACGCGGTCAAGGCGCGGACGAGACGGGCACTCGGATAAGCGGCATCGACCACCAGGCGCACTTCGGCTTCCCAACCCTGCTCCATGTGATGGGCGAGGTCTTCGAGTTGACTGGCCTGTTTCACCAGTTGCCGGGAGCGGCGCAATAGCACGCCGCCGGCTTCGGTCAGCACGGCTTTGCGTCCGTCGATGCGCAGCAAGGGCACGCCGAGCTGATCCTGCATGCGTGCCACGGTATAGCTGACTGACGATTGCGAGCGATGCAGCGCTTCGGCGGCCTGGGCGAAACCACCGTGATCGACCACGGCTTGCAACGTTCGCCATTGATCAAGGGTCACGCGGGGCGCTTTCATGTTGAGCTCCTCTTGTCCTAAGCTGGCAGCCCTTATTGGAGGCTGTTGAATGAAAAAATTCTGTTGTGTGCTGCTGGCGCTGCTGCCGCTGACGGCGATGGCTTACCCGATCGATGTGAAAAAAGACCTCAACGGCATGAAGATCGATTACCAGACCTACGACACGGATAACGACATCGGCTCCATCCAGGTGGCCAACTACGGCGACGTCGATGCAAGCTGCAAGGCCGTCTTCATCAATGGCCCGGAAGCACCCCGTACCCGCAAGATCGACGTACCGGCCGGCAAGCACAAAAATGCCACCGCCAAATTCACCCGCAGCATCATCAAGTTGCGCATCGAGCTGAGCTGCACCCCGAAATGAAATCAATCCCCTGTGGGAGCGGGGGGGGGGGGGGGGGGGGGGGGGGGGGGGGGGGGGGGGGGGGGGGGGGGGGGGGGGGGGGGGNAGTTGCGCATCGAGCTGAGCTGCACCCCGAAATGAAATCAATCCCCTGTGGGAGCGGGCTTGCTCGCGAAGGCGTCGTGTCAGTCGAGATCACTTTTGTTGACCCACCGCTTCGCGAGCAAGCCCGCTCCCACAGAGTATGTTGAGCTTATAAACGAATTTATTGATGGGTTATAGCAGTTATTTGCGCTTTTTCATCGATATGACTCTGTTTAACCTTCACTCCATCGACCTACAGCATTCTCAGATGGAGGCTACATCCCATGTCCCGCGTTCTGATCATCGAAAGCAGTGCCCGTCAGCAAGACTCGGTTTCCCGCCAACTGACCCAGACGTTCATCAGCCAGTGGAAAGCCGCTCACCCGAATGACCAGATCACCGTCCGTGACCTGGCCGTCGAGCCGGTGCCGCACCTGGACATCAACCTGCTGGGCGGCTGGATGAAACCCGCCGAGCAGCGCAGCGACATCGAACAGGCCTCCCTGGAGCGCTCCAACCAGTTGACAGACGAATTGCTCGCCGCCGACGTGCTGGTCATGGCCGCCCCCATGTACAACTTTGCGATCCCCAGCACCCTGAAAGCCTGGCTCGACCATGTACTGCGTGCCGGCGTGACCTTCAAGTACACCGAAACCGGTCCGCAAGGCCTGCTCAGCGGCAAGCGCGCCTTTGTGTTGACGGCTCGCGGTGGCATCTATGCTGGCAGCACCGCCGATCACCAGGAACCGTACCTGCGTCAGGTCATGGGCTTCATCGGCATCCACGACGTGACATTCATCCACGCCGAAGGCATGAACCTGGGCGGTGACTTCCAGGAGAAAGGCCTGAACCAGGCCAACGCCAGGCTTTCGCAAGTGGCCTGACCGTTTAATCGCCAGATAATCGCTGGATGGTCTAGTGACCTGGCGCAACCCTTCAAGCCTGTACGCGCATCGAACCTCCCTTCGCACTTGCTGCTCCTGAGTGCTCTGGCCCGATTGAACGCTTTAGCGAGATCGGGCTTTTTTTTGCCTGCGATTTAACCAACTCCTACAAAACCCTGTGGGAGCGGCGGCGCGGCGATCCGACTTGCTCGCGAAGGCGTCTTGTCAGGCACATTAATGTTGGATGTGCCGCCGCCTTCGCGAGCAAGCCCGCTCCCACAGAGGTTTGCGTCATGGCTACTGTCGCGATACGGGACAAAACCCGCTATCGTCGCCGCCATTCGAAATGAGGCGAGCATGGGCTATCTACTTGTTGTCACGCTGATCCAGGCGTTTTCCTTCAGTTTGATCGGCGAATACCTGGCCGGTCATGTCGACAGTTATTTCGCCGTGTTGGTGCGCGTGCTGCTGGCCGGGCTGGTGTTCCTGCCCCTGACCCGCTGGCGCTCGGTGGAACCGGCGTTCATGCGTGGCATGCTGCTGATCGGCGCGTTGCAGTTCGGTGTGACGTACGTCTGCCTGTACTTGAGCTTTCGCGTACTGACGGTGCCGGAGGTGCTGCTGTTCACCATCCTCACGCCCCTGCACGTGACCCTGATCGAGGATGCACTGAATCGTCGGTTCAATCCCTGGGCCCTGGTCGCGGCACTGGTGGCAGTGGCAGGGGCGGCGGTGATTCGCTTTGACCGGATCAACCCGGACTTCTTCATGGGTTTCCTGTTGCTGCAACTGGCCAACTTCACCTACGCCGCCGGGCAGGTGCTTTATAAACACCTGGTCGCGCGCCATCCGAGCGATCTGCCGCATTACCGCCGTTTCGGCTTCTTCTACCTCGGTGCACTGGCGGTGGCATTGCCGGCGTTCCTATTGTTCGGCAAACAGAACTTCCTGCCCGAAGCGCCGCTGCAATGGGGCGTGCTGCTGTTCCTCGGCCTGGTCTCGACCGCTTTGGGGCTCTACTGGTGGAACAAAGGCGCGTGCCTGGTCAACGGCGGGACCCTGGCTGTGATGAACAACCTGCATGTGCCGGTGGGGTTGCTGATCAATCTGCTGATCTGGAACCAGCATGAAGAACTGGGGCGGTTGTTGCTCGGTGGTTCGGTGATTTTGCTGGCGGTGTGGATCAGTCGGTTGGGTGTACGCAAGCCACTGTCTGTCCACTGAATTCTGGGTGAACAGATACCTTTGTGGGAGCGAGCCTGCTCGCGATAGCGGTGTATCAGTCAAGTCGATGCCTGCTGACACTCCCTCATCGCGAGCAGGCTCGCTCCCACAGGGATTCAAGGGTTGCCCAAAAAATCATTTGGGCGCCAATTGATCCACCAGAAACCCGATAAACGCCCGGGTCTTCTGCGGCACCCGCCGTGCCGACGAATACACCGCGTTGATGGTGATCGCCGGGGCCTGCCATTCGCACAGCACCGGCACCAGTCGCCCTGCAGCCAATGCATCCTCGACGATGAAGTCAGGCAGCAGGGCGATGCCCATGCCGGCTTCGGCGGCCTGGGCGAGCAAGTCGCCGTTGTTGGCGTGCAACGGGCCGGTGACGTTCACCCGCTGGGTTTCCTTGCCATTGCACAGTTGCAGGCTGACACCGCTCTGCAGATACCCGTAGTTCAGGCATTGATGGGCGCGCAGATCCTGCGGCGTCTGCGGGATGCCCGCGCGCTCGAGATAAGCAGGAGATGCCACCATGATGCGCGGTGCAGGCGCCAGTTGCCGGGCGATCATCGTTGAGTCCGGCATGCTGGCGATGCGGATGGTTACGTCGAACCCACCCCGCACCGGGTCGACTTGCTGGTCGCTGAGCACCAGTTGCAGCTCGATGTTCGGGTGCAATTCATGAAACAGCGGAATCAACGGTCCCAATCGCCGAAGACCGAACGACATCGGCGCATTGACCCGCAATACACCGCGCAACTCGCCGATGCCGTCACGGGCGCGTTGCTCGGCCTCGTCCAGCGCCGCCAACACCTCTCGTGCCGCTTCGAAATACTCGGCCCCGGCTTCCGTCAGGTGCAGGCTGCGGGTGGTGCGTTGCAGCAGTTGCACGCCGATGGCTTCTTCCAGCGCCTGAATCTGTTTGCTGACCTTCGAGCGTGGCACGTCCATGGCCCTGGCAGCTGCGGCGAAGCCGTTCTCGCCGACCGTGACGACGAAGGCACGCATGCATTCGATGCGATCCATATTGTCCCTATTTTGGAATCAATGATTCTCGATTTTAGGTAATTGTCCCTTTTATGGCTAAGCCCTAAAGTGACATCCAAGCCGACAACAAAGCCTCAGGCGGCAAGGTCGACTGACCCTGAACTCATTCGAAAATATCGACATCAAAAGGAACGTGCCATGTCTATTCGTGAACTGCTCAACCCAACCAACTCCGCCCTGATCCTGATCGACCACCAGCCGCAAATGGCATTCGGCGTTCAGTCCATCGACCGTCAGACCCTGAAGAACAACACCGTGGGCCTGGCCAAGGCGGCGAAGATCTTCAACGTGCCGACTATCTACACTTCGGTCGAAACCGAAAGTTTCAGCGGATACATCTGGCCGGAATTGTTGGCGGTGCACCCGGATCAAAAGCCGATCGAGCGCACTTCGATGAACTCCTGGGAAGACAAGGCACTGGTTGACGCGGTGAAAGCCACCGGGCGCAAAAAACTGATCATCGCGGCGCTGTGGACTGAGGTCTGCCTGACGTTCCCGGCATTGGAAGCCCTGGCTGAAGGCTACGAGGTCTACATCGTCACCGACGCTTCCGGTGGCACCAGCAAGGAAGCCCACGACATGTCGGTGCAACGGATGATTCAGGCTGGCGCGGTACCGGTGACCTGGCAGCAGGTGCTGCTCGAATACCAGCGTGACTGGGCGCACAAGGACACTTACGAGGCGGTCATGGAACTGGTGCTGGAACACAGCGGCGCGTACGGCATGGGCGTGGATTACGCCTACACCATGGTGCACAAGGCGCCGCAGCGCCAGGCCAGGTAAGCCGCCCATTTTCAATCGCAAGCAGTCCCGGTGGGAGCGAGCAGACTCGCTCCCACTTTCGTTTTGTGTTGTCAGGCTGACCGCGTTGTGTCGTTAATTTGCAGCGCCCGTAGGCACTGCGCTTGGGCGTTTATCGTATGCCTTGACCCATCTGGATATCGGTTTTTCTATGAGGTTGTAGCTCAAGCCCGATATCACGGTAACAAGGCCGATAATGATCGCCAGCGTAGTAACAGGGCCGAGGTTCAACACCTGCTGGATTTTTATCATGTAAGAAATGACCAGTACATGACACAGATAAGTTGAGTAGGACCAATCGCCCAGTTTGTTGATTATTTCAACTCTGGAGAAAAAGCGTTCTTGAGATATCGCTGCAACCAAAATGGCGGTGCAGGGCAGGCCTGATCTCCAGGGAGAGTGAATGATCCGGCCGTAATAAATGATTACACCGATGGCCACCGCTACCATCATCAATGCTGCAATCAAAGGGATACGCTGTACCCACTTCTTTTGATAGGCGTAAGCGATGATTATCCCGAATGTAAATTCATACACGATTGAGTTGTGGTAGAAATCAAAGCTGCCGCCGAGGTGCCGCAGCACTTTGTACAGCAGGAAAACGCCAAGGATGATAATGGGGACTCTGAATTTTTCCGGCGAGAACAGGCTGGCCAGAAAAACGCCGTAAAACGCCATCTCGTAATTGAGTGTCCAGCCAACCGTCATCAGTGGGAAAAAACCGATTCCCGAAGGATTTTGTGCGGGAATGAACATCAGGCTTTTCAGGAGGAACACAGGCTCAAATGCCGTCAGTGGTACCAGCCCCGGTAACACCATCAATGTGACTGCCGTGATGAGACTGAACGCCCAGTACGCCGGTGCAATTCTGGCCAAACGATGGCGGATGAATGTCCATGGCGATATGTCTTTACCGGTAGAGGACAGGTAAATGACAAAACCACTGATGACAAAGAACAAATCTACGCCAATGTCCCCATACCGCTGGATTGCAACGGACACCGGGTCGGTCAGCTGAGAGTTGTAGACGAGTTGCATGTAGTGATAAAGGACCACTATCCATGCCGCAAGCGCGCGCAGCGATTGAATTGAATTGAGCATTGTCTGACGCATCTGCCAAAAGAGTCGAGTATAACGGCACGGCCCTGGAGTCGCTTACGTTTGCTGATCAAGCGCTCCCGGGTAACGATTGCAGCGGCTCACAAGGTTTTTTTCATATCGCTGATATGGCTCGCCCCCAGCACCGCCGGCAATATCCCCGCACGCAAATCCGTACCGCTGGGTTGCTGATACAGGTTCAGCCCGAACTCTGGCAGTACCGCCAGCAGGTAGTCGAAAATATCCCCCTGGATCCGCTCGTAATCGGCCCACGCCGTGGTGCCGGTAAAACAGTAGATTTCCAGCGGAATACCCTGGGCCGTGGTCTGCATCTGGCGGACCATGCAGGTCATGTTCGGCTGGATCCCCGGGTGACTCTTCAGGTAGGCCAGCGCATAGGCGCGGAACGTGCCGATATTGGTCATCCGCCGGCGGTTGGCCGACATGGCCGCGACGTTGCCCTGGGCTTCGTTCCAGGCCTTGAGCTCGGCCTGTTTGCGGGTGATATAGTCGGTGAGCAGGTGCACCTGGGACAGCTTCAGCTCTTCGTCGTCACGCAGAAAACGTACACCACTGGCGTCGATGAACAGGCTGCGCTTGATTCGGCGGCCGCCGGAAGCCTGCATGCCGCGCCAGTTCTTGAACGACTCGGACATCAGCCGCCAGGTCGGAATCGAGACGATCGTCTTGTCGAAGTTCTGCACCTTGACCGTGTGCAGGGTGATGTCCACCACATCACCGTCGGCGCCCACCTGAGGCATCTCGATCCAGTCGCCGACCCGCAGCATGTCGTTGCTGGTCAACTGTACGCTGGCGACGAACGACAGCAGCGTGTCCTTGTAGACCAACAGGATCACCGCCGACATGGCGCCCAGGCCCGACAGCAGCAACAGTGGCGAGCGGTCGATCAGCGTGGCGACGATGATGATCGCGCCAAACACGTACAAGACCATTTTCGCCAGTTGCACATAGCCTTTGATCGAGCGGGTGCGGGCGTGCTCGGTGCGCGCGTAGATATCCAGCAGGGCATTGAGCAGGGCGCAGACCGCCAGCAGCAGGAACAGCAAGGTGAAGGACAGCGCGACGTTGCCGAGGAATTTCAGGCTGGTTTTGCTCAGGTCCGGCACCAGATTCAGACCGAACTGGATCACCAGCGAAGGCGTGATCTGCGCCAGGCGATGGAACACCTTGTTCTGCAGGAAATCATTGATCCAGTGCAAGGCCGGCTGGCGACCGAGCATTTTGGTCGCGTGCAAAATGAGGTAGCGCGCCACCCGTCCGAGGAACAGCGCCAGCGCCAGAAGCAACAGCAGCGACAGGCTGGAGTGCACGAGCGGGTGCTGATCGAGAGTGCCCCAAAGGTCCAGGGCGTTGATCCAGAGCTGTTTGATATCCATGGTTAAAACGATTCTTCTGTCAGGCGCGAGGAGCGATTAGAGCATTTAAGACGCTTTGTATTACGTTCGGAGAAAAATCAGGCAACAAAAAACCAACTGTTTACCGCCATTTGTATAAAGAAACTCGGCCTGAGCGCTCGAAACCGTTACCCTATGCAGCTGTTTTTTTGCATTTCTTCGAGGTAGCACCCGTGTTTTCCCAATTCGCCCTGCACGAACGCCTGCTCAAAGCCGTGGCCGAGCTGAAATTTGTCGAGCCAACGCCTGTGCAAGCCGCGGCCATTCCGCTGGCGCTCCAGGGGCGTGACCTGCGGGTGACGGCGCAAACCGGTAGCGGCAAAACCGCTGCATTCGTCTTGCCTATCCTCAACCGTCTGATCGGCCCGGCGAAAATCCGCGTCAGCATCAAGACCCTGATCCTGCTGCCAACCCGCGAACTGGCCCAGCAGACTTTGAAGGAAGTTGAACGCTTCTCGCAGTTCACCTTCATCAAGTCCGGCCTGATCACCGGCGGCGAAGACTTCAAGGTCCAGGCCGCGATGCTGCGCAAGGTGCCGGACATCCTGATCGGTACGCCGGGCCGGATGATCGAGCAACTGAACGCCGGCAACCTCGACCTCAAGGAAGTCGAAGTGCTGGTGCTCGACGAAGCCGACCGCATGCTCGACATGGGCTTTGCCGAAGACGTGCAGCGCCTGGTGGACGAATGTCCGAATCGTCAGCAGACCATGCTGTTCTCCGCCACCACGGGCGGTTCCGGCCTGCGCGAAATGATCGCCAAGGTCCTGAACAACCCTGAGCACCTGCAGCTCAACGCGGTCAGCCAGCTCAACGACACCACTCGCCAGCAAATCATCACCGCAGACCACAACCAGCACAAAGAACAGATCGTCAATTGGCTGCTGGCCAACGAGACCTATCAGAAGGCCATCGTCTTCACCAACACCCGGGCCATGGCCGACCGCATCTACGGTCGCCTGGTGGCGCAGGAATACAAAGCGTTCGTGCTGCACGGCGAGAAAGACCAGAAGGATCGCAAACTGGCGATCGACCGCCTGAAGCAGGGCGGCGTGAAAATCCTTGTCGCCACTGACGTCGCCGCTCGCGGCCTGGACGTCGACGGCCTGGACCTGGTGATCAACTTCGACATGCCACGCAGCGGCGACGAGTATGTTCACCGCATCGGTCGTACCGGCCGCGCCGGTAACGATGGCCTGGCCATCTCGCTGATCTGCCACGGCGACTGGAACCTGATGTCGAGCATCGAGCGCTACCTCAAGCAGAGCTTCGAGCGTCGTACCATCAAGGAAGTCAAAGGCACCTACGGTGGACCGAAAAAGGTCAAGGCCTCGGGCAAGGCCGTCGGCGTCAAGAAGAAAAAGACCGACGCCAAGGGCGACAAGAAGAAAACCGCCGCCAAGACCCCGACCAAGCGCAAGAGCGTCAACCGGCCGAAGAGCGATTCCCTGGTCAGCAAGGACGGCATGGCGCCGCTCAAGCGCCGCAAGCCGGAAGCGCCGGCAGCTGAGTAAGTCGTTGTCGTGACCCAAAAAACCGGACAGATGTCCGGTTTTTTTATGCTCGGGATTTGTGAAGTGATCAGCTCTCGCCACGGCATGGTCAGATCCTCGGAATCGACCGGTGCCAGTTAAAAACTGTTACCCATGTGCTTGAACTGTTTTGTTACCTATGTGGTTGATCCCTTCACCTGCTTATCTGGCGCTGCGCGAGAGGTGCAGGATTTGGGTGAAGGTGCCATCGGAATTGGGCTCCGTACTCATTTCACCGCTAAACCCGGCGTATTCCCCTGTAGCACCAATTACCGCGACAATCGACTGGCCGGATTCATGCTCCTGTCCGGCGACGACGATACTGGCGGTCGTTTTGCCTGTCGCGTCGGTGAATAGCAGGGTCCATTGGCACTGGCTGTGCTTTTCGGGGAGGGTATTGACGCAGTATCCGCTATTGCTTCCGATATCTTTTCGTTGCTCGTTCATCAGTGGCTGGTCGAACACAAACAAGTCACCCTGCGATGGGCCGGGCGGACCGAGGTCAATCGGGGTCTTGATGCCACGGGTGCCGTCGGCATAGGTGATCAGGGTGAGTGTCTCGGTTTCATGGGCGTGCGCAATGACGGGCATGCTTATCAACATCAGGCATAGCGCGCGAAGGGCGAAGTTATTCATGTATTTCGGCTCGTGTTATGAAAGAGCTGCATTAGCGGCAAAGAATAACGGGCGGGCCTGAGCGCGGCGAACCCTACAATGTGAGTGCATATGACGGCTGCGTAGCGGATCCAGTGTTGCGAAGAGTTGCAGGGAGATGGCGGCACTGTAAAAAAGGTGGCGGGTTTATTTTTTGGTTTCGGTGTTGAACTCATAAAATAGATCTGTCCCCATTTCTGCATTTCTGGTGTATCAGTCGACCTTCGCAGCGGATGTTGGTCCGCCATCGCGAGCAGGCTCGCTCCCACAGAGGGACCGTGGTGAACACCAGCCCAATGTGGGAGCGAGCCTGCTCGCGAAGGCCGCGATTCGGTATCCGGTGATTATCCGCCGTGGCAGCAGCTCGACTTCTCCTGTTCCTCATATTTGTCATGATGCCGCACCCACTCCATGATTTCGTCTTCGTTGCGGCCCTTGGGCGTCAGGTCGAGGTAGTTGTAGGCGCCGACCAGCAAGTCCAGGCCCCGGGCGTAGGTGGAGTAGGTGTGGAAGACGTCGCCGGCTTCGTTGCGATAAAACACGCTGAGGCCGGGGAGTTCTTCCTCGGAGCCGTCGGTTTTTTCGTAGTTGTACGTAGCCTTTCCGGCGACGACTTCTTCGGCTCGGGCACAGACGCCAAAGTCGTAGTTGAAATCGCATCCTGCTGACGACACCCAGTCGAACTTCCAGCCCATGCGCCGCTTGAACGCCTGGAATTCAGCGTACGGTGCGTGGGAAACCGCCACCACTGCAATATCGTGGTGGGCCAGGTGCTGGTTGGCGCCGTCGATGTGGTCGCTGAGGAACGAGCAACCGGGGCAGCCCTCGTCCCAGCCCTCGGCGAACATGAAGTGGTAGATGACCAGCTGACTGCGGCCGCCGAACAGGTCCGCCAGTTTCAGCTCGCCGTTGGGGCCCTGGAAGCGGTAGTCCTTGTCGATTCTCACCCAGGGCAGGGCGCGGCGTTCGGCGCTGAGTTTGTCCCGTTCCCTGGTGAAGGCTTTCTCGCGGACCAGGTGCTGTTTGCGGGCGACGAGCCATTCTTCCCGCGACACGACGGGGTGATTCTGGATGTTCATGCTGTGTTCTCCTGCGTGGGGCTGGGAGGTGACCTACACAGCCTAGTCGTTTGGCTTGTGTGGAATTCGACATACCGCCGGTCGGTCGTGAGTAAGAGCCAGCTACAGGTATTGAGGCAGGCTCGCTCCCACATGGGATTTGTGCAGCACTTAGCCTTGTTTCACCGCTTTCAAGCACTTCAGATCGCTGAAGTCCTTCCTCACGCCCTCGATTTTCTTCAACAGGCGTTCGCGCTGGCTTGGCGTGCTTTGAGCCATGAGGTCCACGAACAGCGAGCGCGCCTGGGCCTCGGTGTTGGCAAAGGCCTGACGATAGGCGGGGGTCCACAAAAGCTCACGATTGACCAGTAGCGTTTCGATTCGTTGTGGAAATTGCGGGCTCTGGCGTTGCGCGACTGCCGCGCTGAATTGTTTCTGCCAATGCACGCGGTTGGCAATCCACTGGGTGTTCTGGTCGCCCAGGGCGTTCGACCAGCTGGTGACTCGCTGTTGCTGGGTGCTGTTGAGTGGCCCGAGCCAGTCGCTCAGGCGCTTTTCCATGCGTTCGCCACGCTCCTTGATCTGCTGGTCGAGGGAGGGCTTGAGGTATTCCTCCTGGTGCTTGCGCTGGTCCTTGGCGAAGGCTTCATTCATCTCGGCGACTTGCTTGTCATCCAGCCCCTGCAGCAGCTCGATGGCAGAAGGGGTGATTTCCCGCGCGGTTTCGGAGATCGCCTGTTCGGCTTCACGGGCGCGGGCCTGCAAGGCGGCATCGGTGACCTGGTTGGTCGCGATCATGGTTTGCAGGCGGTTCAGCCAGTCGAGGTAGCCGGGCAATTGGGTGGTGCAGTGCCAGCTCAGGTGTTCCTTCAGGCGTTCGTTCAGCCAGCTTTTTTGCTCACCGTTCATGTCCAGGTAGTCGCTGAGCGTCCACGGGATGATCACGTCGAGGTTGCGGTAGGCCAGGCCTATGCGGTTGCACGCGCCGAGGGCGAGGGCGATGGTCAGCACGATGGCGATGTGTTTGAACCAGCGGGACATGGGCGAATCCTTGCGATAGCCAGTCTTCGGGGTCTGATTCTTATGTGAACCCGGGAGGAGTCTGGCAGTTCAGCCGGGCAACTGCAGTTGCTCGTCGATTTTCACAGGATTTGATGGGGCGCGCGGGGGAGAAACGAGGGTTCCAGTCCAAGCGCTTCGAAGCTCAAAGCGCTTTGGGACCAGGTGAAGCGGGGGGATTACTTTTTGCCCAGGGTGATCTGCTTGGACGGGCCGAATGTCTGGCCGCTGACGCCTTTGGCAATTTGCTGGATTTCACCGCCGGACTTGAGGAACGCAGCGATCTGGCTGTTGATCGATTCGCTGGTTTCGACGGCTGGAGCTGGCTTTGCTTTGCTGGTGGATGCTTTTACGCGCATGGCGGCCATTAACCTGTAGAAAATTAACTTGGCCAGGCATCGTACAGGAATTACCCGGTAATTGCTTGGCAAATATCCCCTCGCAATAATCCTGAGGTCGGGGTAATTAATCATCGGCCGATATTCGAAATAGGTGTCTAAGCCGCTGTTTTAACTAAGAACATTGCCGGAAAAAATACCGTGTTGCGCTTGCCGGGCATGGCGTAAATGCCCGGATCGGTCGGACGAGCGGCCAGGTTTGCGATGAAAACCCGGAAAAATCAGGGCCTCCAGAGGATTTTCGCGTGCCACCGGGCCGGGTGCCGAACGCCGCGCTCAAAACCGGGTAGAATGCCGCCCACGCAATGAGGGTATTGGACATGGCTTTAGTCGGGCGTTACAACAGTTTGCAAGTGGTTAAACACACTAACTTCGGTTTATATCTGGACGGTGGCGCGGATGGCGAAATCCTTCTGCCTAATCGTTATATTCCAAAAGATATTCCTAGCGAAGATGAAGACTGGCTCAACGTTTTTATTTATCTGGACAGCGATGACAAACTCATCGCAACTACTGAAAGACCGAAAGTTCAAGTCGGTGAATTCGCCAGTTTGAAAGTTGTTGAAGTCAACAGCATCGGCGTATTCCTGGACTGGGGTTTGCCCAAAGACCTGTTGCTGCCGTTCTCCGAAGAGAAGCGCCAGATGACGGCGGGCGAGTATGTGGTAGTGCACGTCTACCTCGACAAGCACACCCGTCGCATCACCGCGACCGCGCGCCTGGACCGCTACCTGGACAAGACTCCGGCCAACTACACAGCGGGCCAGGAAGTGGATTTGCTGGTGGCCGAAGCCACGGACATGGGCTTCAAGGCCATCATCAACAACAAGCATTGGGGCCTGATCCACAAGAACGAAATCTTCAAGTTCATGCGCGCCGGTAAAGAAGAAAAGGGCTTCATCAAGGAAGTTCGCGCCGACGGCAAGATCAGCCTGAGCCTGCAGCCGGTCGGTCAGGAAGCGGCCACCAGCCTGAACTCGAAGATCCTCGCCAAGTTGCGCGAAAACAACGGTTCCCTGGCGGTCAGCGACAAGAGCGATCCGGCGTTGATCAGCAGCCTGTTCGGTGTCAGCAAGGGCAACTTCAAGAAGGCCATTGGTGCCTTGTACAAGAATGGCCAGATCGTCATTCATGCCGATCGCATCGAACTCAGTTGATGTTCTGACACTAAAGAGAGCCAGAGTGGCGCAGGCAGAGAAGTAGAGGTCTCTGACAGGCGGCATTTTCTGGCCTTCTGGTTAATAATCGACAACATGATTTTGCGCCCCGGTGTTTTCTTTTCCAGTGAGAAGGCCGGGGCTTTGTTTTGACTGCCGAGTCTTTGCCATGGATTGTGTGTTCGAGGTGTTCCGGTGAGCGCCACCCGGCGCAGCGCCGACGGGTTTGCCCTGCAAGTGATGGTCGGCTTGTGCCTGGTCTGGGGCGTTCAACAGGTGATGATCAAGTGGGCGGCGGCCGATATCGCGCCGGTGATGCAGGCGGCCGGGCGTTCCGGTATGTCGGCGTTGCTGGTCGGGTTGCTGATCTGCTGGAAGGGTGGCTGGAACCAGGTGAGTACGACCTGGCGCGGCGGCCTGTTGGCCGGCGCCTTGTTCGGCCTGGAGTTCTTCTTCATTTCCGAAGGCCTGCAACTGACCACGGCGGCGCACATGTCGGTGTTTCTCTATACCGCGCCGATCTTCACCGCATTGGGTGTGCACTGGTTGCTGCCGAGTGAGCGTTTGCGGCCCTTGCAATGGCTGGGGATCGTATTGGCCTTTATCGGGATTGCCATCGCGTTTGCCGGTGGAGTGTCCTGGGACAATCTTGATTACCGAATGTTGATGGGCGATGCCCTCGGTGTGCTGGCGGGCGCGGCATGGGGCGCGACCACCGTGGTGGTGCGCGCCTCGCGGCTGTCGGAAGCGCCGGTGACCCTGACGCTGTTCTATCAGTTGATTGTCGGTTTCTTCGGTTTGCTGCTGATCGCGCTGCTCAGCGGCCAGATCACCCATGTCAGCCTGACCACCGTGGCAGTCACCAGTGTGCTGTTCCAGGGCGTGGTCGTGTCGTTCTTCAGTTACCTGGTGTGGTTCTGGCTGCTGCGCCGTTACCTGGCAGCGAACCTCGCGGTGTTTTCGTTCATGACGCCGTTGTTCGGCGTCACGTTCGGTGTGGTGTTGCTGGGCGAGGCGCTGAGCCTGAACTTCATCATCGGTGCGGTGCTGGTATTGGCAGGCATCACCTTTGTCAGTGCCGAGCAGTGGCTGCGCCGTCGTCTGCGCCAAGCCCTCGGGCAGCACTGAGCGGCGCGAGCAACAGGCCGCCGGCGACCAGCAAGCCGCAGCCGGCGACCACCAGTGCCGGCTGCAAACCGCCACTGAAATGACTGCTCAGCGCCGCCAGCAATGGCCCGCTGAGCTGGCCCACGGCAAAGCAGGCTGTCAGCAGGCCGGCATTGCGCTGGGTCGCGTGGGGGGCCAGTTCCCGGGAGCGTTGCATCACCAGTTGCATGCAGGCCAGGAACGGCGTGCCGCACAGGATCACACCCAGCGCCAGGCCTGGCCCGTTGCCCAGCAGGCAGGCGAACACGCCAGCAGCTTGCAGCCATAACGTCGCCATCAACCAATGACGCGTGGCGCCGGGCTTTTGCCGGCGCAAACTCACCAGCACCACACCGGTTGCCGCCGCGAGGCCAAAGCACGGCCAGAACAGGTCGGCCTGCCATTGGCCATGGAATTGCGCATTGGCCATTTGCGACAGAAAGGTCGCCGGGATGATGTAGCCCAATCCGTACAAGCCATAGACCAGGCCCAGGCGACCGACGCCTTGAGCGGGTGACGGGCTGGCGCCGGGTGCGGCAGTCGCGGTGGCGGTCGGTTGTGGCAGGAATGGCAGGATCCCCAGCAGCATCGCCAGGCCCACAGCGGCGTACACCAGCCACAAGGTGGCGGATGTCTGGCCCAGCAGGTTCGAGCCCAGGGCCAGCAAACCGGTCAGGAAAATCCCCAGGCCCGGTCCGGCGAAAACCAGGGCGCCGAGCCGAGGGCGACCGGACGCTGCCGCCAGTGGCTGGCTCAGGGCGGTGATCATCACCAGCACCCAGGCGCTGGCCACACCGGTGCCGAAGCGCAGCAGCAGGTGCGACCAGAAACCATTGGCCCAGAACGAAGCCAGGGTCAGCAATACACAGAGCCACAATCCGCCGAGCAAGCGTCGGCGCACTTGCGCGGGATGCCGGGAAAACATGGCGTCGACTGCACCGATGAAATAACCGAGGTAGTTGGCGGCAGCTATCAGCCCGGCGGCGGTCAGGTCGATCTGACCTTCACTGAGCAGGTGCGGCAGTTGCGGTGTCAGGGCAAAACGGCCGATGCCCATGGCCATCATCAAGGCAACGAAACTGGCGGATAAGCGAATCAGGGGAGACATGGTCAGGATTCCGTACAGAGGATCAATGACCGTCAGGCTAGGACTGATTGACTTTCTTTAAAAATGAATAATAGTGAGTAACTTGTTCTGTTTTGGAGAGTGTCGTGGAGTTCAGCCAATTGCGCATCTTCCAGGCGGTGGCGGAAGAAGGGTCCATCACCCGAGCCGCCGAACGGCTGCATCGAGTACCGTCGAACCTGTCGACCCGGCTCAAACAGCTGGAAGAGCAGTTGGGCGTCGAGCTTTTCCTGCGCGAACGTCAGCGTTTGCAGCTGTCGCCTGCGGGAAAAGTCTTGCTGGACTACACCGCCAAGCTGTTTGCCTTGCGCGACGAAGCCAGCGCGGCAGTGCAGGGCGGTCAACCGGCGGGCGACTTCGTGCTCGGCACCATGTACAGCACCGCGGCGATTCACCTTCCGGGGCTATTGGCGCGCTATCACCGCCTGTATCCGGCCGTGAACCTGCAAGTGCAATCCGGCCCCAGCGGCGAACTGCTCGAAGGCCTGCTCACCGGCCGGCTCGATGCCGCGCTGGTGGATGGCCCCATGGAACTGGCCGGGCTCGATGGCGTGCCCTTGTGCGACGAGCGCCTGGTGCTGATCAGCGAGGCCGATCATCCGCCGGTGCGCAGTGCCCTGGATGTGGAAGGGCGCGCAGTGTTTACCTTTCGCCAGGGTTGCTCCTACCGCATGCGCCTGGAAGCCTGGTTCGCCCATGACCATGCGGCCATGGGGCGGGCGATGGAGATCGAGTCCTATCCGGGAATGCTGGCGTGTGTGATTGCCGGTTCCGGTGTGGCGCTGATGTCGGAGTCGATGCTCGCCAGTTTGCCGGGCCGTGAGAGTGTGGCGGTGCATCCGCTGGCCGAGCCGTTCGCGAGCGCAACCACCTGGCTGATGTGGCGCAAGGGCATGGTCGGGGCCAACCTGAATGCCTGGATCGAGCAGCAACAGGTGGTTTTTCCGCCGACACCGGTGCAGGCGCAGGAAATTGCCTGAACACAGGCTGATTGTGATGGATTCAGTAACAGTTCATTGCGACTTTGCACGAGCATTGCGTAGGACTTCGGACTATTATCAGTGCGAACGAGCTTCAGAATTTTGGCCGCTCGGCACTACCCTGAAGGGGGCACCATGAAAGAGAAAATCCAAAGCTGGCTGCATGACCTGGGCGTCGCTCTCGGTTTGATCGAGCCGCCTCTGCAACCCGTGCCTATTCGTACCGATGACGAACAACGCCGACGCCAGCCGCGTCGCCGGTAACGGCACCGGGATACTGGTGAGAGGGGCTTGTTGTGGCGAGGGGGCTTGCCCCCGTTCGGCTGCGAAGCAGTCGTAAAGCCAGCAAGCGTGCTGTTCCTGATTCAACCCGGTTGAAGGATTTGGGGCTGCTTCGCGGCCCAGCGGGGGCAAGCCCCCTCGCCACAGGAGAGCCTGTTTGCAGTAGTTTCCTGGCTGACTGGGAAATACGTTGGCAACCCATCTCAATGCCGCCCGATCTCCAATAAAAACCGGCTCAAGTCATTCGCCGTCCTGGCGGATTTCAGCATCCGGTCTTCCTCGGCGGTAAAGGCCGATACACCCAGCTCATCTTCCAGATGGAAGATCAGTTCTTCGATATCTTCCTTGTCCAATCCCAACTGCGCCAGGCTGGCGTTGTCGTCGAAGTCATCCCGACCTTCCAGCAGGCGGCTGATGTAGCGATGCACGACAGCACGAACGGCAGCCTTTTTCATGAGCGTACTTCCAGGAGGAGATCGATCTTGCTCTCCGTGCCGGTGCAGTTCCTGCCGTTGAGTACAGCAGGCTTCAGCCGTGTGAGCGCTGCCATTCGTCAATCATGTTGTGCAAGTGCGCCCCGGAAAAACTGCCGAAATGTCCGCCATGCACCGTGCGGATCGCCAGCGTGCGCAAGCGTTGCAGGCTGCGGGCGTAGTCATCGAGGTTGGAGTGGTAGGCGTCTTCGATCAGCGGACCGTCGTAGATGATGTCGCCGCTGAACAGGGTTTCGGTGGCGGCTTCGTACAGGCAGATGCCCCCTGGCGAGTGCCCCGGCGTGTGCACGACCTGCAGCACCCGGTTGCCCAGGTCCAGCACATCTCCATCTTCGACAAAACCCGTGGCCGGTGCAGCCTTGACCCGGTATTCGGCGTAGCACAGCGGGCAATCCGGGTGCGCTTCGAACATGTCGTCGCCGACAAAGGCCTTGCTCAAGTCGTTGTCGCCGTCCGGCGCGGCCAGAATGTCCGCCTCGGCCGGGTGCACCAGTCGTTCAGCGAATTCGTGATGGCCGGCAATGTGATCGAAATGGCAGTGGCTGGCCACCGCCACCAGCGGCCGTTCGGTGATCCACGGCAGTTGCTCGCGCAGGCTGACCAGGCCCGAGCCGCTGTCCAGCAGCAGGTCCTTGTCGCGGCCCTGGATGTGCCAGAGGTTGCAACGGTAGAAGGGTCGGATGTACGGCTCGTGGATCAAGCGGATGCCGTCGCTGAGATGTTTGACTTCAAACCACTGATCGCGGCTGACGATCTTCATAAGCAGTTTTCTCCAGACGAAAAAAAACGGGTGTGGCAACCGACGCCACACCCGTCGAAGAAAGCATCAAGTCGTTATGTTCAGCTTAGGCCGCGCTGGCCACTGCTACCGGGCGGCGAGACATCAGGCTCACCACAATGAAGCTCACCAGACTTGCAATCAGGCTGTAGTAGATCGGGGTGTTGGCGTCCAGACCGTCCTTGACCATGAACAGCAGGGCAGTGGCGAAGCCCAGGCCCATGCTGGCGATGGCGCCGGCGGTGGTGGCGCGTTTCCAGAAGATCGCGCCCATCAACGGGATCAGCATGCCGCCGACCAACAGGTTGTAGGCCAGGGTCAGGGCGCTGATCACGTCGTTCACCACCAATGCGATACCCAGTACGACCAGACCGGTCAACAGGGTCACCAGGCGGTTGAGGCCCAGGCTCGATTCTTTACCGCCACGCAGTTTCGGCAGCAGGTCTTCGCTCAGGGTGGTGGCGGCAGCCAACAGGCCGGCGCTGGCGGTGGACATCATGGCCGCCAGTGCGGCAGCGATCACCAGGCCACGGATACCGTCCGGCAGGGACAGTTTCACGATGGCGGCGAACGCGTTGTTGACGTTGTCCAGATCCGGGATCAGTACGTGAGCGGCCATGCCGATCAGGGCGCAGGCCAGACCGTAGATGATGCAGTAGATGCCTGCGGCGGTACCTGCGACCTGAGCCACTTTGGCAGTCTTGACGGTGAACACCCGTTGCCAGATGTCCTGACCGATCAGGATGCCGAAGAAGTAGATCACGAAGTAGGTGATGATTGTGTCCCAGCCGATGGTGGTGAAACTGAAGCTCGCCTCCGGCAGTTTGGCCACCAACTGATCCCAGCCGCCGACACGGTACATGCAGATTGGCAACAGGATGAACATCAGGCCAACGGTCTTGATCACGAACTGGACGATGTCGGTCAGGGTCAGCGACCACATGCCACCGATGGCCGAGTAGATCACCACGACGCCACCGCCGAGCACTACCGAAATCCAGAATGGCAAGCCGAACAGCACTTGCAGCACGGTGCCGATCGCCAGGATCGAAACCACGCCGATCATCAAGGCGTAGGCCAGCATGATCACCGCGCTCGCGGAGCGGGCCATCGGGTTGTAGCGCTTTTCCAGCACCTGGGTAACGGTGTAGATCTTCAGTTTCAACAGCGGCTTGGCGAGGAACAGGTTCAGCGCGACGATCCCGCAGCCCAGTGCGGCGCACAGCCAGAAACCGGAGATGCCGTGCACGTAGCCCAAGCGTACGGTGCCCACGGTGGACGCGCCGCCGAGAACGGTGGCCGCCATGGTGCCCATGTAGAGGGTTGGCCCGAGGTTACGACCGGCGACCAAAAAGTCTTCGTTGGTCTTGGCCTTGCGCATGCCGTAGTAGCCGAGAAGCAGCATCGCGGCGGCATAGATGAGTACAACGAATAAATCCAAAGCCATTATGGCGTGTCTCCGATTGTCTTTTTTATGTGAGGCTGAAAATCAGTCCCTGTGGGAGCGGGCTTGCTCGCGAAGACGGCGGCACATTCAAAGTTAATGTGACTGACCGATCGCTTTCGCGAGCAAGCCCGCTCCCACAGGGGTAGTGCGTTTATCAGGCGACTTGTCGCATCGCCGGTTTGGCGAGCGAATCCGTGCTCTTGTTGCGAAGGTGGTTCGGGCCGTACACCGCGCTGGTTTCCGGGAACATCTTGAGCAGGACCAGGTACACCACCGAGGCCAGGCCCAGGGTCACTGGCAGGCTGATGTCGATGCCATCGGCCAGGTTGCCCAGGGGGCCGACAAACTGCCCCGGCAGGTTCACAAAGCACAGGCCGACCGCCGCACTCGGGATCCAGGCCCCCATGCCACGCCAGTTCCAGCCGTGGGTGAACCAGTAGCGGCCACCTTTTTCGCCACGGGTGAACACTTGCAGGTCATCCGGGCAGTAGAAGCCGCGACGGGCCAGCAGGCCGATGATCATGATCACCATCCAGGGGGTGGTGCAGGTGATGATCAGCACGGCGAAGGTCGACACGCTCTGCACCAGGTTGGCCGCGAAACGTCCGATGAAGATGAAGGCAATCGACATCACACCGATCAGCAGCGTGGCCTTGACCCGCGACAGCACCCGTGGGAACACGCTGGACATGTCCAGGCCGGTGCCGTAGAGCGAAGTGGTGCCAGTGGACATGCCGCCGATCACGGCGATCAGGCAAACCGGCAGGAAGAACCAGGTCGGCGATACCGCCAGCAGGCCGCCCACATAGTTGTTGGCCGCGATGTAGTCCGGTGCCTTGACCGCCACGATGGTCGCGGTGATCAGGCCGAACAGGAACGGGATGAACGTTGCGATCTGCGAAAGCACCACCGCCGCCATGATGCGACGCTTGGACGTATCACGCGGAATGTAGCGCGACCAGTCGCCGAGGAACGCACCGAAGGAAATCGGGTTGCTCATGGCCACCAGTGCGGCACCGATGAAGGCCGCCCAGAAACCGGGTTGGCCCATGTTGACGGTGCCGGCGTAGTTCGCATCGAAAGGACCGGCGAAGGCGAAGACGCCCAGCAGGAACAGCAGGCTGGCACTCCACACCGCGATCTTGTTGACCCACAGCAGGAAGCGGAAGCCATAGATGCACACGGTCAGCACCAGGATCGCGAACAGACCGTAGGCCAGGCCCAGGGTCAGGTCGGTTTCCGGCAGGCCGACCAGGCGCTTGGCGCCACCGATCAGTGCATCACCCGAACTCCACACCGAGAGCGAGAAGAAGGCGATGGCGGTCAACAGCGACAGGAACGAGCCGACGATCCGACCGTGCACGCCGAAGTGCGCACCGGAAGACACGGCGTTGTTCGTGCCGTTGATCGGGCCGAACAGACCCATTGGCGCGAGGATCAGCGAACCCAGCAACACGCCCAGCACAATCGCCCAGACGCCCGCCTGGAAAGACAGGCCGAACAGCACCGGGAAACTGCCGAGCACGGCGGTTGCAAAGGTGTTGGAACCACCGAAGATCATCCGGAACAAGTCCGTCGGGCCTGCGGTGCGTTCGTTGTCCGGGATCTGTTCGACCCCGTGGGTTTCAATTTGCGTAAGGCTTTGGTCTTTGTTGTTGTTATTCATGATCAGCTCCGATCATAAAGGCGCGCTCATCGTGCGTGAGCGTCACCTGTGTTGGCTAAGGGGTTGGCAGCCCTTCCGGCATCGCGGACAAATGTTCGTGGCAGGCCAGCCATAGGCCTTGTTGTTCTGGGCCAGACGCTTGTTTCTTGAAAACAATCGTCTCGCGCTCCTGGCTAAAGTGCTGCTCCCCTTGCATGCGCAGCTCGGTGGCTACGTCATGGATGAAAATCGCCACGTCGCCCTGCAGGCTGACGAAAGCGTTGCTTGAGGTGCACGAGAGCACCTCGAAGCCATCCTCGGCGCGCCAGCTGTCCCACATCGCCTGGTAGGCGTCGCGCGACAGCAGGGGCTGTTCGAGGGTGTAGAAGACGAAGCTGGCATCGGCGCTGAACGCGCCGAAGTAGGCTTCGCGATCGTTACGGGCAAAGGCGGCCACCAGATCGGCGGCGGCTTTCAATACCTGATCACGTTCGTTCATGGTCCATCCTCAGCGGTGGACTACGCCAGGCAGTACGCAGAGCATTTCGTACAGCAGGTTGGCGGCCAGCAGCGAGGTGTTACCGGTGGTGTCGTAAGCGGGCGAGACTTCTACCAGATCGCAGCCGACCAGGTCGAGGCCTTGGCAGCCACGAACGATCTCGATCGCCTGAATGGTCGTCAGGCCGCCGATTTCCGGGGTGCCGGTGCCAGGGGCCCAGGCCGGGTCGATGCCGTCGATGTCGAAGCTCAGGTAGACAGGACCGCCGCCGACCTTCTCGCGGACTTCAGCCATCAATGGCTCCAGCGATTTGTGCCAGCACTCTTCGGCCTGAACCACACGGAAGCCCTGGTTACGGCTCCAGTTGAAGTCGTCAGCGGTGTAGCCCTGGGCGCGCAGGCCAATCTGCACGACGCGGTCCGGATCCAGAAGGCCTTCTTCAACGGCGCGACGGAAGGTGGTGCCGTGGGCGATTTTCTCGCCGAACATGTGATCGTTCACATCGGCGTGGGCGTCGATGTGCACCAGGCCGACCTTGCCGTGCTTTTTATGGATGGCACGCAGGATCGGCAGGGTGATGGTGTGGTCGCCGCCCAGGGTCATGGGGATCACGTTGTGCTCGAGGATGTCGTCGTAGGCTTCTTCGATGATGCGAACGGCGTCCAGCAGGTTGAAGGTGTTGATCGCCACGTCGCCGATGTCGGCAACCGACAGCGAGTCGAACGGTGCAGCGCCGGTAGCCATGTTGTAAGGGCGGATCATCACCGATTCGGTGCGGATGTCGCGAGGCCCGAAACGGGTGCCAGGGCGCAGGGAGGTACCGATGTCCAGCGGCACGCCTACAAAGGCAGCGTCCAGGCCGGCAGCAGTTTCCAGGTGGGGGAGTCGCATCATGGTGGCGATGCCGCCGAAGCGCGGCATTTCGTTACCGCCCAGTGGTTGGTGAAGAATCTTGTCCACGGGTAGGGCCTCATCGTCGTTGTTTTATTTATTGGGTTGCGCCGTTCACGGAAGTACGGGCGCACCTTGTAGCGCCGATTCTGCGAAATGTAGTGGCCGGGAAGAATCGCTACGGGCAAATACTTAGTTCAGATTTTTCTAAACTAATGGCTGGGACAGCGATAGACTTCACTCTATTCGCCTACCCCCTGATGCCTGGCAGTCGAAGGGGTGAGCACTGCAACCATTGTGGGAGCGGGCTTGCTCGCGAAGGCGGAGTGTCAGTCGGCCTCAGTATCTACGGATACACCGCTTTCGCGAGCAAGCCCGCTCCCACAGGGATTGTGTTTCCACGGTAGTGCTTTGCGCTTCCTTTCGATCGGAGTTCCCATGGCCAACGCTTTACCCGACCTGAAACTATTGCGCATCTTCGTCAGCGTGGTGCGACACCAGGGCTTCGCCAACGCCCAGCAGGAACTCAATCTCTCGACGTCGGCCATCAGCACCTACATGAGCCAGCTCGAAGCGGCCCTGGGCCTGGTGCTCTGCCATCGCGGACGTGGCGGGTTCAGCCTGACCAGCAAGGGCGAACTGTTCCATCAGGAAACCCTGCGCCTGTTGGGCGAGCTCGAAGGCTTCGAGCAATACGCCGCCGCCCTCAAGGGCGAGTTGCGCGGGACCTTGAACCTTGGGGTCATCGACTCCACCGTCAGCGACAAGGCCCTGCCGTTTGCCGAAGCCATCGGTGCCTACAGCCAGGAACACCCGGCCGTGCACTTGCACCTGTCGGTGATGAGTCCCTACGAATTGCAGCTCGGCGTGCAAGACAACCGTCTCGATCTGGCCATCGGTGCGTTTTCCACACGCATGAGCGGCCTGGTGTACATGCCGCTGTACCGTGAACAGCACTGGTTGTATTGCAGCACGCGGCATCCGCTGTTCAACGAGCGGCGCATTCCCGAACAGGTCATCACCCAGCAGCGCATGGTCGGTCGCGGCTACTGGAGCCAGGCCGAGCTGGCGCGTCACGGTTTCAAGCACAGCGCCGCGACGGTGGAAAGTATGGAGGCCCAGCTGATTCTGGTGCTGTCCGGCGCCTACATCGGCTATCTGCCGGAGCACTACGCCCAGGCCTGGGCCGACAAGGGGGACTTGCGGGTGTTGCTGCCGGCGACCTTCGGTTATCAGGCGCCATTCTCGATGATCGTGCGTCGGGGCCGTAGTCGCGAGCCGTTGATCCAGACGTTCCGCGACTTGCTTAAAGCCCAACTGAATCAGGCCTGAGAAGATGTCCAGAATCCAATGCCCACGCTGTTTGCGTCCGCAAAGCCACTGCCTGTGCCCATTGATCCCGAGCCTCGACAGCCGCACCCGGGTGTTGCTGCTGCAGCATCCGAGCGAAGTGAACCATGCACTGAATACGGCGCGGCTGGCGGCGTTGGGCCTGAACAATGCCGAGTTGATCGTGGGAGAAGTGTTCGATGATCTACCGACCTTGTTGAGCCGGCCGGGGTATCGGGCGCGCCTGTTGTTTCCCGGCGAAGAGGCGCAACCGATGCAGGCCTGTGCCGCGGCAGACGAACCGCTGTTGCTGGTCGTCCCGGACGGCACCTGGCGCAAGGCGCGCAAGATGCTGCACCTCAACCCGCTGCTGGCGGCGTTGCCGAGGGTGACGCTGGCTGAAGGCGGTGTATCCCGTTATCGGTTGCGCAAGGCACCGGGGCCTGGCGCATTGTCGACGGTAGAGGCGATTGTGCAGGCGCTTGAAACCCTTGAGGCTCCGACTTCGTTTGCGCCACTGCTCAGGCCGTTCGAGGCGTTGATCGAGGGGCAGATTGCGGCGATGGGGGAGGAGGTTTTTCAGCGTAACCATGGGCCGAAGTAGGAGTCGTCAATGACGGCCCCTTCGCGAGCAAGCCCGCTCCCACAGGTTCAGCGTGATCAATGTGGGAGCGGGCTTGCCCGCGAAGACGGCAGAACAGTCACAGAAACTTTCAACCAGTTCTACCGCTCCCGCATCGCCTCGGTCCGGGCTTTAAGTACCGGCTTGAGCAAGTAATCGAGCACTGTTTTCTCCCCGGTAATAATGTCCACCGTCGCCACCATCCCCGGGATGATCAGCAGCGGTTTCACGTCCCCGCCCAAATGGTTTTTGTCTGTGCGCACCTGAATCAGATAGAAGCTATTGCCCTTGTCGTCGGTGATGGTGTCGGCACCAATCAGTTCAAGCTTGGCGCTCAGGCCGCCGTAGATCGTGTAGTCGTAGGCACTGAACTTGACCATGGCTTTCTGGCCCGGATGCAGGAATGCAACGTCCTGCGGCCGTACCTTGGCTTCGATCAACAGGTTGTCTTCCAGCGGTACGATTTCCACCATGTCGCTGCCGGGCTGGACCACGCCGCCGATGGTGTTGACCTTCAACACCTTGATGATGCCGTGAACCGGGGAGACCACGGTGGTGCGGGTCACACGGTCGTCGATGGCGATACTCGATGCTGTGATTTTCGACAGGTCGGTGCGTTTCTCGTTCAGCTCCTTGGCGGCTTCCGAACGGAAGGTCTGTTCCGACTCGTCGATCTTGCTCTTGATCTCGTTGATCGCCGATTCCGCCCGGGGAATCGCCAGGGTGGTAGCGTTCAATGAGCCGCGAATCTCCACCGCGCTGCGTTTGAGGCGCAGGATTTCCACTGGTGACACTGCACCGGTGCCCACCAGTGGCGTGGACATGTTCATCTCTTGTTGCAACAACGCCAGGCTTGAACTGAACTGCCCCTGTTTCGAGCGAAATTCTGCAAGTTCCTGGGTTTTTTGCCGAAGTTGCTCGCTCAGGGTGCGCTGTTCGCTGGCCAGTCGACGTTGCCGCTGTTCGTACAGGGAGCGCTCGTCTTCAGCCACTTGCGGGGCCTTGGCGATCACCTCTTCTGACAGCTGGAACGGCCGGCCTTCGGCTTCGGCGGAAAGCCGTTCGACCTGCGCGGTCAAGGCATAACGATCGGCTTCGCTTTCGCCCTTGTTCGACAGGTAGCGCGTGTCATCCAGGCGCAACAAGGTGTCGCCCTTGTTCACCATTTGTCCTTCACGAACGAAAATTTCAGTGACGATGCCGCCCTCCAGGTTCTGGATCACCTGGACCTTGCTCGACGGAATCGCCTTGCCTTCGCCCATGGTCACTTCCTGCAATACGGCGAACCTGGCCCAGACCAGTGCGCTGATCAGCAGCGCAGCGGCCAGCCACACGGTGATTCGCGACCAGCGCGGTGAGTCCTGCAACGAGGCGCCGGCGGTTTCCGGCATGAACTCGGTTTCGGCACTTTTGTTGAAACTGTCGAAGTAACCACGGGATCCTTGATCGGCAGACATGGACGACTCCTAGACGGCCGCAGAGCCGACACGGCCCTTGCGCAGTGCATCGATGACCGCTTCTTTCGGGCCGTCGGCGACGATCCGTCCGTTGTCCAGCACCACCAGGCGATCCACCAGGCTCAGCATCGAGGTGCGGTGGGTCACCAGCAGGATGGTTTTGCCCTGGACCCAGCCGTGAAGTTTTTGCCTCAGGACGTCTTCGCTGCTGTTGTCCATGGCGCTGGTGGGCTCGTCGAGCAGCATGATCGGCGGATCGAGCAGCATGGCCCGGGCCATCAATACCGCCTGGCGTTGGCCGCCGGACAGCAGTTGCCCACGCTCACCCACAGGCCGGTCGAAGCCTTGCGGGTGTTGCCGGGCCAGTTCGGTGACACCGGTCATTTCCGCCACTTCGAGCATGCGTGAGTCGCTGATATAGCGTGCGCCAAGGGTCAGGTTGTCGCGCAGGCTGCCGGCCAGCAGCGGCAGGTCGTGGGCGACGTAACCGATTTGATGGCGCAGGTCGGCGACGTCGAGTTGCCGCAGGTCCAGGCCATCGAGCAGCAACTGGCCTTCATCCGGTTCATAGAACCCCATCACCAGCCGCGCCAGGGTGCTTTTGCCCGAGCCGCTGCGGCCAATGATGCCGATGCGTTCACCGGGTTTCACACTGAAGCTGACATTGGCCAGGGCGGGAGAGCTCTGGCCGTTGTAGTGGAAGGTCACGCCGACAACATCCAGCGCGCCTTGCAGTTGGGTGCGCTCCAGCGGCCGCTGTTTGGCGTCGCGCTCCTGGGGCAGGCCCATCAGCGCGTCGGTGCTTTTCATGGTCAGTTGCGCTTGCTGGTAGCGGGTAATCAGGCCGGCGATTTGCCCCAGCGGCGCCAGTACCCGGCTGCCGAGCATGTAGCTGGCCACCAGGGCGCCGACGCTGAGGTTGCCGGCGATGATGCTGTAGACCCCGGCGACGATGGTTGCCATACCGGACAGTTGCTGGATGAACAAGGTACCGTTGGTGGCCAGGGCCGAGAGGTTACGCGCATGGCTGTCGAGGCGGGTGAGGGCGCCGTGGGTGCTCTCCCATTTGTGCTGGCGCTCGCTTTCGGCGCTGCAGGCCTTGAGGGTCTCCAGGCCGCTGAGGGTTTCGATCAGCAACGCCTGGCGTTCGGCACCCAGGCTGAGGCTTTTCTGGACGGTGTCGCGCAGGCGTACCTGGATCACCATGGCGAAGATGATGGTGATGGGGAACGCCAGGATCGGGATCACCACCAGCCAGCCTCCGAGCAGGCCGATCACCAGCAGCATCAGCAGGCAGAAGGGCAGGTCGATCAGGCTGGTGAGGGTCACGGCGGTGAGAAATTCCCGCAAGCCCTGGAAGTCATGAATGCTTTGGGCGAATCCCCCGATGGTCGCCGGTCGCGCTTTCATTGCCATGCCGGTGATACGTTCAAACAGGGTGGCCGACAGGATCACATCGGTTTTCTTGCCGGCGGTATCCAGCAAGTGCGCGCGCACGACCCGCAGCACCAGTTCGAAAGCCGTGCCGATCAATAGACCGATCGCCAGCACCCACAGGGTCGAAGTAGCCTGGTTCGGCACCACGCGGTCGTAGGTCTGCATCACGAACAGCGGCACCATCAGGCCCAGCAGGTTGATCAGGAAGCTCGCCAGGATCGCGTCGCTATACAGCCATTTCGACAGCTTCAGCGTATCGCGAAACCAGGCTTGCACCCGAGGCACCAGCGGCGAGCGCAAGTCTTCGAGTTCGTGGCGTGGACGGGCGAACAGCGCCTGGCCACTGTAGTGTTCGGCCAGCTCCTCAGGGCTGAGCCATTGTTCGCCGCCGTCCGCTTCGCTGGGCAGGATCAGCACCTTGCCGTCCTCGCCATAACGGCGCAGGACGGCCGTGCGGCCGTTGTCGAGCAACAACAGCACGGGCAGGTTGAGCGCGGAGATGTCTTTGAGTTCGCGGCGCAGCAAGCGCGCCTGCAAACCGGCCCGGGCCGCTGCACGGGGCAGCAGGTCCAGGCTCAGGCGTTGGTGTGCCATGGGCAGCCCGGCACTCAGGCTGGCGCGACTGACCGTCGCGCCGTGGAGTTTGCAGAGGATCAACAGACCGTCCAGAAGCGGGTCATCGAAGCTCAGACGCGGATCGACACCGGTGTTGCCGGGTTCCATGCTGGTCATTGAACGCTCCCGTGCGCTACTTCATTTCAGGCAGACGAGCTTCGTTTTTCACTTCGGACTGGGCGATCGCGTCGGCGGGCAGTACGACGCGTTGTTTGCTCAACAACTGACCCATGTTCGCCAGCACGCGGTACATCGAAAACTCTTCGGTGTAGCGCACTTCGGTATAGCGACGGTTGGCGTTGTAGAGTTCGTTTTCACTGTCGAGCAGGTCCAGCAGGGTCCGTTGGCCGAGGCCGAACTGATCCTGGTAGGCCATGCGTACGCGCTTGCTGGTGTCGGCGTATTCACGGGCGGTCGGGGTTTGTTTCTTGGCATTGACCATGGCGTTCCAGGCCAGGTGAATGTTCTCGTTGAGCTGGCGCAGGGCATTGTTGCGGATGTCCATGGCCTGGTTGATCTTGTGCGCATCGGAGGCCAGGCGCGCCTTGTCGCTGCCGCCGCGGAACAGGTTGTAGTTCATCACCACACCGACCCGCCATTCGTTGTCGTGGCCTTCATCACCCTGCACGTTGTTGTTCGCACCCACGGCGGCCTCGGCGTCCAGGCGTGGGTAAAACGGCGACTTGGCGACTTCGTACTGGCTCTCGGCTGATTGCACATCGGCCTGGGCGGATTTCAGATAAGGGTTGTTTTCCACCATGCTCTGCTGGGCTTCGGGCAGTGAGGCAGGGACTTCGCCACGAATCGACGGTGGGGTTTCGAGTTCATCGGGCAAACGCCCCACCACGGCGTAAAAGTTCGACTCGGCGTCAGCCAGATCGACCTGGGCGGTGTCGAGGTTGTTTTCCGCCAGTGCCCGGCGAGCCGTGGACTGGTCGGCATCGGCGTTGCTGCCTACACCGCGCTGGGTGCGCAGGCCGATCTGGTCGTTGACCCGCAAGTGCGCTTGCAGGTTGTTGGTGGCCAGTGTCACCAGTTCACGGCGCTTGAGTACTTCGAGGTAAACCTCGGTGGTGCGCAAGGCCAGGTCCTGAGCCGTACCCTGAGCATAATAAGCTCGCGAATTGACCACGCCCTGGGTGCGCTGGACTTCATTGGCGGTGTTGAAGCCATCAAAGAGCATTTGCCGCAGGCGCAATTCCGACTGGGTGTAGTTGAGGGTTTCGGTGTGGTGATTGCCGAACGCCCGGGTATTGGTGTTATCGCTGTACCCGCGCCCGTAGGCGGCGTTCAGATCAACCGATGGATAAAAGCCCCCTTTGGCGACCTTCACGTCCTCATCCGCCGACAGCCGGCTGTCCACCCGCGATGCCAGCTCCGGGTGGGTCGCGATGGTGCTCTGGATCGCTTCGGTCAGCGTCATTGCCTGAGCCTGGGATGAGCAGGCCATGGCTAAAAGCACCGCGCTGCAGAGGGGGGTTAATAGGCGCATGTACATCTCCCTGATTCCTGATGGTGCTTATCAGTCGCCAATTATTTGACGACATTTATAGGTAAAGTTGTTTCATATCTTTAACAAAAGAGCTAAGAACATTCTGGAGCGTAGCTAAGAAATTTTTTTCATAACGGTTATGCCAAAAAAAACTTATGCGCTCTGCCAAATCCAGCACATTGTTCAATGCGAAAACCCTTGTTTTTCGAGCTCTAGGGCGCTTGTCGGGGTTTGAGGAAAGTTCCAATCCACTTATCGACATAGAGCGGAGAAGTGCAGGAAGGGAGGGCCGCGAACGATTCGAAGGTGACGGTTTTTTGTCACTTGAGTGATTCAGGATCGTTACGCATCGCTCACTGGCAGTGTTGTTGCGCACAGGGATCCGATGCCGTTGATTGCAGAGGGTTTTTCCCAAAACCGTAAACAGCGCCGTGAGCGACTGGCTGGGCGAGATCGTTGCCAGGGCCACGGCTTACTCAAGTAAACCGGTACCTGGAACACGATCCGCCAGACAACCCGCTCGAGCCATGAGCACGTTCTTCGCACAATCAAGGTGCCGACAGCGGTTGGCAGCGGAGGAAGTGCACATGGCTACGCTCATCGGTATCGTCAGTAAGGTCATCGGTCAGGTGTTCGCGGTTGCGAGCGACGGCACCCGGCGTGCTTTGGTCGAGGGGGACCGGCTGTTTGCCGGCGACCAATTGAGCACCGGCGCTGAAGGCGCGGTGGCGGTGCATCTGCAAAATGGCCAGGAGCTGACCCTCGGGCGCGACAGCAGCATGCAGATGACACCGCAACTGCTCGCCAATCAGATTCCGCACGTGGACTCACCTGAAACGGCGACGCCGAGCGAAGCGCAGCTGACGGATGTCGAACAGCTGCAAAAAGCCATTGCGGCGGGTGACGACCCGACCCAATCCGCAGAAGCCACCGCTGCGGGACCCGCCACGACTACCGGTGTGCCGGGTGGCATCCAGGGCAGTGGTCATAGTTTCGTCTTGCTCGAAGAAGTGGGCGGGCGAGTCGAGCCAACCATTGGATTCCCCACTGCCGGTTTCAATGGCATTCCCGAACTTCCCGAAGAACGCCTGAACGCCAATCCGGACAACAACGTTGTAGCCGCCGCTGCCCCTGTGGTGACGCCAGAGGTTCCGCAGGTGCCGAACAATCCGGTCACCCTCGATGGCCTGTCGGTGCAGAACGGTGAGCTGACCGTCAATGAAGCCAACCTGGCCGACGGATCGGCGAGCAACCCGGGTGCGCTGACTCAAAGCGGCACCTTTACCGTCAATGCCGCCGACGGGCTGAGCAGCCTCAGCATCGGCGGCATCAATGTGATCAGCGGCGGCGTGGCGGCGGGTTTCCCGCAATCGATCACCACCCCGCTGGGCAGCACCTTGACCGTCACCGGCTACAACCCGGCCACCGGTGTGGTCAGTTACAGCTACACCCTCAACGGCGCCGAAACCCATGCAAGCGGCGAGGGTGCCAATAGTCTTGGCGAACACTTCACCGTGGTGGCCAACGACAGCAATGGCGACACCGTCACCGGTTCGCTGGATATCAACATCACCGACGACGTGCCCAAGGCAATCGACGACGGTAATGGCACCGCCTCGGAAACCCTGCTGACCCTCAACGGCAACGTGCTGACCAATGACGTGCAAGGCGCCGACCGGGTGCCGGTGGGTGAAAACAGCGGGCCGATCACCGCTGGCACCTTCACCGGCACCTACGGCACCCTGGTGCTCAATGCCAATGGCACCTACACCTACACGCTGAACACCAGCGATGCGGATTTCAAGGCGCTGCACGGCGGTGGCAGTGCGACGGAGACCTTCACCTATACGCTGACGGATGCCGACGGCGACAGCAGCACGGCGAACCTCGTGCTGCAGATCCACAACAACGACGACCCGGACACGATTGGCGGATTGAACATTGCGGGCGGCGAGCTGACCGTCTTCGAGAAAAACCTCGGCGACGGCAGCGCACCGGATGCCTCCGCGCTGACCCAGAATGGCACCTTCACCGTCACTGCGCTGGATGGCGTGACCAGCCTGACCGTCGGCGGCATTGCCGTGGTCACCGCAGGCGTGGCGGCGGGCTTCCCGCAATCGGTCACCACGCCGCTGGGCAGCACGCTGACCATCACCGGTTTCAACGCGGCGACCGGCGTGGTGAGTTACAGCTACACCCTTAACGACAACGAAGCGCACCCGACCGCCAACGGCGCCAACACCCTGCCTGAACAGTTCGCCGTGACCCTGGTGGATGACAACGGCACCACCGCGACCGGTTCACTGGATGTGAACATCGTCGACGATTTGCCGAAA
>NZ_JBKFTN010000036.1:0-44404 GCF_050432945.1 Pseudomonas sp. 18173
TGCGCTGGAGTCGGTCTTGGGGCCGCCGGGCTGACTAAATCTTTTATCTCGAACTTAAACAGGTACCGAATTTTCGGGGAGAGTATTGCGGCATGGTCCATCAACATGAGTCTTTCCTTAAAAGCAGCGAAAACTTTACCGTCCTTGCTCAACCATTGTGCACTATGATTCCGACACCAAGATCGAAACATTGTTACAACATTATTTACATCTTAAACAAACAGACTTCGCATGATTTACAGTTTTCCGTAGGAAACATCTGAATACCGCGCGCGAAATGGACTACATCCTTATTCAAGCCAGACTTTCTTGAAAACTTCGAGTTCTGAGAAACAAGATTATAAAACATGAGTTACGACCTCGGAAAAGTGCCACCGATCAGCCAAACCCGAGAAATAGACACCGTATATTTACAGACACTCGCGCCCGCGGCAACAGACGGACTCAGGCCTCGTATTCGAGCCATCTTGCGCAGACTAATAAATTGATACTTCTCGACTTTGAACACGGTGCAACATCACCGGCGAGCTGCACTAGTTTTTCAGGTCGCTGCAACCAAGAACATTCGCATGCAAAAAATCAACTGGCAATTATTTAATTCTGATTCACCAGGATATATCTGTAGGCCGATTCCCAACAGCACTCTAAAACGCGCCTTGCGAGCAAGTTTGTGTCTTGCTGAGGATCTAAATCAATGCCAAGCCCACTAGCACAGCAACCTCCAGTAGTTCCAACAAAGCTCCGGCCGTATCGCCCGTGGTCCCGCCCAGACGTCGTAGCATGACCCTCCGTAGCCAGGCGAACACTACCAGCGCCAGCACCACCGACAACACACCACTCAGGCCGCCGAGCAAGACACACACCAACGCACCGAGGGCCAACACCTGCTTGCCCGCCCTTCGCGGAAGATGATCGGCCAGCGCCTGCCCCAGGCCACCGGCGCGCACGTACGGGGTGGTCAGGAACAAGCCGAGCAATGCGCTGCGCCCTATCAACGGCACGATGATCAAGGCGAGCGAATGCGGGTGCTCGATCAACGCCAGCAGCGCGCTGAATTTGAGCAACAACACCAGCACCAGCGTCACCACGGCGATCGGCCCGCTGCGCGGGTCTTTCATGATGCTCAGCGTACGCTCACGGTCGCCAAAACCACCAAGCCAGGCGTCGGCGCTGTCGGCCAGGCCGTCCAGATGCAACCCGCCACTGAGCAAGACCCAAACGCTCAGCAGCAACGCCGCGTGCAGCATCGCCGGCGTGCCGAGCAGCAGCCAGTTCACGGCCCACAGAATCGCGCCAAAGAGCAATCCCACCAGCGGATAAAACAGCAGCGACCGCCCCAGCTCCCGAGGTTCGGGCATGCCGGGAAGGCGAATCGGCAGGCTGCTGAGAAATTGCAGGGCGATCCAGAACGGCAGCATGGTCAGAGCACTTCCTTCAACACGCCAGCGGACTCCAGCGTCAGCGAAAACACCGCGCCGTGTCCGACCTCGACGTTAAGCAGTTGTTCTCGCGGCAACCCGCGGGCCTGCGCCAGCAACAGTCGCATCACACCACCGTGGCTGATCAGCAAAATGCGCTCACCGGGAAAGCTCGCGTACAAACGCCCGAGCGCTGCCAGCACCCGTGCCGAAAAGTCTGCAACCGGTTCACCTTGCGGTGGCGTGAACGAATAGGGATCGGCCCAGAACAAGCCCAGCGCCTGGGCGTCGGTTTCCATCAACGCCGCTGCGCTCTGCCCTTCCCAGGCGCCGAAATGCAACTCTTGCAGGTCACTGTCCAATTGCACCGGTACAGCCAATTGCGCACCGAGCTCTTCGGCAAACCGCGCACAACGCTGCAACGGCGAACTGACCAGCCGATCCCATGGGCCTCGACCGACCACGGCGGCTCGCATCTGCGCCCAGCCCGTGTCGGTCAATGCATCATCGATACTGCCGCGCAGCCCGCCGCCGAGTTCGGTTTCACCATGACGCAACAGATCCAGGCGCAAGGTCATGCCGGACGATCTGCGACGGCGGCCTCGGCGAAGGTCGCCATTTGCCCGTGCAGGTCGCAAGCCAGACGCAGCAGCGGCACGGCCAATGCCGCGCCACTGCCTTCGCCAAGCCGCAGGCCGAGATCGAGCAACGGTTGCGCATTCAGGGTTTCCAGCACATGACGATGGCCCGGCTCGGCGCCGCGATGACCGAACAACAGCCACTGACGGCATTCAGGGTTCAAGCGCACCGCAACCAGCGCCGCGACACTGCAGATGAAACCGTCCACCAGCGCCGCGACACCCTCCTGCGCACAGGCAAGATAGGCACCGACCAACGCGGCGATCTCGAAACCGCCGAGGTTGAACAGGGTCTGCAAGGCATCGTCACGCTGCGCGCCATGCAGTGTCAGGGCGCGCTCGATCACCTGGGCCTTGTGGCTGACACCTTCGGCGTTGAGCCCGGTACCTGGCCCGGTCAAATGGCCCACCGGGCAATCGAGCAAGGCACACGCCAGCGCACTGGCGGCAGTGGTGTTACCAATGCCCATTTCGCCACCGATAAACAACTGCGCACCGCTGGCCATTGCCCGTTGCACGCTGTCACGACCGGCCTGCAAGGCGAGTTGCCCTTGCGCCCCGGTCATGGCCGGTCCCTGTGCAAAATTCGCCGTGCCCGGGCCGACGTTCAGGTGACGCACACCCGGCAGGTTCAGCGACGGCATTACCGTGCCCAGGTCCACCACTTCAAGGGAAGCGCCCAGTTGCCGCGCCAGTACGCTGATCGCCGCACCGCCGTTGACGAAGTTGTGCAGCATCTGCCCGGTGACTTCCTGGGGAAACGCCGACACGCCCTCGGCGACGACGCCATGGTCGCCGGCAAAAATCGCGATCCACACCTGCTCCAGGCTCGGCTTGACCCGCCCCTGCAAACCCGCCAGTTGCACCGCCACCGATTCCAGCTGGCCAAGAGAGCCGGCCGGTTTGGTCAGTTGCTGTTGCCGCGCCTGTGCCTGTTCGACCACGTGGGTATCGACCGGCTTGCTCGGGTTCAGCCACCAGGATTGAGTCATAACGCAGTTCCTTTCAGAGTCAGGGGCAGGCCGGCGACGGTCAGGACGACACGCTGACAGCGCTCAGCCAGAGCTTGATGCAGCCAACCGGCCTCATCGACATAACGGCGAGTCAATTCGCCCAGTGGCACGACACCCATTCCGGTCTCGTTGCTGACAAAAATGACTTCACCCGGCAGCGACGCCAGGCAGTCCAGCAAGGCATCACGTTCGGCCGCCAGGCGCTCGGCATCGTCGAGCATCAGCAGGTTGGTCAGCCACAGAGTCAGGCAATCCACCAACAGGCAGCGGTCGATACGAGCAGATTCGCGCAGCACCCGGGCCAGCTCCACAGGCTCTTCGATCAATGCCCATTCGGCAGGACGGCGGGCACGGTGATGGGCCACCCGCTCGCTCATTTCTCCATCGAGTGGCTGGCTGGTGGCGATGTAGGTCACGGCCAGAGCGTTGTCGATGGCGAGTTTTTCAGCCAGGCGGCTCTTGCCGGAGCGGGCGCCGCCGAGGATCAGTTGCAGCATGGTTGTTTCCTTTAATTCTTCGGTGAGGCGACTTAAGTCATCGCGAGCAGGCTCGCTCCTACAGGGAAACGCGGACAACTGTGGGAGCGGGCTTGCCCGCGATGAGGCCATGGCAGACGCTTCAAATCCCGCAGAGCTGACACAACAGCCCGGTATCCAGATGCTTCTCCACCAGATCCGCCAGCCGCTCGATATCGCGCTCGCGCAAGGCGTGGTAATCCACGGCCTGCACCTCCTGCAAACCGGCCCAGCGCAGCAGCGCACTGCATGCCTCTGGCGATTCGAACAACCCATGCAGATAGGTGCCGAAAATCTGCCCATCCGCACTTTGCGCACCATCACAGCGGCCGTCATCCAGTTGCACGGCGGCATTTTCCAGCGCCGGCCCGGTGGTCACGCCAGCATGAATTTCATAACCCGCTACCGGCGCATCTTCCAGCGCCAGACGCCCACGCACATTGCGCAACTGCTTCTCTTGTTCAAGTTGAGTCTGCAACGCCAGCAGCCCCAAACCGGCACTGGAACCCGGCGCCCCTTCGAGCCCCAGCGGGTCGTGCACTTGCTCGCCAAGCATCTGCAGGCCGCCACAAATGCCCAGCAACTTTCCGCCGTAACGCAGGTGCCGGGCGATGGCGGTTTCCCAACCACTGGCCCGCAGATATGCCAGGTCACTGCGCACGCTTTTCGAGCCAGGAAGAATGATCAGGTCGGCCGGCGGAATCGCCTGGCCGGGGCCGATGAATTGCAGGTCCACTTGCGGATGCAGCCGCAGCGGATCGAAATCGGTGTGATTGCTGATGCGCGGCAACACCGGCACTATCACTTTCAGTACTTGCTCAGCCTTGTCGGTCTGGCGTTGATCGATGCCGTCCTCGGCTTCCAGATGCAAATCCATCACGTAGGGCAGCACGCCGATCACCGGTTTGCCGGTGCGTTCTTCAAGCCAGTCGAGACCGGGTTGCAGCAGTGCGATATCGCCGCGAAACCGGTTGATGATGAAGCCTTTGACCCGCGCCTGCTCGCTCGGCGACAGCAGTTCAAGCGTCCCCACCAGGTGGGCGAAAACCCCGCCGCGATTGATATCGGCGATCAGCACCACCGGGCAATCCACCGCTTCGGCAAAACCCATGTTGGCGATGTCGCCAGCCCGCAGATTGATTTCCGCCGGCGAGCCCGCGCCTTCGACCATCACCAGTGGATACGCCGCGCTCAAACGCTCGTGGGAGGCCAGTACCGCTTGCATGGCGATGGTTTTGTAGTCGTGATAGGCAACGGCGTTCATGGTCGTGACGGCGCAGCCATGGATGATCACCTGGGCACCGGTATCGCTGTTGGGCTTGAGCAGAACCGGGTTCATGTCGGTGTGCGGTTCAAGGTTGGCGGCTTGGGCCTGTACCGCCTGGGCGCGACCGATCTCACCACCGTCAGCGGTCACCGCACTGTTGAGCGCCATGTTCTGCGGCTTGAACGGCACCACCCTGGTGCCCTGGCGCGTGGCCCAACGGCACAGCGCGGTCACCAGCGTGCTTTTACCGGCATCCGATGTGGTGCCCTGCACCATTAGCGTGGTCATTGGTTTTCCTTGGCGAATTCTTCGAATGCCTGAGCCAGTCGCACCCAGGCGGCTTCGTCACCGGGCAAGCCGAATCGCAGGCTGCTGTTGTGCGTGAACAGGCGCAGGAGAATGCCGCGCCGGGCCATGAATTCATGCAGCTCTTCGGCGCGCTCGGTGATCAGCCACTGGAACAGCGCGCAACCGCCCTGCGGCGCAAACCCGTGATGCCCCAGCAAGGACACAAGGCGCTCGCTGGCGTCATCCGCGCGCACCCGCTGCCGCGTCTGCTCTTCGGTATTGCGTAGGCAGGCCTGGCCCACCACCCGGGTCGGCCCGCTGACGGCCCATGGCCCCACCTGTTCAGCCAGCAGTTTGAGCAACTTGCGCTCGGCCAGCACAAAGCCCAGGCGCACTCCGGCCAGACCGAAAAACTTGCCGAAAGAGCGCAAGACGATCAACCCGACCTGATGGGCAAACGGTGCCAGGCTCAGTTGCGGCGTGTTATCCATGAACGCTTCGTCCACCACCAGCCAGCCACCACGCTGGGCCAGGCGCGCGTGCCAATCGAGCAGGCGGCTGGGCGTCAGGCTCAAGCCGGTGGGGTTATTCGGATTGACCACCACCAGCACGTCGAGGCTGTCGATAAAGAAGTCGACTTCCTGCTCCAGCACTTCCCGCACGATGTAGCCGTTGCGACGCCACGCTTCGGCGTGCTCGGCATAACAGGGCGAGAGCACGCCGACCTTGCCCGCCCGACGCAATCGCGGCAGCAGTTGAATCGCCATTTGCGAGCCGGCCACCGGCAGCGCCTGCAGGGTGCCGTAGTAATCACAGGCGGCCTGCTCCAGCCCGTCGTCCGCTTCCGGCAATCGGGCCCAGGCGCGCAACGGAATGTCCGGCACCGGGAACGGCCAGGGTGCAAGGCCCGTGGACAGGTCCAGCCAGTCGGCTTCATCGATGCCGTACTCGAGCGCTGCCTTGCGCAATCGCCCACCGTGCTCAAGCATAAAACTCAGCCCCCATGCAGAGAATCAGCAGCCATAACCATACCCCGCGCTGGACCAGTTGCCAGCCCCGGTCAATGGAGTCGGCATCCGCCGGCACACCTTCGCCCAACTGAGGACGCTGATGCAATTCGCCGTGATAAATCGCCGCCCCACCCAATTCGACGCCCAGGGCACCCGCCCCCGCCGCCATCACCGGCCCGGCGTTCGGGCTGTCCCAGGTCGGGCCCTGGGTGCGCCAGCATTTCAACGCCAGCCGGGTTTTGCCCAACAGTGCGTAAGTCAGTGCCACCAGACGCGCCGGTATGTAATTGAGCACGTCGTCGATCTTCGCCGCCGCCCAGCCGAACCGTTCGAAGCGCTCGTTGCGATAGCCCCACATCGCATCCAGCGTATTGCTCAGGCGGTAGAGCACCACGCCCGGCGCACCCGCCACGGCAAACCAGAACAACGCCGCGAACACCGCATCACTGCCGTTTTCCAACACTGACTCGGTAGCGGCCCGGGCGACTTCGGTTTCATCCAGATCACTGGTTTTACGGCTGACCAGATAGCTCACACGTTTGCGGGCTTCATCAAGATCACCGCCGCGCAAGGCCTTGGCCACAGGCTCGACGTGCTCGCCGAGGCTGCGCATGCCGAGGGCGCAATAGAGCGCGAGAATCTCTACGATCCAGCCGACATAAGGCGCCCAGGAGAGTGCCGTGGCCAGCAACGTCAGCGGCAACACGGCGATCACCCACGCGGTGACGCCATGGCTGCGCCAGCCGCGACCGCCACCGTTGAAACGTTGCTCGATGCGCTCGGCAAAACGGCCGAACGCCACCAGCGGATGCCAGCGTTTGGGTTCACCCAGCAGCGCATCCAGCGCAACCGCGGCGACACTCAACAACGCCACACTCATTGACTCACTCCCCAATAATTTTCGTACAGCAATTCATGTAGCGGACGCGCCTGCGCCCAGCCTTCGAGCACCAGCATCGGCGCTGGGTAGAATTCCTTGACCGGTCCCAGGCACAGCACGGCCAGTGGTTTGGCGCCCGGCGGCAGCTGCAACAGGTCGGCCAGTGCCTGGGGTTCGAACAGCGACACCCAGCCCATGCCCAGCCCTTCGGCGCGTGACGCCAGCCACAGGTTCTGGATGGCACAGGACAATGAGGCCATGTCCATTTCCGGCAAGGTGCGGCGGCCGAAGATATGCGGCTCGCGGTCGTCCATCAGTGCGGCCACCAGTACCTCGGCGCAATCGATGATGCCTTCGACCTTGAGCTTCATGAACTCATCGCTGCGCTCGCCGAGGGCTTCGGCGGTGCGGATGCGTTCTTCTTCCACCAGCGCCTGGATTTGCCCGCGCAAGGCGCGATCGCTGATGCGGATGAAGCGCCAGGGCTGCATGAGGCCGACACTCGGTGCCTGGTGCGCGGCCTCGAGCAGGCGCCGGAGCAATTCAGGCTCGACGGTGCCGCCGCTGAAGTGGCGCATGTCACGGCGTTCGGCAATGGCGCGATAGACCGCTGCGCGCTCGGCTTCGGAAAATGCGTTATCCGTCATGGCCTCTTCGCGGGCAAGCCCGCTCCCACAGGGTTTTGGTCAGGCGCAAACAGCGCGGCAATCGCCGACGGATTGGATGGAAAATAGAAATGCACATAAGAGGCGGTCATCCGCCCCTCACGATAAACCGCTTCCGCCCCTCGTCCGCCATTAGGGCTCAAGCCACGGGCAATCGGTGTCAATTCAGTGGTGGTCAGCGAATGGTGATAGGTGTGCCCGCGCAGCGAACCTTCCGGCAGGTCCACCGCTTGCAACGCCAGCGCCGCCAGACGCTTTTGCATCACCGCATCACCGGCCAGCAAACCAACCAGTTCGGCGCGAGTGCCCTCGACATCGGTCAGGGAATCGAGCAGATAAAGCATGCCGCCGCACTCGGCGAGCAACGGTTTGCCTGCCTGGTGGTGGGCGCGGATCGCATCGAGCATCGCAGTGTTTTGCGCCAGCGCAACATGGTGCAGCTCCGGGTAACCACCCGGCAGATACAGGCTGTCGGCCTCTGGCAACGCTCGGTCGCGGATCGGTGAGAAGAACGATAACTCGGCGCCCATCGCCCGCAGCAAGTCCAGGCTCGCGCCGTAGGTGAATGCAAAGGCTTCATCCCGGGCGACGGCAATGCGCACACCGGCCAGCAGCGGTTCGGCGGCAATGGCATCCGGTGCGGCGAACTCGACTGCCGGTGGCAGCGCGACCTCGCAACTGCTGGCCAGGGCATCGGCGGCCGCATCGAGACGCAGGTCGAGATCGTTCAGCTCACTGGCTTGAACCAGCCCCAGATGCCGGCTCGGCAATTCGATTCCGGTTTCCCGGGACAGCGCGCCGTACCAGCGCAACCCCTCAGTCAGGCTGCCTTCGAGCAGCTGTGCATGGCGCAGCGTGCCGACGCGGTTGGCCAGCACGCCGGCGAACGGCAAGTCCGGCTGATAGCGCGCCAGCCCCAGGGCCAACGCGCCGAAGGTCTGGGCCATGGCGGTGCCATCGATCACACCGAGCACCGGCACACCAAAATGCCGCGCCAGATCGGCGCTCGACGGCGTACCGTCGAACAGCCCCATGACCCCTTCGATCAGAATCAGGTCGGCTTCGGCCGCGGCTTCCCAGAGTAACCGGCGACTCTCCTGTTCGCCGACCATCCACATGTCCAGTTGATACACCCGCGCACCACTGGCGCGCTCGAGGATCATCGGATCGAGAAAGTCGGGGCCGCACTTGAACACGCGGACCTTGCGCCCCTGATTGCGGTGCAATCGGGCCAGCGCCGCGGTGACGGTGGTCTTGCCCTGGCCGGAAGCTGGCGCGGCAATCAGTACCGCCGGGCATTGACGAGGGCTATTCATAAAGTGCGACTCACAGCTCGACGCCTTTCTGCGCTTTGATCCCGGCCTGGAAGGCATGCTTGATCACGCCCATTTCGGTGACGGTGTCAGCCATCTCGATCATTTCCGGTTTGGCGGCACGACCGGTGACCACCACGTGCTGCATCGGTGGCCGGGACTGCAAGTCACTGAGCACCTGATCGAGGTCGAGGTAGCCATGCTTGAGGGCGATGTTCAGCTCGTCCAGCACCACCAGCCCGATAGACGGGTCGCGCAGCAGTTGCTGCGACACCGCCCAGGCGGCTTCGGCAGCAGCGATGTCGCGCTGACGGTCCTGGGTTTCCCAGGTGAAACCTTCGCCCATCACATGAAAACGCACCTGCTCGGGAAAGCGTCGGAAAAACAACTCTTCGCCCGTGCTGTTGCGGCCCTTGATGAACTGCACCACGCCGCATTGCATGCCATGCCCCAGAGCGCGGGCGAGCATGCCAAAGGCCGAACTGCTCTTGCCTTTCCCGTTACCGGTCAGCACCAGCAACAGGCCGCACTCGTTCGGGGAATTGGCGATGCGCTCGTCGATCACGGCTTTCTTGCGCTGCATGCGCGCCAGGTGGCGTTCATCACGATCGGGGGTATCAGTCATGGGGGAGCTCTCCGTTGAGGCAGGAATAACGGCGGGCAGGCACAGCAAAAGAAGGCAACAAGCCTGGCATCGCCCACCGTGATGCCGCTGGATGAATCAGGCCGGTCTCCGGGCTCATGAGTGGCCGCGGGGCCGGACTGTGCGCCTTCCCGCATCGAATCGACACAGTGGCATCACACACAGTTTTCACTCATTTACCGTTGCGGGGGCAGCGCCGGAATTGCAGGCCTTCGACTAACGGAAGGACTCACTCACCGGCTTCCCTGTTTCACTCTGTCGACCCAAGCCACAGAGCACCTGAAACAAGCCGCGAAGGTTAGAGGGTTGGGGGTGGAGCGTCAATTAAAGCCGGGCGGCCACCTGCCGAATAACTGCCGACGATCAATAAACTGACGTCAATCTTGTGCCACGCTCGCAGCAGTGATATCAAAGAGCCACAACCCCACAACACAATAACAAGGGTGAGCCCATGCAAGGCATGATCATCAGCAATCCAAACCTGGAATTCCTGCGCCCGGTGCTCGAGCGCTGGTTCGAATGCATCGACCGCTATAACGCCATCCGCGGCGATGGCGACACACCGTACTGGCACGACGAAAAAGCCAACCTCGGACTGCTGTCTGCCGCGGCCTGGATGGCCGAGATGGTCACGCTGCAACAGACGACCACCCGCAAACAGACCGAAGAAGGCGACCGCAACGGCCGTGCCGACCTGTTCCTCGCCTCGCCCGAAACCCGCGCCTACATCCAGGTCAGCCAGCGCTGGCCCCGGGTCAACAGCCTGAACCTGACCCAGGCCTTGCTCGAGGTCGCCAGCGATGCGAAGCGAGTGAGCCATGCCAGCGACCTGAAACTCGGCTGCCTGTTCGTCGCCCCGCAAAAAGCCCAGCAAGGCGCAACGCCGGAAGAACTCCAGGACATGGTCGACGACCTGCAAAAGGAACACACCTGCGCGGTGGCCTGGTATTTCCCTTATGCCTACCGCAAGTTGCGCAACGAAGCCGGCAACTATCACCCCGGCATTGCGGTGCTGTTCAAGGAAGCACGCGGCTAAGGGTTGAACCATCGCAGCGCAATACTTCTCTATGAATAGAACAAGGCATTCATAGGGAAGACCAGCATGCGCACGCCCCCGCTCGTTCTCGTTATCGCGCTTTGCGGAGGGCTCGCCGCTTGTGGCGAGACCTCTCGCCTGCAAGTCTCCGACGGCACCGGTCCTTCGCCCCGCCTGCCGGAGCCGGACAAAACCCTGATCCCCACCGTGAACATCGCCCCGGCCATTGGCTGGCCACAGGGTGCGAAACCCGTCGCCGCCACGGGCACTCAAGTGAGCGCTTTTGCCGAAGACCTGGATCACCCGCGCTGGCTTTATGTGCTGCCCAATGGCGATGTGCTGGTGGCGGAAACCGCCGCACCACCCAAACCCGAAGACGGTAAAGGCATCCGCGGCTGGGTCATGAAGAAAGTCATGGGGCGTGCCGGGTCTACCGTGCCCAGCCCGAACCGCATCACGTTACTGCGGGACAAGGATCACGATGGCATCGCGGAAACCCGCACGGTGTTTGTGCAAAACCTCAATTCACCCTTCGGCATGACGCTGGTCGGCAATGACCTGTACGTGGCCGACACTGATCGCCTTCTGCGCTTTCACTATGAAAGTGGCGATACGCAGATCCAGTCACCGCCGATCAAGGTGATCGACCTGCCGGGCGGCCCGCTGAACCACCACTGGACCAAAAACGTCATCGCCAGCAAGGACGGCAGCAAGCTCTACGTCACCGTGGGTTCCAACAGCAATGTTGCGGAAAACGGCATGGACAAGGAAGAAGGCCGTGCGGCGATCTGGGAAGTGGATCGCGCCACCGGCCAGCACCGGATCTTCGCCTCCGGCCTGCGCAACCCCAACGGCATGGCCTGGGAACCGCGCAGTGGCGCGCTGTGGACAGCCGTCAACGAGCGAGATGAAATCGGCAGTGATCTGGTACCGGACTACATCACCTCGGTGAAGGACGGCGCGTTCTACGGCTGGCCGTTCAGTTACTACGGCCAGCATGTCGATATCCGCGTCGAGCCGCAAAACCCTGACCTGGTGGCCAGGGCTATTGCCCCGGACTATGCGGTCGGCCCGCATACGGCGTCACTGGGCCTGACGTTTGCCGAAGGCAACAAGTTGCCGGCGCAATTCAAGGAAGGCGCCTTCATCGGCCAGCACGGCTCCTGGAACCGCAAGCCGCACAGCGGCTACAAGGTGATTTTCGTGCCGTTCAGCGCCGGCAAGCCGGTCGGGAACCCGGTTGATGTGCTCAGCGGGTTTCTCAACGACAAGGAACAAGCCATGGGCCGGCCGGTAGGCGTGGTGATTGACCGGCAGGGCGATCTGTTGGTGGCCGATGATGTGGGGAACAAGGTGTGGCGGGTGTCGGCAGCAAAGTAAGTCACTGAACCTGTGGGAGCGGGCTTGCTCGCGAATGCGGTGTATCAGCCAACACATCAGTCGACTGACAGCCTGCATTCGCGAGCAAGCCCGCTCCCACGGGGTTCAGCGTTTGCGGCAGAGTGTGAGCCCGTCACCCAGCGGCAACAACGACAGGTCTACCCGCGCATCGTCTTTCAAGGCCCGGTTGAGCGCCTGGATCGCCCGGGTATCTTCACTCTCTGGATTGGCCTCAAGCACGCGCCCGCTCCACAGGGTGTTATCGAACACCGCCAGCCCACCGACCCGCAGCAATCGCAGGGCGTGTTCCAGATAACCCGGATAGTTGGCCTTGTCGGCATCGATGAAAATCAGATCGAACTGGCCTGGCTGGTCCAGCTTGCCGAGGGTTTCCAGCGCAGGCGCCAGACGCAGATCGATGCGTCCGGCCAGCCCGGCTTCCTGCCAGTAGCGCAGGGCCGTGGCGTTGTAGTCGCCAGGGATGTCACAGCAAATCAGCGAACCGTCAGCGGGCAATGCCGCCGCCATGCACAGGGCGCTGTAACCGGTAAAGGTGCCGACTTCGAGCAAGCGCCTGGCCCCCGTCAGCTTCACCAGCAAAGCGAGAAACTGCCCTTGCTCCGGCGCCACCTGCCAGCGAGCCATGGGCAGCGCCTGGGTTTCATCGCGCAAGCGCTTGAGTAGCGGGGTTTCCCGCAGGGAGACGTCGAGCAGGTACTGATACAGCGAATCGTCGAGATTGAGCGTGCGGGCAGTCATGACAACCAGCTCCGGAAGTTACGGGTTGCGCGCCAGATGTTCAGGCTGCAGAACACGCTTGGCGCTCAGATAAGCCTTTTGCCAATACGTCTTGGACAAGCTGTCGAGCTTCACGGTGCCGCCGGTGGCCGGCGCGTGGACGAAACGCCCTTCTCCCACATAGATACCGGCATGACTGACCTGGGAACCGCCATTGGTGGCGAAGAAGATCAGGTCACCGGTTTGCAGGCCTTCCTTGCCCACATTCGCCGCTTGCATGGAGATCATCTCGCGAGTGGTGCGCGGCAAGGAAATGCCGGCGACATCGCGGTACACGTAAGCGATCAGGCCGCTGCAATCAAATCCGGAATCCGGCGTATTGCCACCCCAGCGATAAGGCGTGCCCACCAGGCCGAGCGCGCGAAACAGCACGTCTTCCGCCTCGGGCGAGAAAGCCTGTGAGGAGCCGAATACGATGGGGGCGCGAACCACCGGCGCGGGTGGCGGTGTACGGCTGGCACAAGCGCTGAGCAGCGCTGCGAAGAACATGATTGCGAGGCGGGCCGACGTCGTCATAAGCAGAGCATCCTGATCTGGCTGCGGCGTTTTCTGCCGGGAGTGCAGAAAAGAAAACCGCCTGCGCAGGGCGCAGGCGGTTTGCCATCATTCATACATCAGGATTCTAGCGGTTATATGGCAAACTTCAAGTAAGACTTTAAGTTTGCCTTACAAACTGTGCGCTTATTTGCGGGCAGTGACGATGGGCGACGCGTTAGGTGCCATTGCCAGGGCGCGCTTGGCTTCGATGAAGGTCTTGCTCCAGTAGCTGTCACCCAGGCTATCGATCCGCACACCACCGCTGCGGCGGCTGCTGGAGTGGATGAACTGGTTGTCCCCCAGGTAGATCCCGGCGTGACTGACGCGACCGCGACGGCCGTTGGTGGCGAAGAACAGCAGGTCGCCTGGCTCAAGCTTGCTGCGCGAGACCAGCGGAGCGTCCACGTTGATCATTTCGCGGGTGGAACGCGGCAGGTTCATGCCCGCTTCTTCGCGGAACAGGTAACCGATGAAGCCACTGCAATCGAAACCGGCTTCAGAGGTACCGCCGAAACGGTAACGGGTACCGATCAGGGACATGCCACGTTCGAGGATGCTGTCGGCCAGGACCGGAAGCTGGTAGGACTTGCCACCGGCGAAGTCTGCGAGCTCTTTTTCGGTAGCCAGCTCTTCCTGGAAAAGAGAAGAAGACTGGGCAGTAACGGAGTTTTGAACCTGCTGTTGCGGCACTTGCTGGGACACCGGAGTGTGGGCAGCGCAACCGAACAACAGGGTAACGAGTGCGAGAGGCACGAGGGGTGCGAAGCGATTTAGCATGGGCACGACCGTGGCTGAAGTTGTAAAGAAGTCGAGACTATGCCCGCTATCAACCTCATTTGCAAATTCAATCGAAGTTTTTGTGACTTATCGGTTTCTCGTTTACATCTAAGCGCTTAAGCCCATTTTAAACGTACACGCAGCCTGCAACCGTGCAGGAAAGCGGGTTTTCTGGCGCCTGAAATATGCCGAAACCCGCTGAAAGCCCCGGTTTAAGCGGGTCTACCAGCCGAGAGTTTCTTTCAAAAACGGGATGGTCAGCTTGCGCTGAGCCTGGAGGGAGGCCTGATCGAGACGTTCGAGCAGCTCGAACAGCGCACTCATGCTGCGGGTACCGCGAGTCAGGATGAAATGCCCGACTTCATCGGTCAGATGCAGCCCGCGACGGGATGCGCGCAATTGCAGGGCACGCAATTTGTCCTCATCGGACAGCGGGCGCATCTGGAAGATCAAGGCCAGGGTCAGGCGGGACTTGAGATCCGCCAGCTTCACCGGCAACTCGCGCGGGGATGTCGATGCGGCAATCAGCAAGCGCCGGCCACTGTCGCGCAAGCGATTGAACAGATGGAACAGCGCCTCTTCCCAGTCGGCCTTGCCGGCAACCGCCTGCAGGTCATCGAGACAGACCAGTTCGTACTGTTCAAGGTTGTCGAGAATCTCGATGCCGCGATCGAGCAGTTCGGCCAGCGGCAGATACACCGCGGGCTCCCCCAATTGCTCGAAGCGCAGGCAGGCGGCCTGCAACAGGTGCGTACGCCCTACCCCATCCTTGCCCCAAAGGTAGATCAGGCTTTCGGTCCAGCCGGCGTCGGCTTCGCATAGCCGCTCGACATAGCCGAGTGCAGCGGCATTGGCGCCTGGGTAGTAGTTGATAAAGGTGGCGTCGTCACGCAGACGCACACCTAGGGGCAGCTGAATCGGTTTCATGCTGACTGAACAGTTCCAAAGGAACCGTTAGTGGCCTCTGTGTAAAGTTTGCGAAGTTTATACCCGTGAGGCGGGCCGCACAATGCGACAGACCACAAGCAAAATCAAAGGTTTGCGTTAATGCACCGGTTTTATGACAGATTCTTTGGCGCTGCATGCGACAGTCACCCGATACAAGCAGGCTGACCCGGCACGAACCCGGGCAGCCCGCCATCACCCATCGACGGCCGTTATAGCTCCGGCTCGTCGACGCCTGAGTAGATTTCAGAATCCTTATACAAATCATGCACATGCCGCAGCAGCACCATGATCACAGCAGCGACCGGCAATGCCAGTAGCACACCGGTAAAGCCAAACAGTTCACCACCGGCCAGGATCGAGAAAATCACCGCCACCGGGTGCAGGCCAATCCGGTCACCGACCAGCAACGGCGTCAGCACCATACCCTCCAGTGCCTGGCCGACCATGAACACCGCGACAATGCCGAGCATCGGGTAGAGGTCACCACCGAACTGGAACAGCCCCGCAATCAGCGCCGCGCCAATACCGATGATAAACCCCATGTACGGCACGATCGCCGCCAGACCGGCAATCAGGCCAATCAACAAGCCCAGCTCAAGCCCGACCAGCATCAGGCCTGCCGCGTAGATCACACCCAGGGCCACCATCACCAGCAACTGCCCGCGAACGAACGCTCCGAGCACTTCATGGCATTCACCGGCCAGCGACACCGCGCGCTCCTCACGCTCACGGGGCAGCAGGCTGCGGATCCTGGCCATCATCAGGTCCCAGTCGCGCAACAGGTAGAAGCTCACCACCGGAATCAACACCAGATTCGCCAGCCAGCCAATCAACGCCAGCCCCGAGGCCGTGGCATGACTGAGCACCACGCCAACAACATCGGTGGTCTGGCCCATATGCTCGCTGATGGCCGCCTTCAGCTTGTCGAATTTCCAGAAACCGTCCGACAGGCCGAACTTCGATTGCGCCCAAGGCAACGCGGTGTGCTGAACCCAGTCGAGCATCTGCGGGGCCAGCTCATACAGACGAAACAACTGCCTGGCGAGCAGCGGCACCAACACCAACAGCAACGCGGTGAGGATCAATGTAAACAGCGCAAACACCGCCACGACACCCCAGGTCCGGGACAGGCCCGCCCTCTCCAGTCGATCCACCAGCGGATCGAACAGGTAGGCCAACAGCAGCGCCACCAGGAACGGCGTGAGGATCGGGTGCAACAACCAGACAAAGGCGCAAAGCAGGACCACCCCACCGAGCCAGAACCAACGCCGCGTATCGGCCATGAACCACTCCATTGCTTCTATATAAAGAAAGAAAAACTACCAGCGAAAACGCAGTTGCGGTGTCGGCGCAGGCGCAGGCGCAGGCACTGCACCACCGGCGGTAGGCTGAACCGGCACTGCCGGAGTCGGGGCCGGACTCGCCGGCGCTTCCTGCAGCCGCGCCAGCGACAGTTGTGCACGCAACTGATCGGCGCTGCCATTGACCCGGTACACGATCCGGTCGCCTTCGACGCTTTGAACGCGCCCGCCAAATGGCTCCAGCAAGCGCCCAAGGGACGCGTAGTGCTCAAGGTTCATGCCCTGCACTTCCAGCAATTGCGCCCCCGAAGCGCCAGGTTTGGCGACAAACCGCGGCGCCAGGCGCTCATTGACTGCCAGCATTACCGCATCAGCCACGGCGGCCTGATCAGCGCCCTGCACGGTGCCAGCCTCTTTCTGATCGCCCAGCCACAGACGCCACTTGGCTTGCCACTGCCCACCCTCCTCCTGGGCGTGTACCGCGAGCAAGGCATCGGCGTTGTAGCGTTCCGATACCGCATGCAGAGGCGCGGGATCCGCAGCTTCCAGATTCGGCGCGGTCGCGACGATCTGCTCGTTCAAATCCGCCAATGGCAGGCGCAATGGCAAGCCTCGGTGCTGTGCGGCCCGACGCAGCGGCGCCGCGCTGGCCTGACCGTCGCCGACCAGGCTTGAGCCTTCGGCGGATTCATTCAGCCACCAGCCGAGGATCGACGGCCGACTGGCCCCCCACACGGCCAGCCCGGCGCGGCGCAAGGCCTGCTCGGTGGTGCCGGGATCGAAATCGACTTTCAGGACTTCCGGCGGCCCGGCATCAAAGCCGTATTGACTGATGATCTGTTGCGGGTCCTTGCGAACGGCTGCCAGCCCCGGACTTTGAGCGGCCTTGGGGTCGCCGGTCAGGCGTAGCACCAAGGTGTCCAACGCTCGTTGAGTGGCCTGCTCGCGCTCCTCGGGCGACTGGCCATTCACCGGCTCGCGCACCTGGTAAAGACCTTTGACGGTTTCGGCATGACTGACCAGGCTGACCAACGACAAACAGCCTGCAAACAAGAATTTACAAAAACGCATGGGAGATTCCTGGCGACAAGAGCGGCTGGAACAGACCGCGTGAAGACAATCGAGCAAGGCTGTGACCATCGCCCGATGCAAAACATTCACACGTCCGGGGTAAGTTTTCGCACTGTCATAACGATAGACGGTTAATCGCGCTACCTTATACAGCCATGCAGGATGCCACCGACACCGCGCTGCAACGGTTTTTTTTGAACGGATATGGCCCTGCTGTCGGCCTGAGGATGGCCGCTGCGGCTCAAGCCTGATAAAATCGCGCGCCTTCGCAGACCGGCAACAGCCGGGCACCCTGAAATTCGCGTTTGGCCCTCGCCTTCGCCTGTTTGAGCGGTCCCGATGGACTCGGTCGTTACCCAGAAATCCCCCCCCTAAAGGCCTGGATCATGAGCAAGCAACCCTCCCTGAGCTACAAGGACGCCGGTGTAGACATCGACGCCGGTGAAGCATTGGTCGAACGCATCAAGAGCGTCGCCAAGCGCACTGCGCGCCCGGAAGTCATGGGCGGCCTGGGCGGTTTTGGCGCCCTCTGCGAAATCCCGGCCGGCTACAAGCAGCCTGTGCTGGTTTCCGGTACTGACGGCGTCGGCACCAAGCTGCGCCTGGCTCTGAACCTGAACAAGCACGACAGCATCGGCATCGACCTGGTGGCCATGTGCGTCAACGACCTGGTGGTGTGTGGCGCCGAGCCGCTGTTCTTCCTCGACTACTACGCTACCGGCAAACTGAACGTCGATACCGCTGCCCAGGTCGTGACCGGCATCGGTGCTGGCTGCGAACTGTCGGGTTGCTCGCTGGTTGGCGGCGAAACCGCTGAAATGCCGGGCATGTACGAAGGCGAAGACTACGACCTGGCCGGCTTCTGCGTCGGCGTCGTGGAAAAATCCGAAATCATCGACGGCTCCAAGGTTGCCGCTGGCGATGCCCTGCTCGCCCTGCCGTCTTCCGGCCCGCACTCCAACGGCTACTCGCTGATCCGCAAGATCATCGAAGTGTCCGGCGCCGACATCGAGAACACCCAGCTCGACGGCAAGCCGCTGACCGACCTGCTGATGGCCCCGACCCGCATCTACGTGAAGCCGCTGCTCAAGCTGATCAAGGAAACCGGCGCCGTCAAAGCCATGGCCCACATCACCGGTGGCGGCCTGCTGGACAACATCCCGCGCGTACTGCCAAAAGGCGCACAAGCGGTGGTTGACGTAGCAAGCTGGAACCGCCCGGCCGTGTTCGACTGGCTGCAAGAGAAAGGCAACGTCGACGAGAACGAAATGCACCGCGTGCTGAACTGCGGCGTGGGCATGGTCATCTGCGTGGCTCAAGAGCACGTTGAAACCGCCCTGAACGTCCTGCGCGAAGCGGGCGAGCAGCCTTGGGTCATCGGCCAGATCTCCACCGCTGCCGAAGGCGCGGCTCAGGTTGAACTGAAGAACCTCAAGGCTCACTGATGCCTAAGACCTGTGATGTCGTGGTGCTGCTCTCCGGCACCGGCAGTAACTTGCAGGCCCTGATCGACAGCACGCGGACCGGCGACAGCCCGGTCCGCATCGCTGCGGTGATTTCCAACCGCGCCGACGCCTACGGCCTGCAACGCGCCAGGGACGCGGGTATCGACACCCGCACCCTGGATCACAAGGCTTTCGAAGGCCGCGAGGCCTTCGATGCCGCGCTGATCGAACTGATCGACGCCTTCAACCCAAAACTCGTGGTACTGGCCGGATTCATGCGCATTCTCAGCGCGGGTTTCGTGCGCCACTATCAGGGTCGCCTGCTCAATATCCATCCCTCGCTGCTACCCAAATACAAAGGGTTACACACGCATCAGCGCGCGCTGGAGGCTGGCGACGCCGAGCACGGCTGCTCCGTGCATTTCGTCACCGAGGAACTCGATGGCGGACCACTGGTCGTACAGGCTGTAATACCGGTAGAGTTACAGGATTCGCCGCAGAGTCTGGCGCAGCGGGTCCATGTTCAGGAACACCTGATCTACCCGATGGCCGTACGCTGGTTTGCCGAAGGCCGTCTGGCCCTCGGTGAGCAAGGTGCTTTACTGGATGGAACGTTACTCGCGGCCAGCGGCCACTTGATTCGAAACTAGGAGATTTTATGCGTCGCGCCCTGCTCTTCGCTTGCGCTCTGCTCGCCTTGCCCTTCGCCCAGGCGGCAGACCTTCAACCCTTCTCCGCCAGCTACACCGCCGACTGGAAACAGCTGCCCATGAGCGGCACTGCCGAGCGCAGCCTGACCAAGGAAGCCAACGGCGCCTGGAAGCTCAGCTTCAAGGCTTCGATGATGATCGCCAGCCTGACCGAAGAAAGCACCCTGACCCCGGACAAGGACACCCTGCTACCGCAGTCGTACCACTTCGAACGCGGCGGTTTGGGCAAGGCCAAGAAATCGGATCTGGATTTCGACTGGAACACCAAAGTGATCACCGGCACCGATCGCGGCGATGCGGTCAAGGTAACGCTGAACCGCGGCATGCTCGACAAATCCACCTACCAGCTGGCCTTGCAGCAAGACGTTGCCGCAGGCAAGAAAAGCATGAGCTATCAGGTGGTCGACGGTAATGAAGTCGATACCTATGACTTCCGCGTGCTGGGCGCTGAAAAGGTCGACACCAAGGCCGGCAAGATCGATGCGATCAAGGTTGAACGAGTACGCGACCCGACACAAAACAAACGCATCACCGTGATGTGGTTCGCCAAGGACTGGGATTACCTGCTGGTGCGCCTGCAACAGGTCGAGACCGACGGCAAGGAGTACAACATCATGCTCCTGGACGGCACGGTCAACGGCAAGGCTGTCAAAGGCAGCTGATCCGGACCGAAACGAAAAGCCCCGCAAACGCGGGGCTTTTTTTCGCCTGTCATTCAGACCGAAAACCGCGCCACCAGCGTATTCAGGTCTACCGCCAACCGCGACAACTCCTGACTCGCCGCGCTGGTCTGGTTCGCTCCAGCCGAACTCTGTTGCGCCAGGTCGCGGATATTCATCAAATTGCGGTCCACTTCCCGCGCCACCGCCGCCTGCTCTTCCGAGGCACTGGCAATCACGATGTTGCGCTCATTGATCACCGTGAATGCCGAGGCAATATCTTCCAGGGCAACGCCCGCCGCTTTCGCTGCCTCCAGCGTCGAGCGCGCCCGGGTGTTGCTCTGCTGCATGGAGCTGACAGCCAGATCGGTGCCCTGCTGGATACCGGTAATCATCTGCTCGATTTCCCGGGTCGATTGCTGGGTGCGATGCGCCAGGGCCCGCACCTCATCGGCCACTACCGCAAACCCGCGCCCGGCTTCCCCGGCTCGCGCGGCTTCGATCGCCGCATTCAAGGCCAGCAGATTGGTCTGCTCGGCAATCGCGCGAATCACGTCCAGCACTGTAGTGATGCCATACACCTTCTGCGCCAGGTCTTCGACCTGAGTGACGTTGGTGGTGACATCTTCAGCCAGCGACTCGATCGACAGCACTGTCTGGTGCACTTGTTCACGACCATGCTGCGCAATGCGGTCGGACTCGCGCGAGGCCTGCGACGTCGCGGCAGCATTGCTCGCCACCTCCTCCACGGCGGCGGTCATCTGGTTGACCGCCGTGGCCGCCTGCTCGATCTCCAGGCTCTGTTGATGCAGGCCGCGGGTGGCGTCTTCCGTAACGCTACTGAGCTCCTCCGAAGCCGAGGCCAATTGACTGGATGAATCGGATATACGCTGGATGGTTTCACGCAAACTCTGCTGCATGCTCTTGAGCGCGTGCAGCAACCGCGCAGGCTCATCCTTGCCGGTAATGCTGATTGCGGCAGTCAGATCGCCGCCGGCGACCACCTCGGCCACTTTCAACGACTGTGACAGCGGCAACACGATACTGCGTGTCAACAGCAATGCCATGCCAATGGTGATCAGCGCGGTCACACCAATCATCCCCCCGACCCAGACCCGCGACTGGTTGAACACCTGGCGTCCCGCTTCGGTCGCCAGATTGGCGTTGTGCTTGTTGAGTTCGACCAGCTCCCTGAGTGCGACCGTGATCTCATCGGCCAGCGGATTCATCTCGCCATTGAGAATGGCCGCCGCCTCTTCCACCCGTCCCTGGGTAGCGTCGGCCATTACCTGGCTCTGAAACTGCAGGTATTTGCCTTCGGCAGCCTTGAAGCGATCGAACAACACGCGCTCTTGCGGCAGCGTGATCAACTGGTCATAACGTTGCTTGGCCCCGTCGAGAACACTTTTGAGATCGTTGATTTTGCTGACGTTCTGCGCCTGCGCCTGCGGCTCGCGATTGATCAGCAAACGCATGGTCAGCGCCCGCAGCCGCAACATGTCCTGACTCATATCACCAACCGCCATCACACTGGGCAGCCAGTTGTCATCGACCTGATCGGACTGCGCCCGCATATTCGACATTTGCAGCAGAGCGAACGCCCCCAAGCCAAAAACCATCAACGCCAACAGGCCAAAACCGAGACTCGCGCGTGGCGCAATATTGAGACTTCTGATACTCATTCCCCTGGTTCCTTCCAAAAGCGCTGCATCGGGCAGCTGGTTCTTTAGACGGTATCGGACTGTTGAAAATTTGCGTAAGACGAAAAAGTGATATCAAAACACCATTACTGCTACGGTAACGATTCAGCGAAAAAGCCCCTCCTGTACAAGAAAACCGGAACGCACATCCGGCACCATGCTCTATACCTTCAAGGTCTTTTTGATCGAATAAATGTCCTGTCGCTTGCGAGGTTTCCCATGACTGTTACTGTCAACACCGTTTCTGCCGAAGGTTTTCGCCACAGTGTACAAATCGATGACCATGAACTCTTCGCCGACGTACCCGTCACGGCGGGAGGTGAAGGCTCGGCACCGGAACCGCACGATTATTTCGATGCCGCACTGGGCACCTGCAAAGCCCTGACCCTGAAGCTGTATGCGAAGAAGAAAGGCATTCCGTTGACCGGGGTCGGCGTCGAGGTCAAGCGCGACAACAGCCTGGAACAGAAAGGCAAGTACGCGCTGCACGTCAAACTGACCCTCAAGGGCGTGCTCACCGACGACCAGCGCGAAGAACTGCACCGCGTGGCCGATCGCTGCCCGATCCACAAACTGATGACCACGACTGAAGTCAGCATCGAAACGCATTTGTCCGAAGGTGCGTTCAGCCAATAGCGGCAAGGGCTGCGCAAGCGGGTTATGCTCGACCGCATCACCCGCCCAGCCTGGAAAGCACCATGAACACTCCGCTCGTGATTCGCCCCCGCACCGAAGATGTCGAAGGCCAGCCGATTCTCCGCCCGCTGCCATCCGCCAAGTGCCGCAGCGTCGGGCCATTCGTGTTTTTTGATCACATGCTGGAAACCCGTTATCCGCCGGGCAAAGGCATGAACATTCGCCAGCATCCGCACATTGGCCTGTCCACCCTCACCTACTTGTTCCAGGGGCAGATCCAGCACAAGGACAGCCTCGGTTCCGATCAGGTTGTCGATGCCGGCGATGTCAGCTGGATGACCGCCGGCAGCGCCATCGCCCACGTGGAACGCACGCCCGAGGCCTTGAAAGAAAGCGGCTTCACGATGCACGGCTTGCAGATCTGGCTGGCTTCGCCCAAAGACAAGGAACAGGGCCCCGGGCATTACAGCCACCATCCTGCGTCCACATTGCCGGTCAGCGAAAACCTGGGGGTGAAGATTCGCATGATCGCCGGGTCAGGCTTTTGCCTGGAATCACCGGTGCCGGTGCTTTCTCCTACGCTGTACGCGGAACTGCACCTGCAAACGGCGACAACGCTGCTGATCCCCACCGAGCATGAAGAACGTGCGCTGTATGTGTTGAGCGGCGAGGTGCAACTGGAGGGCGAACTGCTGGAGCCCTACACGCTAGTGGTGCTGCCGGCCGGGGAAGAGATGACCCTGTTCGCCGGGAGCGACTGTCATGCCGTACTGTTTGGTGGAGCGCCACTGGACGGACCGCGACGGATCAACTGGAATTTTGTCGCGAGCGATCCGGCGGCGATCGATGAAGCGCGCCGGCGCTGGGCGGCTGGGGACTGGCCGACGGTGCCTGGGGAAGTTGAGCGGATCGAACTGCCTTAGAGTTTTCGCTGCCCGTGATGCCGCTTTCGCGAGCAAGCCCGCTCCCACAGAGGAACCGCATTCCAATGTGGGAGCGGGCTTGCTCGCGAAGAGGCCGGCACTCACACCGACCAAATCATGATCAGCCCTTGAACACTTCATCCAGCAGGTTATGCATCGACGTGAACGCCCGCGCGGCGATCTTCGCGTCATACATCATCATGCCCGGCACCTTGGCGTGCGGGTCGGTGAATGAGTGGAACGCACCACCGTAGCTCAGCAATTGCCAGTCCACACCAGCCGCATTCATTTCATCTTCGAACGCAGGCAACTGCTCCTTCGGCACCAGTGGATCGGAGGCACCGTGCAGCACCAGGACCTTGCCCTTGATGTTTTTCGCATCGTTGACGTCCGGAGTATCGAGGGTGCCGTGGAACGACACAGCCGCCTTCACCGGCGCGCCAGTACGGGCGAACTCCAGGGCGCAGCAGCCGCCGAAGCAGAAACCATAGGTCGCCAGTTTCGACGTATCGACCGCCGCCTCGCCCTGCTTTTGCAGCTGCTCGAACGCCACCTGCATACGCTTGCGCAGCAATGCGCGGTCGTTCTTCAACGGCATCATCGCCGCGCCCGCCTCATCGTTGTTCGCTGGACGAACCGACTGGCCGTAAAGGTCCGCAATCAGCACCACGTAGCCCTTGGCGGCCACCGACTTGGCGATCTCTTCGGCACCGGCACTGACACCCATCCAGTTCGGCGCCATCAACAAGCCCGGGCGCGGGCCTTTGTGGTCGGCATCAAAGGCCAGGCGGCTTTCGTAGGATTGGCCATCGATCTGATAGGCAACGGAACGTACAGTGATTTGGCTCATTTCTGACTCCTAATGTTTTAGCACCGGAATGAAAAAACCCGCCGAAGCGGGTTTTTATACAACGCAGTTAAGCCGATAGCTCGACCAACAGCTTGTTCAGGCGACGCACATAAGCCGCCGGGTCTTTCAAGCTGTCACCGGCCGCCAGGGCCGCCTGATCGAAGAGGATGTGCGACAGGTCGCCGAAGCGCTCGTCGCTCTGCTCGTTGTCGAGCTTCTCGATCAGCGGGTGAGCCGGGTTGAATTCGAAAATAGGCTTCGAATCCGGAACCTTCTGGCCGCTGGCCTCGAGGATTTGACGCATCTGCAGGCCCAGGTCCTGCTCGCCGATGGCCAGGATCGCCGGGGAGTCGGTCAGGCGGTGGGAAACCCGCACTTCGGCAACGGACTCGCCCAATGCAGCCTTCAAACGCTCGACCAGACCTTCTTTGGACTTGGCGACTTCTTCCGCGGCCTTCTTGTCCTCTTCGGAGTCCAGGTTGCCCAGGTCCAGGTCACCGCGTGCCACGTCGACGAAGCTCTTGCCGTCGAAGTCGCTGAGGTAGCTCATCAGCCACTCGTCGATGCGGTCGGTCAACAGCAGCACTTCGATGCCTTTCTTGCGGAAGACTTCCAGGTGCGGGCTGTTCTTGACCTGCGCGTAGGTTTCGCCGGTCAGGTAGTAAATCTTGTCCTGACCTTCCTTGGCGCGCGCCAGGTACTCGGCCAGGCCGACAACCTGTTCGCCATCGTCGCCACTGGTCGATGCGAAACGCAGCAGACCGGCGATTTTTTCCTTGTTGGCGAAATCTTCTGCCGGGCCTTCTTTCATGACCTGACCGAAGTTTTTCCAGAAGCCCTTGTATTGCTCAGGCTCGTTCTTCGCCAGTTTTTCCAGCATGTCCAGAACACGCTTGGTCAGCGCCGACTTCATCGAATCGATGATCGGGTCTTTCTGCAGGATTTCCCGCGACACGTTCAGCGACAGGTCGTTGGAATCGACCACGCCTTTGATGAAGCGCAGGTACAGCGGCAGGAAGGACTCGGCCTGATCCATGACGAACACGCGCTGCACGTACAGTTTCAGGCCCTTCGGCGCTTCACGCTGGTACAGGTCAAACGGTGCACGGCTCGGCACGTACAGCAACGAGCTGTACTCCAGCTTGCCTTCGACCTTGTTGTGGCTCCAGCTCAGCGGGTTTTCGAAATCGTGGGCGATGTGCTTGTAGAACTCCTGGTATTCCTCGTCCTTGATCTCGGTACGCGGACGGGTCCACAGGGCGCTGGCACGGTTGACGGTTTCCCACTCGACGGCCGGTTTCTCTTCACCTTCGGCAGCGGCCACTTCTTTCGGCAGCTCGATCGGCAAGGCGATGTGGTCGGAGTACTTCTTGATGATGTTGCGCAGGCGCCAGCCATCGGCGAACTCGTCTTCACCGGACTTCAGGTGCAGGACGATGCGAGTGCCGCGCTCAGCCTTGTCGATGGTCGCGACTTCAAAGTCACCTTCGCCCTTGGACGACCAGTGCACGCCTTCGCTGGCGGCGCTGCCGGCACGACGGCTGAACACATCGACTTTGTCGGCGACGATGAATGCGGAGTAGAAACCGACACCGAACTGGCCGATCAGGTGCGAATCTTTCTTCTGGTCGCCGGTCAGGTGCTTCATGAAATCGGCGGTGCCGGACTTGGCGATGGTACCCAGGTGGGTGATCGCGTCTTCGCGGCTCATGCCAATGCCATTGTCTTCGAGGGTGACGGTTTTAGCGTCCTTGTCGAAGCTCACGCGGATTTTCAGTTCGGCGCCACCTTCCAGCAGCTCTGGCTTGGCCAGGGCTTCGAAACGTAATTTGTCGACAGCGTCAGAGGCGTTCGAGATCAATTCGCGAAGGAAAATTTCCTTGTTGGAATACAGCGAATGGATCATGAGGTGCAGCAGCTGCTTTACCTCGGTCTGGAAGCCCAGGGTTTCCTTTTGAGTTTCCACACTCATGGTCATCAAACTCCAATCAGATGGCATAAGCCGCGACCTTGAGGGTCGGCGGCGGGTTGTCCTCAGAGTTGGGGGCTGAGTTCAGGATTTCAAGGGCTCCTCGAGTTTGAAATGTGCGCGGGCCGTGGCAATGGGTTCAGCCTCGGTGCTTTGCCAGGCGGTAATCGCCACGTTGGCAACCCGGCGACCCTGGCGGCAAACCTGGCATCGGGCCCAGGTATCGCGAAATTGCCCGGCACGCAGGTAATCCAGGGAGAAGTCGATGATCTTCGGCACCCCGGGCGTGCCGGTAAACACCAGCAGGTGCAGCGCCGCGGCCAGCTCCATGAAACCGGCGATCACACCGCCATGAATTGCCGGCAACAAAGGGTTACCAATGTTGTCCTTGTTCGCTGGCAGCTTGAACAGCAACTCATCGCCCACCCTTGAGCATTCGACGCCAATCAGCCGCGCATAAGGAATCAGATCCAGCAGCGAGGCGTAATCGCCCTGCTCGTGGGCCTTTTGCAATCGGTCCTTCAGAGACTCGCTCATTGCGCACCTCCGGCAACCACGCCACCAAAGCCCTTGGTACCCTTGATGCCCTTGCCCATGCGCATGAAAGTGCCTACCACATGGGCAATGGGTTGCCCGGGGTCATCCTGATAGGCGAAACCACGGGCAAAAATCACGTCGGTGGTCACCCGATAACACTGGGCAAAGCCGTAGACATCCTTATGCGGCTCGGCGGCGTGCATGTAGTCGATGCGCAGGTCGAGGGTCGGGCAGACTTCGAACTCCGGGAGCACGCAGAGTGTCGCCATGCCACAGGCCGTGTCCATCAGCGAAGTCAGCGCCCCGCCATGAATCACGCCGGTTTCGGGATTGCCGACGATCTGCGGGCTATATGGCAGCACTATCGTCAGTCCTTCGCTGCTGGCGCTGTGCACGCTTAGTCCAAGTACCTGACAATGTCGCAGCGCCGACAGAAAGCGCGTCGCACGCTCAAAAACGGGGTTTTCAGCCATTTTATAAAAACTCTTGTTGATGTTCGTACTGAACGGTGGAGGTTCGGCTAAAAGTTCCGCACTAGAACAAACTTATATATCTGAAAGAATTAAGGAACTTAACCCTGATGCGTGGGTTCTTAAGGCCAGTAGATGCTTTTCATCAGGAGAAACACCCCATGCGTAAGACTTTAGCTATTGCCTTGATGTTGACCGCTTCCCTCGGTCTCGCTGCCTGCGATAAAAAATCCGAGGACAAAGCTCAAGATGCTAATCAACATGCTGAGCAAGCCCAGCAAAAAATGAACGAAGCTCAGGATAAAGTGAACGACGCGGCGAAAGAAAACGCCGAAGCCGCCAAAGATCAGGCTCAATCGAACGCCGAAGCGGCAAAAGAGGCTGCTCCAGCCACTCCGGCTGCTCCGGAAGCGCCTAAGAACTAATCCGGTTTTTAGCGCGATAAAAGAAAACCCGCCAAGTGCGGGTTTTCTTTTGTCTTCAAAAAAGCGGTTAGAGTAAAAGCGTTCGAAAAGTCGGACTAATCATCAACAACAGCGAACAGATTAATCCCACCAGCCAAACCATACTGCGCTGCCAGGCCAGGTCCTTCCAGTAACACACCAGGTAAATAACCCGCGAGGCCACAAAGATGATCGCCAGACAGTCGATCAGCCATCCCGCCGTCTGCGTGGTATGCGCCATCAACACACCCACCGCGAACAACATGAAGGCTTCGAAACTATTCTGATGCGCGGCTACTGCCCGGGCGCCCAGGCCTGTGAGTTGCATCTGTTGTTGGCGCGGCAAGTGGTTATCGTAGCCGCCCTGCTCTTTCATGGCGCTGGTAACGGGGATTCGCGCCAGGTAAATCAACACCGCACTGATAAACACGCACCACAATGGAATACTCATCAAGCAGCCTCTTTGATCACCTCCGGCAATGGCGCCTCTGTAGGGGTATAGACCATCACGTCAAGAACGTCGGAATGAAACTCGCGGCGGTACAACACAAACACGACGCCGGCACTCATCAACATGAATAACCATGGGCTGACAAACCAGGCCAGCATGGTCATGCCGAAGTAGTAGGAACGCAGCCCGAAGTTGAACTGGTTGGCGGCCATGGAGATGACGCGGGCCGAGCGGGAAGCGAATGCCTTGCGCTCTTGCTCCGACACATGGCGCTCGCCGACCATCGGCGCCGAACCCACCAGTACCGCCGCAAAGTTGTATTGGCGCATGCACCAGCTGAACGTGAAGAACGCATAGACAAACACCAGCGCCAGGCACAGCAACTTGATTTCCGACATGCCCTGGGACGCCTGTTGCACCATCGGGATATCCGCCAGCAAGGATACCGCGCGCTCCGAAGCCCCCAACACGGTGAGAATGCCGGCCAGGATAATCAGCGTACTGGAGGCGAAGAACGACGCATTGCGCTCCAGATTGCCGATCACGCTGGCATCGGCGATGCGGTTGTCACGCAACAGCATGCGGCGCATCCAGTCTTCACGGTACAGGTGCAGCACGCTGGCCAGGCACGCGGTGTCACGGCCTTTCCAGGTGGCATAGCGGGTGTACCCGCCCCAACAGGTAACGAACCAGACGGCGGCAAGAATGTGGATCAGGTTGGCTTGGATGAACGACATGCGGGTCCTTGTGATGTTATGGCCGGAACACCGAACCTTGTGGGAGCGAGCCGGCTCGCTTCCACATCAGGTCTTGGCAGTCTTTCGACGTTAACTCAATGAAAAAGGCACCGCATCCCCGGATAAAAAAATGCCCCGTATCGATTGATACGGGGCATTTCCGTTGCTGCTCAAGACCCGCTTGTGGCGGGCCGTGAAGCGACTTAAGCCAAGGCCTCGGCGCGCTTGCCCAGCAGGCGATCGCAAACCACGGCGACCACCAGAGTCATTACCGACGGCACCAGCCACGCCAGCCCCTGCTCGCTCAGCGGCAAGTGGGACATCTGGGTCGGCATCCAGTCCGCCAGACCGGCGCCCTTCAGGGCGTCGATCAGGCCAAAGATGAACGATACCAGCATGACCGGGCCGACAATGCGCCCCTGCTCGTGCCAGAAGTCCTTGCAGAAGCTCAGGGCCACCAGGGCGATGCACGGCGGGTAGATCGCGGTCAGCACCGGGATCGAGAACGCAATCAGCTTGGTCAGGCCCAGGTTGGACACCAGCAGGGAGAATGCCGCAAGGATGATGACCAGCGTCTTGTAGGACAGCGGCAACACGCGGCTGAAGTACTCGGCGCAGGCACAGGTCAGGCCGACCGCGGTCACCAGGCACGCCAGCGAAATTAACACGGCGAGGAAACCACTGCCCAGCGAACCGAAGGTGTGCTGCACGTAAGCATGCAATACCGCCGCGCCATTGGTCGCGCCTGCAGCCACTTCATGGCTGCCCGAACCGAGACGGAACAGGCTGACATACACCAGCGCCAGGCCCACACCGGCAATCAGGCCGGCAATGATCGCATAGCGGGTGATCAGTGCTGGCGACTCGACGCCGCGGGAGCGGATGGCGTTGACGATGACGATGCCGAACACCAGGGCGCCCAGGGTATCCATGGTCAGGTAACCATTGATGAAGCCTTGGGAAAACGGTGCGGCCACGTATTCCGGCGTCGCCTGGCCAATGTCACCGGCCGGCAGGGCGAATGCGGCAATGCCCAGCACCGCCAGGGCGATGATCTTCAGCGGAGCGAGGAAGCGCCCTACGGTATCCAGCAAACGGCCCGGATACAGCGAGATGAAGAACACCAGCAGGAAGTACACCGAGCTGTACAGGAACAACGCCAGCGGGCTCTCGCCGGTCAGCGGCGCCAGGCCCACTTCGAACGATACCGTCGCGGTACGTGGCGTGGCGAACAGCGGACCTACGGCCAGGTAGCACGCCGCCGCCAACAGGCCGCCGGCGACTTTACCGATCGGGCTGCTCAACGCATCCATTGCGCCACCGACCTTGGCCAGGGCCACAACGGTGATCACCGGCAGTCCGACCGCGGTGACCAGGAAGCCCAGCGCCGCCATCCAGACATTAGGCCCGGACTGCAAACCGACGATAGGCGGGAAGATGATGTTGCCAGCCCCGACGAACAGGGCAAACGTCATAAAACCAAGCGCCAGGATGTCCTGGCCTTTCAACACTTTCATTAAGGAAATACCACACTACTGAATCGGAATTTAGAGAGGGATTTCCCTATGGGTGAGGGAAATGCTGTCAGTCCGTATAAGACCAACCCTTTTAGCGCGTTGCCGCCTTGTGGGCCGCGGACGCAAAAATGGCGCGTAGCCTAACGAATTTGGCCGACAAACGCACTGTTAGAGGGCGAACATTCCGATCTACGACATTTTCGTGTCGCGTTTATGCATATAAATGGTTGGTGTCTGTAAGTCCGTCTTCGCGAGCAAGCCCGCTCCCACAAGGATTTGTTGCGTCCATAGATTTGGACTACCCCGCAAAACCTGTGGGAGCGGGCTTGCTCGCGAAGAGGCCGGTACCGCCAACACAAATCCCGGAAACGACAAAGGCCACCCGAAGGTGGCCTTTGTTTGGTAAAGCGTCAGTCAAGCACGAGGCTTACTTGACAGCCCAACCAGTCAGCTCGGCCAGGGCCTTGCCGATGTCTGCCAGCGAACGCACGGTTTTCACGCCTGCGTCTTGCAGAGCAGCGAATTTCTCGTCTGCAGTGCCTTTGCCGCCAGAGATGATTGCGCCAGCATGGCCCATGCGCTTGCCCGGAGGAGCAGTCACACCAGCGATGTAGGAAACAACCGGCTTGGTCACGTGTGCCTTGATGTAGGCAGCCGCTTCTTCTTCAGCCGAACCGCCGATCTCACCGATCATCACGATCGCTTCGGTCTTCGGGTCTTCCTGGAACAGCTTCAGGATGTCGATGAAGTTCGAACCCGGGATCGGGTCACCACCGATGCCGACGCAAGTCGACTGACCGAAACCGGCGTCAGTGGTCTGCTTCACAGCTTCGTAGGTCAGGGTGCCGGAACGGGAAACGATACCGACCTTGCCTGGCAAGTGAATGTGACCTGGCATGATGCCGATCTTGCATTCGCCTGGGGTGATCACGCCTGGGCAGTTAGGGCCGATCAGGGTAACACCCAGCTCGTCGCACTTAACTTTAGCGTCCAGCATGTCCAGGGTAGGAATGCCTTCGGTGATGCACACGATCAGCTTGATGCCGCCGAAGGCAGCTTCCAGGATCGAGTCCTTGCAGAAAGGAGCCGGAACGTAGATCACGCTGGCGGTGGCGCCAGTGGCAGCTACAGCGTCTTTCACGGTGTTGAACACTGGCAGGCCCAGGTGCTCGGTGCCGCCTTTGCCTGGAGTTACACCACCAACCATCTTGGTGCCGTACTCGATGGCTTGCTGGGTGTGGAAACTACCTTGCGAACCGGTAATACCCTGGCAGATAACTTTGGTGTCTTTATTGATCAGGACGCTCATTATTTGCCCTCCGCAGCTTTGACAACTTGTTGAGCAGCGTCGGTCAGGCTGGTAGCAGCGATGATGTTCAAACCGCTTTCTGCCAGTACTTTAGCGCCCAGCTCAGCGTTGTTGCCTTCAAGGCGAACAACAACCGGGATTTTCACGCCGACTTCTTTCACTGCACCGATGATGCCTTCGGCAATCATGTCGCAACGAACGATGCCGCCGAAGATGTTGACCAGTACTGCAGCGACGTTAGTGTCGGACAGGATGATCTTGAACGCTTCGGTAACGCGTTCTTTGGTAGCGCCGCCGCCCACGTCGAGGAAGTTGGCTGGCTTGCCGCCATGCAGGTTGACGATGTCCATGGTACCCATGGCCAGGCCAGCACCGTTGACCATGCAACCGATGTTGCCTTCCAGCGCTACGTAGTTCAGTTCGAACTTGGCAGCGTGCGCTTCGCGCGGATCGTCTTGCGACGGATCGTGGAAAGTCTTCAGCTTAGGCTGACGGTACATGGCGTTGGCGTCGATGTTGATCTTGGCGTCCAGGCAGTGCAGATCGCCGTCAGCCTTGATCACCAGCGGGTTCACTTCCAGCAGGGCCAGATCGTGATCCTGGAACAGTTTGGCCAGACCTACGAAGATCTTGGCGAACTGGGCAACTTGCTTGCCTTCCAGACCCAGCTGGAATGCCAGCTCGCGACCCTGGAATGGCTGAGCGCCAACCAGTGGGTCGATAGTGGCTTTCAGAATTTTTTCTGGAGTGTCGTGAGCGATTTTCTCGATGTCCACGCCACCTTCGGTGGAAGCCATGAACACGATACGACGGCTCGAACGGTCAACGACAGCGCCCAGGTACAGCTCTTTAGCGATATCAGTGCACGATTCAACCAGGATCTTGGTGACTGGCTGACCGTTGGCGTCAGTCTGGTAAGTCACCAGACGCTTGCCCAGCCACTGCTGTGCGAAGGCTTTGGCGTCTTCTTTGTTGCGAACCAGCTTGACGCCGCCCGCTTTACCGCGACCACCGGCGTGGACCTGGGCTTTGACAACCCACTCGCTGCCGCCGATTTTGTCGCAAGCTTCTGCTGCTGCTTCCGGGGTGTCTACCGCGTAACCGGTGGAAACTGGCAGGCCGTATTCAGCGAACAGCTGCTTACCCTGATACTCGTGAAGATTCATGCTTATTACCGTCTTCGTTAGGTACTGCGCATTCGGTGCTGCACTCATTCAAGTGCCGCACCACCTGTGACTGCTGCTTGCATAGCCTTTCCGGATACCCGGTGCAGCTATGCAAGACTGCGTCCAGCGGATATTCCGCGGTGAGTCTTGCATGCAAGGCTCACGACGGGCCATTCCGCCGTGGTTTCTTATTGTCTTAACGCTTCTTGCGGTTGGCGATGTGGATGGCGCCGCCATTCACTGCCAAAGCAGCTTCGTGCAAGGCTTCAGACAGGGTCGGATGGGAGAAAACCATCATGCCCAGGTCTTCAGCGCTGGTGCCGAATTCCATACCGATCGCGCCCTGCTGAACCAGTTCTGCGGCGCTTGGGCCAATCACGTGGACGCCCAGAACGCGGTCTGTCTTGGCATCTGCGATGACCTTGACGAAACCACCGGTATCGTTGGCAGCCATGGCACGGCCAGAGGCTGCGAACGGAAAGGTGCCGACGTTAACTTCAACGCCTTCAGCTTTCAAGGCCTGCTCGGTTTTACCGACCCATGCGATTTCCGGGTGAGTATAAATAACCGAAGGAATAAGATCATAGTTCATCTGGGCCTTGTGGCCCTTGATGCGCTCGACAACCATGATGCCCTCTTCCGAGGCCTTGTGCGCCAGCATCATGCCGCGAACCACGTCGCCGATGGCGTAGACGCCCGGTACGGTGGTAGCGCAGTGATCGTCAACGTGCACGAAACCGCGCTCGTCCAGGGTCACGCCGCAGTCGGCAGCCAGCAGATCAGTGGTCACCGGACGGCGACCAACGGCTACGATCAGCTTGTCGAAAGTGATGTTCTGTTCGCCCTTGGCATCGGTGTAGTTCACCACGACTTCGTCGCCGTTCACTTTGGAACCGGTTACGCGAGCGCCCAGCTTGATGTCCAGACCTTGCTTGGTCAGGGTTTTCAGCGCTTCCTTGGAAACAGCGGTGTCCGCTGCCATCAGGAAGGTGTCCAGGGCTTCCAGGACAGTCACTTCTGCACCCAGACGCGACCAGACCGAACCCAGTTCCAGACCGATCACGCCAGCGCCGATCACGCCCAGGCGCTTGGGTACCGATTGGAATTCCAGGGCGCCGGTGGAGTCGACGATCACATTCTGGTCAACCGGAGCTGGCGGAATGTCGATCGGACGCGAACCTGGAGCCAGGATGACGTTTTCGGCTTCGATGATTTCAACCGAGCCGTCTGGCTTGGTGACTTCGACTTTCTTGCCGGCCAGCAGCTTGCCGTGCCCCTGGATGGAGGTCACACCGTTGGCTTTGAACAGGGTCGCAACGCCGGAGGTCAGGCCTTTGACGATGTTGGCTTTACGGCCGACCATCGCTGGCACGTCCATGGTCACGCCAGCGTGATTGATACCGTGGATCGCGAAACCGTCCTGGGCTTCGTGGAATTTCCACGAGCTGTCCAGCAGGGCCTTGGATGGAATGCAGCCGACGTTCAGGCAGGTACCGCCCAGAGCCAGTTTGCCTTCCTTGTCGGTGTACTTCTCGATGCAGGCAGTGGAGAGACCCAACTGCGCGGCCTTGATGGCAGCGACGTAACCGCCAGGGCCCGCACCGATCACTACTACGTCAAATTTCTGCGACATTCAAAAAATCCTCTTTAGCGAAAAGCTTCAAGCCGCGAGCGGCAAGCCAGGCAGCGGGTTTTCCGACAGCCCGGGCTTGCAGCTCATGGCTGCTTCTATCAGATATCCAGCAACAGACGAGCCGGATCTTCCAGCAGGTTCTTGATGGTCACCAGGAAGGTCACAGCTTCTTTGCCATCGATCAGACGGTGATCGTAGGACAGTGCCAGGTACATCATCGGACGGATTACGACCTGACCGTTGATGGCCATAGGACGCTGGATGATGTTGTGCATGCCCAGGATGGCTGCTTGTGGCGGGTTGACGATCGGGGTCGACATCATCGAGCCGAAAGTACCGCCGTTGGTGATGGTGAAAGTACCACCGGTCATTTCGTCCATCGACAGTTTGCCGTCGCGGGCTTTCTTGCCGAAGGTGGCGATGCCGCCTTCGATTTCAGCCAGGCTCATCAGTTCGGCGTTACGCAGAACCGGTACAACCAGGCCGCGATCGCTGGAAACTGCAACGCCGACGTCAGCGTAGCCGTGGTAAACGATGTCGCCGCCGTCGATCGAAGCATTGACAGCCGGGAAGCGTTTCAGCGCTTCGGTGGCTGCTTTCACGAAGAACGACATGAAGCCCAGGCGTACGCCGTTGTGGGACTTCTCGAACAGGTCCTTGTACTTCGAACGCAGCGCCATGACTTCGGTCATGTCGACTTCGTTGAAAGTGGTCAGCATCGCCATGTTCGACTGGGCTTCAACCAGACGCTTGGCCACGGTGGCACGAACGCGGGTCATCGGAACGCGCTTCTCGATGCGGTCGCCAGCGGCGAACACAGGAGCAGCGGCAGCCGGGGCAGCAGCCTTCGGCGCAGCAGCCGGAGCGGCTTTCTTGGCTTCGACAGCGGCAACCACGTCTTCCTTGGTCACGCGGCCGTCTTTGCCAGTGCCTTTGACGGAAGCCAGGTTGATGCCGTTTTCTTCAGCCAGCTTGCGAGCGGCTGGAGCGGCGATAGCGTCTTCGTCAGCACCGGCAGCCGGAGCTGCGGCAGCAGCGGCCGGAGCAGCAGCGGCAGCCGGAGCGGCGGCAGCAGCGCCGCCTTCAACGATGGAGCCGAGGACTTCGTCGGACAGAACGGTGTCGCCTTCGTTCTTGACGATTGCGCCCAGCACGCCGTCAGCGGTAGCCAGCACTTCCAGCACGACTTTGTCGGTTTCGATGTCGACGATCAGTTCGTCGCGCTTGACCGCGTCGCCCGGTTGTTTGTGCCAGGTGGCAACGGTGCCATCGGCAACCGATTCCGGGAAAGTGGGGGCTTTGATCTCGATAGCCATTGTCTGTGGTTCCTTAAATTCGGTTTCAGGTGCGCGAAGGCGTTAAACAGTAAAGGCGTCTTGCAGCAGTTTTTCCTGCTGTTCGGCGTGCATCGATGCGTAACCACATGCAGGTGCAGCAGAAGCCTCACGGCCCGCGTACTCGAGTACGAGAGACTTGCTGAGGGTGCTGATGCTGCGACGCAAGTGGTGTTGGCTGCAGTACCACGCACCCTGGTTCATCGGCTCTTCCTGACACCAGACGGCATGCTTGGCGTTGGTGTAAGGAGCCAGGACTTCTTTCAAGTCGTCCTCAGGGAATGGGTACAGCTGCTCGATACGCACGATGGCGATGTCGTCACGACCTTCGGCACGGCGTTTTTCCAGCAGGTCGTAGTAGACCTTGCCGCTACACAGAACAACGCGCTCGACCTTTTTCGGGTCCTGGGCATCGATTTCCGGGATCACGGTCTGGAACGAACCTTCGGCCAGATCTTCCAGCGTCGAGATGGCCAGCTTGTGGCGCAGCAGCGACTTCGGAGTCAGGACTACCAATGGCTTGCGCAGCGGGCGGATCACCTGACGGCGCAGCAAGTGGTAGATCTGAGCCGGCGTCGTCGGCATGCACACCTGAATGTTGTGCTCGGCGCACAGCTGCAGGTAACGCTCCAGACGAGCCGAGGAGTGCTCCGGCCCCTGACCTTCATAACCGTGCGGCAGCAGCATGGTCAGACCGCACAGACGGCCCCACTTGTGCTCGCCACTGGTGATGAACTGGTCGATAACCACCTGGGCGCCGTTGGCGAAGTCGCCGAACTGGGCTTCCCAGATAACCAGGGCATTCGGCGTGGTGGTCGAGTAACCGTACTCGAACGCCAATACCGCTTCTTCGGACAGGAACGAGTCGTACAGGTCAAAACGCGGCTGACCGTCGTACAGGTTCTGCAGCGGGATGTAGGTGCCCGCGTCTTTCTGGTTGTGCAACACAGCATGACGGTGCGAGAACGTACCGCGGCCGATGTCCTGGCCGGTCATGCGGATCGGGTGACCTTCGAACGCCAGGGTCGCGTACGCCATGGTTTCGGCGTAACCCCAGTTGATCGGCAGGCCGCCGGCTTGCATCTTCTGACGATCTTCGTAGATCTTGGCAACCTGGCGCTGAACCACGAAGCCTTCCGGGATTTCCAGCAGCTTGGCGGACAGTTCCTGCAAGGTCTTGAGGTCAAAGCGAGTGTCGTGACGCGCAGTCCAGGCGTGGCCCAGATAAGGACGCCAATCCACGAACAACTCTTTGTTCGGTTCCTTGACCAGGCTTTTCACTACGTGCAGACCATTGTCCAGTGCGTTGCGATAGTCGTCGACTTTCGCCTGAACGCGCTCTGCATCCAGCACACCGGCCTGAGTCAGACGATCGGCGTACAGCTCACGGGTGGTGCGCTGCTTGGTGATCTGCTGATACATCAGAGGCTGGGTGCCGCTTGGCTCGTCGGCCTCGTTGTGGCCGCGACGACGGTAGCAGACCAGGTCGATCACCACGTCACGCTTGAACTGCATGCGGTAGTCGATGGCCAGCTGGGTCACGAACAACACGGCTTCCGGATCATCACCATTCACATGGAGGATCGGCGCCTGGATCATTTTCGCAACGTCGGTCGCGTACTCGGTGGAACGCGAGTCCAGCGGGTTGCTGATGGTGAAACCGACCTGGTTGTTGATCACGATGTGCACGGTACCGCCGGTCTTGAAACCGCGGGTCTGCGACATCTGGAAGGTTTCCATGACCACGCCCTGACCTGCGAATGCAGCGTCACCGTGGATGGAGATCGGCAGAACCTTCTCGCCGGTCGGGTCGTTACGACGGTCCTGACGGGCGCGAACCGAACCCTCGACCACCGGGGATACGATCTCCAGGTGGGACGGGTTGAACGCCATGGCCAGGTGAACTTCACCGCCGGTGGTCATCACGTTGGACGAGAAGCCCTGGTGGTATTTCACGTCACCGGAACCCAGCTCGACCTTCTTCTTGCCTTCGAACTCGTCGAACAGCTCGCGCGGGTTCTTGCCGAAGGTGTTGACCAGCACGTTCAGACGGCCACGGTGGGCCATGCCGATGACGATTTCCTTGGTGCCGTAGGAACCGGAACGCTGGATCAGCTCGTCGAGCATCGGAATCAGGCTCTCGCCGCCTTCCAGACCGAAACGCTTGGTGCCCGGGTATTTGGTGCCCAGGTATTTTTCCAGGCCTTCGCCGGCGGTCACGCGCTCGAGCAGGTGGCTCTTGATGTCGGCCGAGTACGTCGGACGGCCGCGCACGCTTTCCAGACGCTGCTGGAACCACTGGCGCTGCTCGGAATCGGTGATATGCGTGAATTCAGCGCCGATGGTGCGGCAATATGTCTGCTGCAACGCTTCGTGAATTTCGCGTAGGCTCGCTTCCTCTTTGCCGATGAACAGGTCGCCGGCACGGAAGGTCGTATCAAGATCGGCATTGGTCAAGCCGTAATGATTGATCGACAGGTCTGCAGGTGCAGGACGCTGCCACAGTCCCAGCGGGTCAAGCTGGGCTGCCTGGTGGCCACGCATACGGTAGGCCTGGATCAATCGCAGCACTTCAACTTGCTTCTTCTCGTGCTCACTGCTCACGCTGCCGGCGGAAACCGGTTGGGCGCGGCGCTGGTTCTTTGCCAGCAAGACGAAATGATCGCGAATTGTGGAGTGCGAAACATCGGTGGCAGAGTTGCCGTCGGCAGGCAACTTCTGGAAGTAGGTGCGCCACTCTTCTGGCACAGCGTTAGGGTCGTGCAGGTAGAGCTCGTAAAGCTCTTCCACATAGGCAGCGTTACTACCGGATAGGTAGGCACTGTTCCACATGCGCTGCATCACGCTTTCTTGCATGCTTGGTCACCCTCGGTTAGGGGAACACCATCGGTGTCGACACCGAGCAAACTTGCAGAAGTCCGAATGCAGCGACCAAAACAAGCCACTAGGATCACACTGATAGTCCGGGTACCAGCCCGGATGCCCCTGCTTGTCTCATTTCTTCAAAATAAGAGCCGCAGCCTTTTAAGCTGCTGCTCAGGTTAAAACTACGGCGCCGGTTGAAGCCTGCGCCGCAGCATCTACGGGTACAGCGGTTCTACGGGTACAGCAGCTGAATCACACGCCGCTCGAGAGCAACATGTTACGGATGTGACCGATGGCCTTAGTCGGGTTCAGGCCTTTCGGACATACGTTGACGCAGTTCATGATCCCGCGGCAGCGGAATACGCTGAACGGGTCATCCAGCGAAGCCAGACGCTCGGACGTCTTGGTGTCACGGCTGTCTGCCAGGAAGCGGTACGCTTGCAGCAGGGCAGCCGGGCCCAGGAACTTGTCCGGGTTCCACCAGAAGGACGGGCAGGAAGTCGAGCAGCAAGCGCACAGGATGCACTCGTACAGACCGTCCAGCTTTTCACGCTCTTCAGGGGACTGCAGACGCTCGATGGCCGGAGCCGGCGTGTCGTTCTGCAGGTATGGCTTAACCTTCTCGTATTGCTTGTAGAAGATGCTCATATCGACGACCAGGTCACGGATAACCGGCAAACCTGGCAGAGGACGAACGATCAACTTGTTACCTTTTACGACAGCGGACAGCGGCGTGATGCACGCCAGGCCGTTTTTGCCATTGATGTTCATGCCGTCGGAACCGCAAACACCTTCACGGCAAGAGCGACGATAGGAGAAACCTTCGTCCTGCTCTTTGATCAGGGCCAGTACATCCAGCACCATCAGGTCTTTACCACCGGTATCGACCTGGAATTCCTGCATGAACGGCGCAGCGTCCTGATCAGGGTTGTAGCGATAAACACTGACTTGCAACATGGCGGTCACCCTTAATAAGTCCGGACTTTAGGTTCGAAAGTCGGAACAGTCTTCGGCGAGAAGTTCACGGCACGCTTGGTGACGCGCTTGTCACCCGGGAAGTACAGGGTGTGGCACAGCCAGTTTTCGTCGTCACGGTCTTCGAAGTCTTCACGGGCGTGAGCACCACGGGACTCCTTGCGAACTTCAGCGGCGATAGCGGTAGCTTCGGCCACTTCCAGCAGGTTTTGCAGTTCCAGCGCTTCGATACGTGCAGTGTTGAACGCCTGCGACTTATCGTTGATCTTCACGTTGGCAATGCGCTTGCGCAGATCAGCCAGCTGGGCAATACCCTTCTGCATGTATTCGCCGGTACGGAATACACCGAAGTAGTTCTGCATGCAGCTTTGCAGCTCGCGACGCAGGGTAGCGACGTCTTCGCCGTCGGTACGGTTGTTCAGTGCGTTCAAGCGCGACAGTGCAGCTTCGATATCGGCTTCGGTAGCGTCATCGTATTCGATGCCGTCGGTCAGAGCCTTCTCCAGGTGCAGGCCGGCAGCGCGGCCGAATACCACCAGGTCGAGCAGCGAGTTGCCGCCCAGACGGTTGGCACCGTGAACCGATACGCAAGCCACTTCACCTACCGCGAACAGACCAGGAATGATCTGATCCACGCCTTCGGCGTCCTGGGTGATCGCCTGGCCATGAATGTTGGTGGCAACGCCGCCCATCATATAGTGGCAAGTCGGAACAACCGGAACCGGAGCGACAACCGGGTCAACGTGCGCGAAAGTCTTCGACAGTTCGCAGATGCCTGGCAGACGGCTGTGCAGCACTTCCTCGCCCAAGTGGTCGAGCTTGAGCATCACGTGGTCGCCGTTCGGACCGCAACCGTTACCGGCGATGATCTCTTTAACCATCGAACGGGCAACAACGTCACGACCGGCAAGGTCCTTGGCGTTCGGAGCATAACGCTCCATGAAACGCTCGCCGTGCTTGTTGATCAGGTAACCACCTTCACCACGGCAGCCTTCTGTAACCAGTACACCGGCGCCGGCGATGCCGGTCGGGTGGAACTGCCACATTTCGATGTCTTGCACCGGTACACCGGCACGCAAAGCCATGCCGACGCCGTCACCGGTGTTGATCAGGGCGTTGGTGGTCGAAGCGTAGATACGGCCAGCACCGCCAGTCGCCAGCACGGTAGCCTTGGCGCGGATGTAGGTGGTTTCGCCGGTTTCGATGCAGATCGCGATCACACCGACGAATTCGCCTTCCTGGTTCTTCACCAGATCGACAGCGTAGTACTCGTTCAGGAACACGGTACCGGCTTTCAGGTTGCCCTGATAAAGAGTGTGCAGCAGCGCGTGACCGGTACGGTCGGAAGCGGCGCAAGTACGGGCAGCCTGCCCGCCTTTACCGTAATCCTTCGACTGACCGCCGAATGGACGCTGGTAGATACGACCCTGCTCGGTACGCGAGAAAGGCATGCCCATGTGGTCCAGCTCGTAAACGGCAGCCGGGCCTTCCTGACACATGTATTCGATAGCGTCCTGGTCACCGATGTAGTCGGAACCCTTGACGGTATCGTACATGTGCCAGCGCCAGTCATCGTTCGGGTCGGCGGACGCGATTGCGCAGGTGATGCCGCCCTGGGCGGATACAGTGTGCGAACGGGTCGGGAAAACCTTGGTGATCACGGCAGTCTTGTGACCGCCCTGTGCCAGTTGCAGCGCTGCGCGCATGCCGGCACCGCCACCACCAATAATGATGGCGTCGAAAGAAATCGTTGGAATGTTAGCCATGACTCAGATACCCCAGAGAATCTGCACACCCCAGACGAAGTAAGCGAACATCGCAACGCCGCATACTGCCTGGAAAAGGAAACGCACAGCCGTCGCGGACTTGCCCAGCGCCATTGGCGTCAGGTAGTCGGTCGCGATGGTCCACATGCCGACCCAGGCGTGAGCGCCGAGGGCAACAAGCGCCAGGAGGCTGAAGATACGCATCCCGTTATGGGCGAACAGTTCATGCCACTGGGCGTACTCGAGGCCAGGATGGGCCACGATGTATCCGATCAGGAAAATGAAGTAAGCCGCGAGAACGACCGCAGATACGCGCTGCGCCATCCAGTCATAGAGGCCCGAACGCGACAGGTTCGTGACGTTAGTTACCATATCCAAACTCCTGCCAGAACGATTACCACCACGGAAACGGCGATAACGATTTTCGAGCCCAGCTTGCCGCCTTCCAGCGTCTCGCCGATGCCCATGTCCATGATCAAATGGCGCACACCGGCTACCAGGTGATACAGCAGAGCGGACAGGATGCCCCAAATCACTAGCTTGGCTAGCGGACTGGTCAGACACGCTTTCACCTGACCGAAGCCTTCCTCGGAGCTCAGCGACTTGTCCCATGCGTAAAGCATGATGGCAAGGCACACGAAGAGGATGACACCGGAAATACGGTGAAGAATGGACGTGTAAGCAGTGACTGGGAGTTTGATGGTCCTTAGGTCTAGGTTTACAGGTCGTTGGCTTTTCACGGCTTTTTTTTCACACTGAAGAGCCCCTAACAATCAGGGCAAAGTTGTTGGGGAGTGCACTGGTCAGGTAACCACCACCCAGGGATGCGACCCCCAATGAAAGCAAGCCCAAAAGCCCTTGGCGGTCGGTGGCCGAGTATAGACAGTTAGGCTACTAATGACAACGCAAACACCTAACCCAAACAGCGGATTGCGCAACTGACATAAAAGGCGTAAATGGCAGTCAATTTCGAGGAAAATGTCCGGTTAAAGCCTTCTGGAGCAAGACTTTAGGCAAATTGACATTCGAATTTATCTCACTATAGTGGTGCGGGCCCTGCGTGGGGGGTCTGTCTGATGATTTCAAGCATAAATAGGAGGCCACATGGCTGACAAAAAAGCGCAGTTGATCATCGAGGGCGCAGCCCCCGTCGAGCTGCCCATTTTAACCGGCACCGTTGGTCCCGATGTTATCGATGTTCGGGGCCTGACGGCCACGGGCCGTTTCACCTTTGACCCAGGCTTCATGTCGACCGCCTCGTGCGAGTCGAAGATCACCTATATCGACGGCGACAACGGCATTCTGCTGCACCGCGGCTACCCGATCGAACAGCTGGCTGAAAAGTCGGACTACCTGGAAACCTGCTATCTGCTGCTCAACGGCGAACTGCCGACCGCAGAACAGAAGGCCCAGTTCGTCAGCACCGTGAAGAACCACACCATGGTTCACGAGCAGCTGAAGACCTTCTTCAACGGCTTCCGTCGCGACGCCCACCCGATGGCCGTCATGTGCGGCGTAGTCGGCGCCCTTTCGGCGTTCTACCACGACTCCCTGGACATCAATAACCCGCAGCATCGCGAAATCTCCGCGATCCGCCTGGTTGCCAAGATGCCGACCCTGGCCGCGATGGTTTACAAGTACTCCATGGGCCAACCCATGATGTACCCGCGCAACGACCTGTCGTACGCGGAAAACTTCCTGCACATGATGTTCAACACCCCGTGCGAGATCAAACCGATCAGCCCGGTACTCGCCAAGGCCATGGACCGGATCTTCATCCTCCATGCCGACCACGAGCAGAACGCCTCGACGTCCACCGTGCGTCTGGCAGGCTCTTCGGGCGCCAACCCGTTCGCCTGTATCGCCGCCGGTATCGCTGCACTGTGGGGCCCTGCCCACGGCGGTGCAAACGAAGCCGTACTGACCATGCTCGATGAAATCGGCGATGTTTCGAACATCGACAAGTTCATCGCCAAGGCCAAGGACAAGAACGACCCGTTCAAACTGATGGGCTTCGGTCACCGCGTTTACAAAAACCGCGACCCGCGCGCCACAGTAATGAAGCAGACCTGCGACGAAGTGTTGAAGGAACTGGGCATCCAGAACGATCCGCAACTCGAACTGGCCATGCGCCTGGAAGAGATCGCCCTGACCGACCCGTACTTCATCGAGCGCTCGCTGTACCCGAACGTCGACTTCTACTCGGGGATCATCCTCAAGGCGATCGGCATTCCAACCAGCATGTTCACCGTGATCTTCGCCCTGGCGCGGACCGTCGGCTGGATCTCCCACTGGAAAGAAATGCTCTCCAGCCCGTACAAGATCGGCCGTCCACGCCAGTTGTACACCGGCTACGAGTCGCGTGACATCACCAAGCTGGAAGACCGCAAGTAAGAGTTTTCTTGCTGTAGCGTGTTGAGTTGTACCGGGAACGGCCTCTTATATAGAGGCCGTTTTTGTTTGTGCCTGGCGGTTTTTTGATCGTGGGCAAATCCGTTATTCAGGTAACGGCAACTTATGGTTCCGCCCTTACGGCGGGTTACTTGGAAGAGCCCCAAGTAACCAAGGGCTCTTGCCCCTGACGTTCGGTGCCTCGCCAAGGCTCGGCATTCCCTCGCTCCGGTCCTGCTCCGTGGGCCCGCCGCGATCGGCCATCCATGGCCGTACGCGGCTAACCCGGCATCCATGCCGGGTTGTCCACTGCGCAGAACCTGCGCTCGGCCTCTCGAGGGGGCAAGCAGATCAAAAACCAAAGCAAAAGCCAAAGCGAGGCGGCCTGCTGGCCGGCCTGATCGCGAGCAGGCTCGCGCC
>NZ_JBKFTN010000037.1:0-42827 GCF_050432945.1 Pseudomonas sp. 18173
TCACCGGGCTGAGCGTGGCGGCGCACAGCTTTACGGCCAAGGCCTTGTATGGTTCGGAACAAAGCTCGGCGGCGAGGACCTTGACCGTAACTCAACGCATAATCACGGAGAACTTTGACAATGTCACTGATGTGAAATTTTCCCCTGGAGACGTTCGGCGTGTTGGGATAATGAGGGCTTACTTTGAATCTGGCACAGGTAATATTTATAGAACGATGGGGGTTACCGGTATACCTCATACTTACCCTCCGGGGCCTGTGCAAGGGAAGAGACTATATATACAAAATGCCAATCAGGGTAACAGTATTTCGCCTTTTTCATTTATGTTAAATCTGGATTCGAGATCCATCTTTCAGCGCGTGGATTTTGCGTATATTTTTACAATTAACTTTACCCAGTCGGGAAGTGTCAGGGCAGAATTTTACAACAGTCAGGGGGGGCTTCTAGGCGGGATCAATCTTAATCCCGTACATTTCCTTCACCAGCAGGTCTCGTTCACAGCAAGCAACATCGCAGAAATTAGAATAAGTGGAACTCTAGGCAATACATTATCTGTTGATGATTTTAAGTTTTACCTTTAAACAGGGAAGCTTTGAAGTAGTTTGACACCTGCTTCACCCCCGATGCTCCGTGTCGGGGGTTTTATATATGCGTCCATCATGGAGTGCAATCTTGTGGGTGAAAGCTCCGCCGCCGTAGACCAACAGCGAACCAAGTGTAACGTAATTGCATGAGGGTGACCGAGTGAGGGGAGGACATTTGAATGGAGGTCGTGAGCCGATGAACAAAAAACGGAAACAAGCCGATACTGACTAGGGAAGCTCCGATCAACTTGCCATAAACCGTCGGCAAGTCGAAAACTCTTCGGGGGGCACCATACTTTCGGAAAAACGGGTGGCTTATAGTGCCTCGATGATTTTTTCGCCCGGTTCTCCGGGTCAAACGCAGCTCGCCCATACCCATCAGCTATTTTCCAGCCATCCACAGGTTCGACAGGGCAAACAGTTTTGATACGAAACAACGCTCGTCCACCTCAGCCAATTCCCCGTCAGGGGAAGCGACTGAGGTTTTCTCCTAAAGCTGGCGTTCTTTCGATGGACAGACGTTAACGCAGGAGGCTATTGGAAGGGGTAACGCTTTCCCAGGAAAGTGAAGCGCTGCTCGATAGGTCCGAGCGTCGTTTTATCGGGATGTTCGTGCAGCTCCAGTTCGTCAAACAGGTAATTGACCAGGTGTACGCTCTGGCGCAATTTGTTGCGCGTGGCGGCCCGCCCCCGTACGTCAATTACCAGCTCAGCCTGCTCGCGAAGGCGGTTTGTCAGGCGCCATGGATGTTGAATGTGCCGGCCTCTTCGCGAGCGAGCTCGCTCCTACAGAGGCATCTGCGCATTGATAGTATTTTTCCGTCCTGCGCTGTTTTCTGCTGGTCGAAATCGGTCTAAAAGCCTGGTTGGCAATTGAGCCTGTTTTGCTATTCTCAATCCTGTAGGTGAAGACGCAGACTGATGCGCAAAAGGATAGCAAGGAGACGTGGGGCGCGTTCCGAAGGGTACACGGTTAGAAAGATCCCCGCGCTGGGATCCAGCCCTTATGCCGTGTGAAGCAGAAGAGTTCCATTACAGTTTCACGACTCTTTTGTGGGAGGCCTGATAAACCTTGTAAGCCGGAGACCAGCACCGGCCACCTACTAAAACTCACCCGCGAAGCCCGCCCCGTGCGGGCTTTTTAATGCCCGCACGTTTGGCCTGGGCAGTGGCTCAAGGCGCGCCGAACAGCATCGTCCAGTAGACACCGTTGTCGCTGCGCGCGTTGGCGGCGTACGCGGCACCGACCTGGGTGAACATCGGGTTCATCAGGTTGGCGCAGTGCCCGGGGCTGGCGAGCCAGCCGGCCATGGCCTTGCTCGGCGAGCCTTGCCCGGCGGCGATGTTTTCACCAATCTGCCGGCCACGATAGCCGGCGGCCTTGGCGCGGTCGTAGGGCATGTCACCGTCGGGGTCCTGGTGGGCGAAATAGTTGCCATAGGCCATGGCCTTGCTATGGCCCTGGGCGGCGGCGTAGAGGGAGGGGCTCCACGACAGCGGCCGCGCGGCGGCGAAGCGCTGGCGACCACACAGGCGCGGCCTGGCCCGGGCTGCATTGACCTGCGCCAGCAACGCCTGGGCGGCGCTGCGTGGATCGCCGGTTTGCCCGTCGAGCACCGGGCGCGCCAGTACCACTTGCCACTCACTGCCGGAGCGGCTGACGCCGATATCGGCGTATTGGTTGTCGAGCAGTGCCGCGCAATGTTCGTCCTGGAACATATCGAACGCCTCTTCGGCGTCCCGCGCACCCACCACGCGGATCGACCGCACCATGGTCGCCTGATAGCCGGAAGCCTTTAACCTGTCGCGCAAACCACCGCCATAGCCAACGGGCAGGGCCAGGTTCGACTTGAGCGTCAAGGGTGACAAACGTTGCGTCGGTCGCCGGTCGCAGCGTTGCGGATGGGCGCGATAGTCGTTGATGGCGTCGACCAGTTGCCGCTGCCCATCGGCATGGGCGGGGCTTGCAAAAACGGGGAGCAGGGAAAACAGGCACAGCGAAGAAAAGCGCAAGGCAACGACAGTTTGGCGCATGAACGGACAACTCTGATGAGATGACGACGAAGAAAGTGGGGAAAAGCGCTGGGCTATGACTGGCGCCTCGAAACAAGGTTCACGCAGCGCAGGTGTCTATTTGCGGGCGAAGCGAGGAGTCCGACGAAGGGTGTCGGGTCGCCGGAAACCGGCAGCTACGGCTTTCAGGCAAACGCTAGGCTGGCTGATCGGTATTGACTGAAGTTGCCTCTGTCGCGGCCTCCGGTTTTTCGCTCGGTCGCAGCCTGAAGCGACACACATGCCCGCCGCGCACCATGCACTCGCTGTGTTCGACTTCACCGCCCCCCAAGGTACCGATCAAGGCCAGGTCCAGCTCACAGACCACCGGGTGGGCAGCGGCCAGGCGGTGGAAGACGCAGTTATGCGCGACGATTTCCGGGGTGCCGGCCGAACGAAAAAACACCTCGGCTTCGTAACCCGCCTGGTTCATGTGCTGCACGATCCTGGCTTCATCCACGACCTGTTGTTCACGGTCCAGCGCCAGCTTGCGGCCCATGCTGCGCATCAGCGAGGTCAGGGCCTCAGGTCCGATGATGCCCGCCACTTCATCGATCAATACGCTGGCCAGCAGCTGATAGTGGCGAGGGAACTGCTCCCGCGCGTGTTCGGTAAGCCGATACAGCTGCTCCGGACGACGACCCGTCGGGCGGGTGTCGCCGCGCAGCACCAGACCGTCACGCTCCAGCGCCGCCAGGTGTTGGCGGATCGCCGTGCGCGTGACGGCCAGGTGTTCAGCCAGCTCGTCAATGCTCATGCCGCCCGCATGGTGCAGCAGCGCATTGAGCAGGTCTTGCTGTGTCCGGCCCAGTCCTTCCAGCATGGGATGCCCTCGCGCGATATCAGAACTTGTCGGGGAATTGCTTGACCAGCGCGCCGGTCAACGCATCCGCCAGGGCCAGGATGTGCGTGCGCATCATCGCCCAGGTACGGGCCTCGCCGGCGTAATCGTGCGCGGCAAACTCGTCGATCTGGGCGACGTGGTGACCGCCATGGGCCGACAACATGTTGACCAGTGTGGCTTCAGGCAGATTGGGGTTGGCGGTGGCCAGGAAAGCCGCAATCGCCTTGGCATTGCTGGTCAACTCGGTGACGGCGGCCTGTTTGCCCTTGGCATCCTTGGCCACCGTGGCATCGCTGTAGTGTTTCACCGCGCCCCAATGGCCGGCAAGCAGCTTGAGCAGTTGATCCGCCGCCGGTTGGCCGTAGAGCGGGGCGATGCTGTTGGCGATTTTGGTCGCGTTGTCGACGACCTGATCCGCCGCGACCTTGGCTTGCTTCTTGTCGGCGGATTGATTGGCAAGCGCGTAGTTTCTGATCCAGAAAATGTGTTCGACCCAAAGGTCACGCAGGGCCAGGCGCGTGGTCAGCGCGGCGCTGTCGGCAGCGGCGGGTGAAGCGGCGGGCGTCTGGCTCCAGACCGGTTGCGCACACAAAGCCAGCAGGAGCAAAGCCAGGGTTTTGATGTTCATGACGGCACCCTCTGAGAGTGGAAGTGTTCGACAATATCAATATAGGCATAAAAATATGTTTTTATTGGATGCTGGCGAATTCTCGGATGAACGGCCTCCGTCAGTGGCTCAGACGAGGGAGCTCGCAGGGGGAAGGCGCTTTCTGTGGCGAGGGAGCTTGGGTTACACCCCCCATCCCTCCTGCACTGCGCGCCGAATACCCTCCAGCAACATCGCAAACGCCGGGTTGTCGTTGTTCTCGCGCCAGATCAGGTGCAACTCACTCTGCACACCTTCGCCCAGGTCGATGTCGCGAAACACCACGTTCTTGAACACCACGCTGGTCGCGCAACGCGGCACCAGGGCCAGGCCCATGGCGGCGTTGACCAGCGCCAGGATGGTCAGGGACGAGCCCAGCCATTGCACGTAATCCGGGGCGACGCGGGCCGAGCGCAGCATGCCGGTCAGCAGTTCGTTGAACGGCGGGTAGGCGGCGTGGGAGTACATCAGGAACGGCTGCCCGTCGAGGTCCTGGACCGATACCGTTGCGGCACGGGCCAGGCGGTGCGTGCTGGGCACCGCCAGCACGAATGGCTCGCGCACCAGGCATTCGGTGGAGTAGCCCGGTTCCAGCAACGGCGCGCGGGCGATGCCGAGATCGATGCGGCGGGCGCGCAGGGCTTCGTGCTGCTGGTAGGTGTTCATCTCCGACAGGTCGATTTTGACGTGGGGCTGCTTGAGTCGCGCCTCGGCAATGACCTTGGGCAGGAACTCGTAAACCGCGCTGCCGACGAAGCTGATATTGACCGAACCGATGTCGCCCTCGGCGAATCGCCGGGCTGTCACAGCCGCTTGCTGGGCGCGCTCCAGCAGGTTCTGGGCTTCGATGAAGAAAGCCCGACCGGCGGCGGTGAGCGCGACGCTGCGGGTGCTGCGGGTGAACAACTCGACGCCCAGGTGGTGCTCCAGCAACTGAATCTGCCGGCTGAGGGGCGGCTGGGTCATGTTCAGCCGTTCGGCGGCGCGGCGGAAATTCAGTTCCGTGGCCACGGTGGTGAAACAGCGCAGTTGAGTCAGCTCGAACATTGATCTAATCCAGGTATCAATCGAATGCCAAGTTAGATTAGACGGGATCAATGTGCGCGTCCATCATCGGGCCAGGCCTGAAAAATCATCCCTAGAAAAACAATGATCGGGAGTCGCCCCTTGAATACCCTGCAGAGTCCACCCGACCCGAATGTGCTCGCCCGTGCTGCCGCCAAGGTCAAGCGCCACGTCCTGCCACTGTTCGTGATCATGTTCATCGTCAACTACATCGACCGGGTCAATATCGGCTTCGTGCGCAGCCACATGGAAACCGACCTGGGCATTGGCGCCGCCGCGTATGGCCTGGGTGCCGGGCTGTTCTTCGTTGGCTACGCGATTTTCGAAGTGCCATCCAACATGCTGCTGCAACGCTACGGCGCCCGCGCCTGGCTGACGCGCATCATGTTCACCTGGGGCGCTGCCGCCATGGCGATGGCCTTTGTGCGGGGCGAAACCAGCTTTTATGTCCTGCGTTTCATCCTCGGTGCTGCCGAAGCGGGCTTCTTTCCCGGCATCATTTACTACTTCACCCAATGGCTGCCATCGTCCGAGCGCGGCAAGGCCATGGCCATTTTCCTCAGCGGCTCGGCCATCGCTTCGGTGATCTCCGGACCGGTGTCCGGTGCGCTGCTGCACATCGATGGCTTGAGCCTGCACGGCTGGCAGTGGATGTTTCTGATTGAAGGCTTCGCCTCGATCGTGTTGTGCGGTTTCGTCTGGTTCTGGCTGCAATCCCATCCACGGCAAGCGAAGTGGCTCAGCGATGAAGAGAAAGCCGCACTGAGCGCCGCCATCGACCTGGAACAGCAGGCTCGCGACGCCACGCGGACGGTCAAGCCATCGATGTTCAGGTTGCTGGCCGACAAACAGATCGCGCTGTTCTGCTTCATCTACTTCTCCATCGCCCTGACCATCTACGGCGCCACGTTCTGGCTGCCGAGCATGATCAAGAAGATGGGCAACCTCGGTGACTTCCAGGTCGGCCTGTTCAACTCGATTCCATGGATCATCTCCATCGTCGCGATGTACGGCTTCGCCGCCCTGGCCAGCAAATGGAAATTCCAGCAGGCCTGGGTCGCGGTAACCCTGGTGATCGCCTCGTTCGGCATGTTCATGTCCACCACCGGCGGTCCGGTCTTCGCCTTCGTTGCCATCTGCTTTGCCGCGATCGGTTTCAAGGCGGCCTCGGCGTTGTTCTGGCCGATTCCGCAAGGCTATCTGGATGCACGCATCGCTGCGGCGGTGATCGCCCTGATCAACTCCATCGGCAACCTCGGCGGTTTTGTCGCCCCGACCGCGTTTGGCTTCCTGGAGCAAACCACCGGTTCCATCGAGGGCGGACTGTACGGCCTGGCCGCCACTTCGCTGGTGGCCGCCGTGGTGATCTTCTTTGCCCGCACCGCGCCGCGTGGCAACGCATTGCATTCGCCGGTGGAAGGTGCCGACGTAAAAAAGCCAATCAATCATCCAGCCCTGAAATCTGATCCAACGGGAGCCGCCTCTTGAAAATCACACGAGTCACCGTCACCCCCATCGCCTTCCGCGATCCGCCATTGCTCAATGCCAGCGGCATTCATGAACCCTTCGCGCTGCGCTCGATCATCGAGATCGAAAGCGACAATGGCTACATCGGCCTGGGTGAAAGTTATGGCGACGCTCCGGCGCTGGCGATCCAGCAACAACTGCAAACCCAACTGATCGGCCTTGACCCGTTCAACCTCAATCAGTTGCGCGCCATCGTCCAGGCCACGGTGGCGGCGAATAAGCCGGCGAGCATTGCCGGTGCCGAACTGGCACCGGGCTCTCATGCCAGCAAAGCGGTCAGCAATGCCTATTCGGCGTTCGAAGTGGCATTCCTGGATCTGCAGGCGCACTCGCTGAATGTGCCCCTGGTGGATTTGCTGGGCGGGGCCATCCGCGAGGAGATCCCGTTCAGCGCCTACCTGTTCTTCAAGTATGCGCAACACGTCGATTCACCCTACAAGCCCGACAACTGGGGCGAGGCCCTGAACGAAGAACAGATCGTTGCCCAGGCGCGGCGCATGATCGAGGCCTACGGCTTCAAGAGCATCAAGCTCAAGGCCGGCACCTTGCCGCCGGAGCATGAGGTGTCGTGCATCAAGGCGCTGAAAAAGGCCTTCCCCGGTTATCCGCTGCGCATCGATCCGAACGGCAACTGGTCGCTGGAAACCTCGATCCGCATGGCCGAATTGCTCGGTGATGACCTGCAGTATTACGAAGACCCGACGCCGGGCCTGGAGGGCATGGCCGAACTGCACAGGCGCACCGGCTTGCCCCTGGCGACCAATATGGTGGTCACCGATTTCGACGAGTTCCGCCGCAGCGTGGCGCAGAACAGCGTGCAGATTGTCCTCGCCGACCACCATTATTGGGGTGGCCTGCGTGACACCCAGGCGCTGGCGAAAATGTGCGAAACCTTTGGTCTTGGTGTGTCGATGCATTCCAACTCGCATCTGGGCATCAGCCTGATGGCCATGGCGCATGTCGCCGCTGCGGTGCCGAACCTGGATTACGCATGCGACACCCATTACCCCTGGCAGGAGCCGGACGAAGAGGTGATCAAGGGGGGCAAGCTGCCGATTGTCGACGGTTGCGTGAAAATCACCCGCGCCCCGGGCCTGGGCCTGGAACTGGACCACGACCAGTTGGGCAAGCTGCATGACCAATACCTGACGTGCGGCATTCGCCAGCGAGATGACGTGAAGCAGATGCAGCGATACAAACCGGAATGGAAGGCCGTCAAGCCGCGTTTTTGATTGCGTGCAGTGTCCTTTGGTCCGGGCAAGCGTGGTCGCGCTTGCCCGGACCGGTTTTTTCCAGCCAGAACTTCCCGCTGACTACAACCCGTCCCCCAGCGCCTTGAGGTACTCAGGGCTTTCGCTGATTGAGTTATGCCCTGTCCCCGGTATCACCTGCAGTGATGCCACGCCTTTGGCGAAGTGTGTATACAAACGCTCGGTGCTCGAGCGCGGAATCACTTCGTCATGCTCGGCCGCTATCAATACCGTCGGCACCGTGATGCGGGCGGCGTACTGCCAGGACGGGTATTTGTCCTTCAACAGCCAGCGCACCGGAAACCAGCGGAACTGGCGGGCAGCGAGCCCTTCGAGGCTGTTGTAGGGCGTGATCAGCACCAGCCGTGCCACCGGGCGCTGGCTCGCCAGGCGCACGGCGACCCCGGAGCCCAGGCTGCGTCCGACCACCGCCACATGCGCATGGGTGGCATGCACCTGGTCGAACAAGGTGAGGGCATCGCGGGCGATGGCCTCTTCGGATGGCGAGCCGGTACTCCCGCCGTAGCCACGGTAGTGCAGCAGATACAGGGCGTGGTCAGGGAACGCTTGCGCGAACCCGGGCAGGTTGCGCGAGACGTCTTCGGCATTGCCGCCGAAATAAATCAGCGCGTCGGGACCCTCGTGAGGCCGGATGGTGACCAGCACCCGTGCGTCGGCGACCGGCAGTGTGAGCAGGGTCGCGGCTGTGCCGACGGTGCGCGGTTGCGGGTAATAAATCAGCGCCCGCTGAAACACGAACAGCGCCACGCACAGCGCCAGGTACAACGCAGCGACGATGACGACGAGTAACACCAGGGTGCGCGACATTCGGCTAACGTTAGTGGGCGGCATTGACTGCTCGGGATTGGAAAGTGGCTGGCGCCGCAAGGCTTTCTGAGTGTAGTCAATCGACCTTTGGCGCGGGTTATCCGGGTTGCCGATGCAACATGTCTGATCCGGGCGACTGGTGAGAAGCGTTTTATGAGCCATCCTGTGGGGTACACCCGTAGAGAAATACTCACGCTGGCTGCCGGTGCTTCGGCGGTCTTCACGTTCGGTCCGGCGGGATCGCAACCCGTGCCGTCGACGGGAACAGGAGGCGAGACCATGCAGACCCGTGCCATTCCTTCCAGCAACGAGTCCTTGCCGATCGTCGGGTTGGGCACTTATCACGGATTCGATGTCGAGCCTTCGCAACCGGCTTACAAAGACTTGCCCGCGGTGCTGGACGCGTTGTTCGACAAGGGGGGCAAGCTGATCGACAGTTCGCCGATGTACGGTCGCGCCGAACGGACCGTCGGCGAACTGCTGTCGATCCATGAGCCGAGCTCGCCGGCGTTCCTGGCCACCAAGGTGTGGACCCGGGGGCGCGAAGAAGGCATCGCGCAGATGGAACAATCCTTTGCCCTGTTGCAGACCGACCGGATCGACCTGATGCAGGTCCACAACCTGCTGGACTGGCAGATTCACCTGCCGACCCTGCGCCACTGGAAGGAAACCGGGCGCATTCGCTACATCGGCATTACCCATTACACGGCGTCGGCCTATGAAGAAGTGGAGGCGGTACTCAAGGCCGAGCCAGTGGATTTCTTGCAGATCAACTACGCCCTGGATGATCGCGGTGCCGAGCAACGCCTGCTGCCGTTGTGCCGCGAGCGGGGGGTGGCGGTGATCTGCAATCGGCCGTTCGGCGGTGGGGGCCTGCTCGCCAGGCTCAAGGACAGGCCGCTACCAGGCTGGGCGGCGCAAGTCGGGGTCAAGAGCTGGCCGCAACTGGCGCTGAAATTCCTGCTGTCGCATTCGGCGGTGACGTGCGTCATTCCGGGCACCGGCAACCCGCGCTACATGGCGGAAAATGCCCGCGCCGGTTTCGGCCCGATGCTGACCGATGCCCAGCGCCAGCAACTGATTGCCCTGGTGGGCTAGCGACTCGCCGAACGCTGCCCGGCGAGTCCCGGAACCTCTCCTATACTGTTCGCGTCCATGCCGTTGAAAGCGCAATCGTTGCCCTGACGGCGTCCCTGTCCATCACTGCAAGGAGATCGAACATGGCTATCCGCATTGGCGATGAAGCACCGGATTTCACCGCCGAAACCACCGAAGGCACGCTCAACTTTCACCAATGGATCGGCAACGGGTGGGCGATCCTGTTTTCCCACCCCAAGGATTTCACCCCGGTGTGCACCACCGAACTGGGCTACCTGGCCAAACTCAAGCCGGAATTCGATAAGCGCAACACCAAGGTCCTGGGCCTGAGCGTCGACCCGGTCAGTGATCACCACCGCTGGGTCGGCGACATCGCCGAGACCCAGGGCAGCGCGGTCAACTACCCGCTGATCGGCGACGAAAACCTGGTGGTGGCCAAGCTCTACGACATGATCCACCCCAACGCCAGCGGCGGTGCGCGCACGGCGGTGGACAACGCCACAGTGCGTTCGGTGTTCATCGTCGGCCCGGACAAGAAGGTCAAGGCCATGCTGATCTACCCGATGAGCGCCGGGCGCAACTTCGATGAAGTGCTGCGCCTGCTCGATTCCCTGCAACTGAATGCCAAACACACCGTCGCCACGCCCGTGAACTGGCGGCCAGGTGAAGACGTGATCATTCCGACCTCGGTGTCTGACGAAGACGCGAAGAAGAAATACCCGGATGGTTTCAAGACCTTGAAACCGTATCTGCGGACTGTGGCTCAGCCGAAGTAACTGCGCAGGTCTTAAGATCGCCTTCGCGAGCAAGCCCGCTCCCACATTGGATCTGCGTCGTACACAGAGCCAATGTGGGAGCGGGCTTGCTCGCGAAGAGGCCGGCCCTGCTGCCCTCAAATTCAGGTCAAACCAGATACTTGCGAAACCACCCCAACGTCCGCTCCCACGCCAGTTTCGCCGCCGCCTCGTCATAACGCGGCGTGGAGTCGTTGTGGAAACCATGATTGCAGCCCGGGTAAATATAGGCCTCATAGGTCTTGCCCCCGGCCTTCAACGCTTTCTCAAAGGCCGGCCAGCCTTCGTTGATCCGCGTATCCAGCTCGCCGTAGTGCAGCATCAGCGGGGCCTTGATGCGGGGCACGTCCTCGGCCGCTGGCTGGCGACCATAGAACGACACGGCGGCCCCCAGTTCCGGATAGGCCACGGCAGCGGCGTTGGTCACGCCACCGCCGTAGCAGAATCCGGTGATGCCGACTTTTGCGCTGGCGGCGGGGTGTTTCATCATCCACTCGACGGCGGCGAAAAAGTCGTTCATCAGTTTTTCCGGATCGACCTTGGCCTGAAGCTCGCGGCCCTTGTCGTCATTGCCCGGATAACCTCCGACCGAACTCAGGCCGTCCGGGGCGAGGGCGATGAAGCCGGCCTTGGCCAGCCGCCGGGCCACATCTTCGATGTACGGGTTGAGCCCGCGGTTCTCGTGCACGACCACCACTGCCGGCACTTTGCCGGTGGCCTTGGCCGGACGCACCAGATAACCGCGAACCTGGCCGTGGCCCTTGGGCGACGGGTAGGTGATGTACTCGGCAACAATGTCCGGATCAGTGAATTCGACCTGCTCGGCCAGCGCATAGTTGGGGCTTAGCGCGGCGAGCAGGGCTCCCGCCGTCATGCCGGCGAAGGTAAATAGCGCCGCGCGATCGAGAAACTCCCGGCGGTCGATCTTGCCGTGGGCGTAGTAGTCGTAGAGTTCCAGCAGTTCGGGGGCGAAGTCTTTGGCGGTGAGGCGGGTCATGGATGAGGCTCCTCTCGGCTGGTTTAACTCGGACTCTTGTGGGAGCGGGCTTGCTCGCGAAGACGGTGGCACATCTGATATCCATGTGTCTGATACACCGCTTTCGCGAGCAAGCCCGCTCCCACAGGGATCTAGGGTGATGCCACAATTTCATTTCAGGCACTGCGCACCGGCCTTGGCCACCTGCGCATCCTGCTCAGGCTTGACGCCCGACACCCCGACGGCGCCAATCACCTGGCCTTCGAAGACTATCGGCACGCCACCCTCCAGCGAGGTCAGCAAGGGCGCTGACAGAAAAGCGTAGCGCCCACCGTTGATCATGTCCTCATAGTTTTTCGATTCGCGCCGTCCGAGGGCTGAGGTGCGGGCCTTTTCGGTAGCGATATAGGCGCTGCCCGGCGCGCAGCCGTCGAGGCGTTCGAGGGCCAGCGGGTGGCCGCCGTCATCGACTACCACGATGGTCACGGCCCATTGATTGGCCTGTGCTTCGGTGCGGGCGGCGGTGAGGATCCGGCTGACTTCGGCTTGGCTCAGGACGGCTTTGCGGTTCATGGGCACCTCCGGGATTCGGTTAGGGCAGGGCGGCTTCGACCAGTTCGATCCAGTGCCGCACCGGGGTTCGGCCTGCGCCGTCGAGGTGCGACTGGCAGCCAATGTTGGCCGTGACAATGACCTCGGGATGGCCGCTTTCCAGGGCGTTGAGCTTGTTATCGCGCAGTTGTCGCGACAGTTCCGGCTGGGTCAGTGAATAGGTGCCCGCCGAACCGCAGCACAGGTGCCCGTCGGGAACGGGCGTCAGGTTGAAACCGAACCCGGTCAGCAGTGCTTCCACGGCACCGCCGAGTTTCTGCCCGTGCTGCAAGGTGCAGGGGCAATGGAAAGCCAGGCGTTGCGAGGCGTGGATGCCGAGTTTTTCCAATGGTTCGTCGCGCAACACTTCCACCAGGTCCCGGGCCAGCGCGCTGACCTTTTTCGCCTTGTCGGCATAGGCCGGGTCGCTGGCGAGCAGGTGGCCGTAATCCTTGATGAAGGCACCGCAACCGCTGGCCGTCTGCACAATCGCTTCGGCGCCTTTTTCGATGCCCGGCCACCACGCGTCGATGTTGCGCCGGGCGCGATCGAGGCCGGCGGCCTGGGCGTCCAGGTGATAGTCCACGGCACCGCAGCACCCGGCTTCGCGGGTCGCGATGACGCTGATCCCCAAGCGGTCCAGCACCCGCGCCGCCGCAGCATTGGTGTTGGGCGACAGGCTGGGCTGCACGCATCCTTCGAGCATCAGCACCTGACGCTCACGCAGGGTCATTGGCCGTGGCTTGGCCGGGTAGATGCTGCGCGGCAACTTGCTTTGCAGGGGGCCGGGCAGCAGCGCACGGAACACCTGACCGCTATTGACCAGACTCTTGAACAGCTCCGGGTGTGGCACGGTCTGACGCAACCCCTCGCGTAACAGGCGCTGGCCGAGCGGGCGCGGCACCGCCGCATCGACCACCGCCCGGCCGATGTCCAGCAGGTTGTGGTAATCGACACCCGACGGGCAGGTGGTTTCGCAGTTGCGGCACGACAGGCAGCGGTCCAGGTGTTGTTGGGTCTTCTGCGTGACGTCGTTGCCTTCCAGCACTTGCTTGATCAGGTAGATGCGCCCCCGTGGTCCGTCCAGTTCATCGCCGAGCAGTTGATAGGTCGGGCACGTGGCATTGCAGAACCCGCAGTGCACGCAGGTACGCAGGATGCTTTCGGCTTCTGCGGCGCGGGGCAGATGGCTGGCGCTTTCACTCAAGGTCGTCTGCATGGTTCAAAGCTCCGCGTACAGGCGTCCGGGGTTGAAGATGCCCCGTGGATCGAGCTGTTGCTTCAGGTTGCGGTGATAACGCATCAGGGCCGGGGACAGCGGCTGGAACGCGGTGTCGGTCAAGCCGTGGCTGAAACAGGTGGCATGGCCGCCGACCTCGTCGACGACCTGGCGGATGAACGCCGCATCGGCATCGGATTTCAACCAGCGCTGGGCGCCCCCCCAGTCGAGCAACTGGCGACCCGGCAGCGTCAGGCATGGCGTGTTGTGCGGCAGTGAAAGACGCCAAAGCGGCTGGTCTTCATCGAAGAAACTCAAGCGCTGCTCGTTGAGATCGTCCCAGTAGCAAGCGTCCAGCCGTTCGCCACCGAGGCGCTCATGGGCCGCCGCCACCGAACCTTCGCCGCCCTCGAGCCGCAGGTGCAGGCGTGTACCGTCGTGGCAGGCGGCACTGATCGGCAACGGCTGTTGGCCCCATTCCGCCAGGCGCAGCAAGGCTTGTTCGGTGTTCATTTCCAGGCTGACACTGAGGCACTGCCGGGGTTTTGGCAGCACTTTGAGCGAGACTTCGGTGATCAGCCCGAGGCAGCCGTAACTGCCGGCCATCAGGCGCGACAGGTCGTAGCCGGCGACGTTTTTCATCACCTCGCCACCGAAGCGCAACAGCTTGCCTTGCCCGGTGATGACCCGCGTGCCGAGTACGAAATCGCGCACCGAGCCGACCCACGGACGCCGTGGCCCGGACAGCCCGCAGGCGATCATGCCGCCGACAGTGGCGTTGTCGCCAAAGGCCGGTGGTTCGCAGGGCAGCATCTGTTGCGCGGCATCCAGCACCTGCACCAGCTGCGCCAACGGTGTGCCGCAACGGGCGGTGACCACCAGTTCTGTCGGGTCGTAGCTGACGATGCCCCGGTGCGAGCGGGTATCGAGAATTTCCCCGGCCGTGGCACGGCCAAGGAAGCCCTTGCTGTTGGATCCCTGAATGCGCAACGGCGTGGCGTTTTCCAGCGCCTGGTTGACCTGATCCAGCAGCGACTGGCTGTCGTCGAATTCTTCAGGGCCGCGCATCAGAAACGCTCCAGCTCCGGGAAGGGCAATTGCCCGCCGTGCACATGCATGGCCCCGAATTCGGCGCAGCGGTGCAGGGTCGGAATGTTCTTGCCGGGGTTGAGCAGGCCGCTCGGGTCGAAGGCGGCCTTGATGGCATGGAACAGGGTCAACTCATCGCTGTTGAACTGTGCGCACATCTGGTTGATCTTCTCGCGGCCCACGCCGTGTTCACCGGTGATGCTGCCACCGACCTTCACGCACAACTCCAGGATCCTGCCGCCCAGGGCCTCGGCCCGATCAAGTTCACCGGGTTGATTGGCGTCGAACAGAATCAACGGATGCATGTTGCCGTCGCCGGCGTGGAACACGTTCGCCACCCGCAGGCCGTATTCGTTCGAGAGCTCGGCGATGGCACGAAGCACGCCGGGCAGTTCGCGACGGGGGATGGTGCCGTCCATGCAGTAATAGTCCGGCGAGAGGCGGCCCACCGCCGGGAAGGCATTCTTGCGCCCGGCCCAGAAACGCACGCGTTCGGCTTCGTCCTTCGCCTGACGCAACTCGATAGCGCCGGCCTGCTGCAGTACCTGGCGCACCCGCTCGCAGTCATCCTGGACATCGGCTTCGACGCCATCGAGCTCGCACAACAGAATGGCCTGGGCGTCCACCGGGTAACCGGCGTGGATGAAGTCCTCGGCGGCGCGGATGGCCAGGTTGTCCATCATTTCCAGGCCACCGGGGATGATGCCGGCGGCGATGATGTCACCGACGGCACGGCCGGCTTTTTCCACGGAGTCGAACGCTGCCAGCAGCACTTTGGCGGTCTGCGGCCTGGGCAGTAGCTTGACCGTGACTTCGGTGATGATCCCGAGCAGGCCTTCGGAGCCGGTGAACAACGCCAGCAGGTCGAAACCGGGAGAATCGAGGGCGTTTGAGCCCAGGCTCAGGTGCTCGCCGTCGACGGTGAGGATGTCGACCTTGAGCACGTTGTGCACGGTCAGGCCGTACTTGAGGCAGTGCACGCCACCGGCATTTTCCGCCACGTTGCCGCCGATGGAGCAGGCGATTTGCGAGGACGGGTCCGGTGCGTAATACAGGCCGAACGGTGCCGCCGCCTGGGAAATCGCCAGATTGCGTACGCCGGGCTGGACCCGCGCAGTACGGGCGGCGGGGTCGATGTGCAGGATGTTGTTGAAACGCGCCATTACCAGCAGCACGCCTTTGTCCAAAGGCAGGGCGCCACCGGACAAACCGGTGCCCGCGCCACGGGCCACGACGGGGACGTGCCGCTCATGACAGACACGCAGCACCCCTTGCACTTCGTCGATGTATCGGGGCAGCACCACCAGCATCGGCGTGGTGCGATAGGCCGAGAGTCCGTCACATTCGTAGGGCTTGAGTTCCTCCTGCTGATGGAGGATTTCCAGATTCGGCAAGCGGGTTTTCAGGGCGTGCAACAGCGCCGGTTTGTCGACGTCGGGCAGGGTGCCGTCAACGCGTTCATCGTAGAGAATGTTCATCGGCGCTCGACACTCGTTTTGTTGTCACATGAGGTCTGTCTTCGCGGTCCACTGTCTTAATCATTGGCCCGTCAGGCCCAGCTGTCCATGGGATCGTTGTCTGCTCGACGGACCACCCGCCATAGGTGTGGGAGCGGGCTTGCTCGCGAAAGCGGTGTATCAGGCGACAGTTGTGTTGAATGTGTCGCCGCCTTCGCGAGCAAGCCCGCTCCCACAGGGATCAGGGTTAAACAGAATTACGGGTGTATTCGATTTAATGTCCGCCCACCACCATATGGCTGAACGGCGCGACATAGGCCTGCAAGGTCACCAGTCCACCCACCAGAATCGCCAGCACGATCGAGTGGAAGAACACGTAGCGCAGGATTTCCCCTTCATGGCCGTACCAGCGGGTGGCAGTGGAGGCGACCACGATCGACTGGGCGTCGACCATCTTGCCCATGACCCCGCCGGAACTGTTGGCGGCGGCCATCAACACCGGGCTGATGCCCAACTGCTCGGAGGTCACCCGCTGCAAGCCGCCGAACAGCACGTTGGACGCCGTGTCCGAACCGGTCAACGCCACGCCGAGCCAGCCGAGCAGGGTGCCGAACATGGGATAGAAGATGCCCGTCGCGGCGAAGGCCAGGCCCATGGTCGCATCCAGGCCGGAGTAGCGCGTGAGGAAGCCCAGGGCAAGCATTGCCGCAATGGTGATCAACGAGTAACGCACCACCCACAAGGTGCGCAGGTACTGGCTGATCAGTTGCGGGATCGAGTACCCCATCAGCAAGCCGCCGACAATCGCCGCCAGCAGAATGCCGCTGCCGGTCGCGGTGAACCAGGTGAACTTGTACACCGCTTCCTCGGGTTTCGGCGCCGCCACCACCGGCGGGACCTTTACCACTTGCAAGTGCAAGGTACTGAACGTCAAGACCGGCGCAAACACCGGGTTCGCCTCGCGCAATGGCTTACCCTGGGGATCGAGTTTGGCGGCGCTGGTTTGCGGGTCGATCGCAGGGCGGGTGTCGAAGGTGTTCTTGAAGCCCTGGGTGCCCCAGATGAACACGAAGATCGTGAGGATGATCCACGGCATCCACGCCCGCATCACAGCCGGTTTTGCCTCATTGGCGAAGGTTGCAGTCGGTACAGGCTTTTCGTCGTGTTCGGCGTCGATCTTCGAGTTGTCGACCCGGCCGGACAGGGCGGCGGACGTATGTACCGTGGCTGGTTTCCATACCCTGAGGAACCCGGCCAGGCAGGCCATGGAAATCAGCGCGGCGATCACGTCCACCAGCATCGGCCCGTGATAGTTGGACACCAGGAACTGCGGCACGGCGAAACTGACCCCGGCCACCAGGATCGCCGGCCAGATTTCCAGCATCTTGCGCCAGCCGGCGAAGGCCCAGATCAGCCAGAACGGCACCAGCACCGAGAAGAACGGCAACTGCCGGCCGACCATCATCGACAGCTCCATTTCATCCAGCCCGGTGACCTTGGCCAGGGTGATGATCGGCGTGCCGAGGGCGCCGAATGCCACGGGGGCGGTGTTGGCGATCAGCGCCAGCCCTGAAGCGGCGAGCGGCGAAAACCCCAGCCCGATCAGAATCGCGCCCGTCACCGCCACCGGCGTACCGAAACCGGCCGCCCCTTCGAAAAACGCACCGAAGCAGAAGGCGATCAGCAGCAATTGCAGGCGTCGGTCATCGGTGATGCGCGCCAGGGAATCTTGCAGCACCTTGAACGAGCCGTTTTCGGTGGTCAGGCGGTGCAGGAAGATGATGTTCAACACAATCCAGCCAATGGGCAGCAAACCATTGGCTGCACCGAACAGCGCCGCGGTCCCGGCCATGTTCGCCGGCATGCCGAAGGCGAAGATCGCGATCAGCAGGGCCGAGGCCAGGGCGAGCAACGCCGCCAGGTGCGCCTTGACATGGAAGAACGCGAGGGACGCCAGCATCACCACCACCGGTACGGCGGCCATGATGGTGGAAAGCACCGGGTTGCCGAACGGATCGTAGACTTGCTGCCAGACCATGTTCCACCTCTGCTTTTCGTTGTTGAACGTGCAGATCCCTTGGGGGGGAGGTGTAATTGAGTATAGGTGGCATTACGCCGCTGTCAGGGCAGGCCTCCGGTCCAGCGGGTCTACGTATTTGCGGGGGCTGAGCTAGCATTGCCGGTAGGCTCGCAATCAACGGGCGGGAGGAAAGCAGCAATGACTGAGCGCCATGAGTTCCACAAGGAAACGCTGTCGAACGGATGCCGGATTGAAGTCAAGGCCGAGATATTGAAGGACGGTTCGTTGGGCATGTTCATTGGTGTCTATCGGCCGGACGGCACCGTCATCAATGAAAACCACGACCCACGGCCGCACATGCTGGACATGGAGGCGGCGATGGATTGGGGGATCGATATTGCCAAGGGGATCGGCAATAGCCAGCGATCGTTGTGAGCGCTATCTGTTCAAGCCCGGGCGACCGGCGGTCGCTGTCAGAACCCGAACGAACGGGCCGAGCCTTTTGCCAGCTCGACATCCAGCAGATGCTCGACCAGCACGTCATTCAAAAAACGGAACTGATCATTGAGTCCGACCACTTCGTTGCTGAAGTGATGATCGGCTGCCGGGATCAGCAACGCTTCGAAATTTTTGTCGAACATCAGAGTCAACTCTTTACGTGACTCGAATTCCTGCGCGTAGAAATTGTTGCCGAACACCGGGAAACGCACGGCGAGGGTGACGGTGTGAATCATGATGTTTGCTCCTCGCTCAAGACGTACCAGGAAAACACACCCAATGTGAACGCCGTCAGGGCCAGGCAGGTCAACAAATGGATCAGCATGATGTTCCCCTCCGATTCGGGGTTTCGTGTTGGCTTGGAATCGATCCTACGCTGACGGCCATCAAGCGGAAGGCAATCGCGGCGATGGTGATTATCGACGCAAGTGATGGTGGTTTTTGCGCTGTTGGTGCGGGCCCAAGGCGGCCTCAAGGGCGCCGCCACCTATACTTAAACCGAGGGTTACGCGTGTCGGGCATTTCGCCCGGTGCACTCTCCAGGAAGCCGCCATCTTGAACCTGCGTTCGCTGATCATTGCCGTGCTGGTGGTGTTGGCGGGGTGTGCCACGCCTGTGCGCGCGCCGGTGGTGCAAGTGGCACCGGTCAACGTGCCCGCCAGCACCTGGCAACAGGTGGACCGGGAGATCGTCGCCGCGTCGCAGTCGGCCACCGAACAGACCAGAATCTACGCCCGCGGCGCCATGGAGTATTGGCGTACACGGGTCTATGAGTTGACCGAACAGAATTTCATTCCCTGGTTCAGCAATTACTGGACCCAGGAATGGCTGTCGATGAAGGTCAGCTGGTACACCATCAGCGCCAAGGGCGAGCAGGACACGGCGGAAAAACAACTGGCGGCGTACCTGCTCGAAGCCTATCAGGAAAAGGTCCTGGCCCCGGCGGCAGTGGAAGTCGATCCCGATGCGATTCTCGGCCTGGCAGCGGCGTTCTACGTCGACATCCTCAAGGAAGAACTGCAGAAAATCTCCACTCGCCACGGCGTGCCGGTTGCCCAGCTCAACGGACGCATCCAGAAAATCCCGGCCATCGCCCTCGGCCCCCCACCGGCGCGAGACGCCTCGTTGTACCAGATCGTGCACACCGAACCGCTGAACACCTTGCCGGCCTTCGTCGCGCTGGTCGATAAAATCCACAGGGCCGGTGGCAACAAGGGTGTGGGCTCGACCGACACCGCGATGGCGCCGGTGGCCAGGCGCGCCAGCCGGCGGATGGAAGCCGAGATGGCCCCGCGCGGGGCCGCCAGCGCCGTGGCTGCGGCAGCCGGGAAACTGGCCGGTGGCTTGATCACGTTAGGGGTCGCGGGCGTTCGTGCACTCATCCAGGCCAATGACCGGCCCGACAGTGAAGCTCTGATCCGCAGCAGCCTGGGCAACACCTTCGACAAGGCCTGGATGAAACTGGTGCAGGACCCGACCACCGGTGTCATGGCCGGTACACTTTATATGGCAGGGCAGATCGAAGGCAGCCTGGCAGACCGTACTTCGCCGCCGGTCGGTTTGAGCGCCGGCACTGTCGATCTGACGCCGGCGCAAACGACTACCCAGCAGAACACCCCATGACCCCAGGAGAAACGCTCATGTCTTATGTCGATGGTTTTATCGCTGCCGTACCCACTGCCAACCGTGAGCAATACATCAAGCACGCCGAAATCGCCGCCTCGGTCTTCAAGGAAAACGGTGCCTTGAGCGTGGTCGAATGCTGGGGCGAAGACGTGCCGCAGGGCAAGGTCACTTCGTTCCCGATGGCGGTGAAACTCAAGGAGGGCGAAACCGTGGCTTTTGGCTGGATCATCTGGCCGGACAAGGCCACCCGCAATGCCGGGATGGACAGGATGATGCAGGACCCGCGCATGCAGCCGAATGTCAATCCGATGCCGTTTGACGGTCAGCGAATGGTGTTCGGCGGGTTTGAAATGCTCCTCAAAGCCTGACGCCGGCCGTGGGATCACTCCGGCGTCGGGGTGATCCTGCAACTCTTGCGATGCCGGATTTCCTCGTCCGTCGGCCGCTCGCGGATGAATTCGAAGCGCGGCTCACCTTCGTTGTAATGCACCAGCCAGCCCCATTCCAGCTTGAGTTCATCCTGACCTGGCTCGGGCGGTCTGGCCCACCAAGGCTCTTTGCTGATGATCTGTCGCATGGCCCCCTCCGCATTTCCGGAATGCTAGAACTATAACGCGCCTGCCGCACGGCGCCAGAAATGCGCTGGCCGGTACGCGCGGGTTGAGTACACTCAGGCAGTCTTCCCAAGAGGTGCCCGGCATGAACGAAGAGTCCCGCGAGCCGTTCAAGCGTCTGTTCTTTGCACTCGATTGCGCTCCGGCCCAGCGCCGGGAAATCGCCCAGTGGCGCAGTGCGCTGCAACTGCGTAACGGCCGGCCGGTGCCGGTGGAAAACTTTCACCTGACGCTGAAGTTTTTGGGGGCGGTGGGCGTGGCGCAGATTGCTGGCATCTGCGATGCAGTGGCGTCCATCCGCACACCGGGCGAGCGCTTGACGGTGGTGTTGAATCGGCTGGACGTGTGGCTCAGGGCGGGGGCGCTGATACTCGCGCCGGAGCAGACGCCCCCGGCATTGCTGCGATTGGTGTATGCCCTGGAACAGGCGATGTTGCCGTTTGGTCTGGAGGAAGCCCCCAGGGAATACCGCCCGCACCTGACCCTGGCACGGCAGTATCGGGCGCCGGTGCCGGAGTCCGCGACCGCGCCGCAATTCTTCCTGCGAGCCGACCGCTTCACCCTGTTCGAATCCCACAAGGGCCGCTATCGGGCACTGGCCCAATGGCCCTTGATTGATCCCCCATAAAAAAAGGCGCCCGAGGGCGCCAAATTCACCTGAACCGAGGGAGCCAGGTGAGGCCGTTCTACTTGCAGGAGAGGCAGCGGTGGTAAGGCGCTGCGTGAACGGAAAGTGTTGAACCACCACCGATCCAGTGTGGGAGCGGGCTTGCTCGCGAAAGCGGTGTGTCAGCCACCATTGATGTTGAAGGTGATGGCCTCTTCGCGAGCAAGCCCGCTCCCACAAGGATCGGTGGTGTTCTGGATTACTGGCCCAACTTCACCTTGGTCCAGCCACGGGTCATGATCCGCTGGATGGCAATCGGCTGGTCCGGCACGGCATAGAGCGTGGCCATCACCGCTTCCGGCGGGTAGGAGCCCGGATCGTTGCGGATCGCTTCATCGACCAACGGCGTGGCCGCCGCGTTGGCGTTGCTGTAGCCGATGCTGTTGGTGACGTCGGCGATCACGTCGGGACGCATCAGGAAGTTCATGAACAGGTAAGCGTTCTCGACGTTGGCCGCATCGCGCGGGATGGCGAGCATGTCGTAGAAACTGGCGGCGCCTTCTTTCGGGATGCTGTAGTCGATCTTCACCTTGTCCCCGGCTTCCTGAGCGCGGGCCTTGGCCTGCAGCACGTCGCCGGAGTAACCCACGGCCACGCAGATGTTGCCGTTGGCCAGGTCCGAGATGTATTTCGACGAATGGAAGTACGCCACGTTCGGGCGAATCTTCATGAACAGCGCCTCGGCTTCGGCGATGTGCTGTTTGTCCTGATCGTTCACCGGGTAGCCCAGGTAGTGCAGGGCGGTCGGGATCATTTCTGTGGGCGAGTCGAGGAAGCTGATGCCGCAGGCCTTGAGCTTCTCGGCGTTTTCCGGCTTGAACAGCAGGTCCCAGGAGTTGGTCGGGGCATTGGTGCCCAGCACTTCCCTGACCTTCTGCGGGTTGAAACCGATACCGATCGAGCCCCACATGTACGGGATGGCATGAGCGTTTTCGGGATCGCTCGCGGAGGCGTTCTTCAGCAGTACCGGGTTGAGGTTCTTCCAGTTCGGCAGCTTCGATTTGTCCAGCGTCTGGTAGACGCCGGCCTTGATCTGCTTGGCCAGGAAACTGTTGGACGGCACGACGATGTCGTAGCCGGATTTGCCCGCCAGCAGGCGTGCTTCAAGGGTTTCGTTACTGTCGAACACATCGTAGGTCACCTGGATGCCGGTCTCGTCTTCGAACTTCTTGACGGTGTCCGGGCCAATGTAATCCGACCAGTTGTAGACGCGCAGAACCTTGTCATTGGCCTGGGCGCCAGTGGCGATTGCGCCCAATAAGGACAGTGTCAGCAGAGTCCTGCCAAACATTTTCATCGGTACAACTCCATTTCTTTTCTTGTTCAAATCATGCAGCAAATAAGCTTTCACGCTCCCTTGCAGGAGCGAGCTCGCTCGCGAAAAACTCAAGGACGCCGCGTTCAATCAGACAGCCCGCGTTATCGTTGAAGTCCATCGCGAGCGAGCTCGCTCCTACAGGAGGCGACACTAGGCCGTTGCTTCTGCCATTTGCTTTTTCGGTTGTTGCCAGGATTCGCTGGCGGTCTGGTCCATGGCTTCCTGGATCGCGCGTTTGCGGCTTTCTTCGGCACGGCGGCTGAAGAACCAGACCATGAAGGTCACGATCGACACCGCCAGCAGGATCAGGCTGGCCACGGCGTTGATCTCGGGTTTAACCCCCAGGCGCACCGCGGAGAACACTTCCATCGGCAGGGTCGTGGAACCCGGGCCGGATACGAAGCTCGCCAGCACCAGGTCATCCAGCGACAGGGCGAACGACATCATGCCGCCCGCCGCCAGCGATGGCGCGATCATCGGGATGGTGATCAGGAAAAACACCTTGAACGGCTTCGCGCCCAGGTCCATGGCCGCTTCTTCGATGGACAGGTCCAGCTCGCGAAGGCGGGCGGAGACTACCACCGCCACGTAGGCAGCACAAAATGTGGTGTGGGCGATCCAGATGGTGACGATGCCACGCTCCTGCGGCCAGCCGATCAACTGCGCCATGGCCACAAACAGCAGCAACAGCGACAGGCCGGTGATCACTTCAGGCATTACCAGCGGCGCGGTGACCAGGCCACCGAACAGGGTACGACCCTTGAAGCGTGTCACGCGGGTCAACACGAACGCGGCTAACGTCCCCAGTGCGACTGCTGCCACCGCCGTGTAGCAGGCGATTTCCAGCGAGCGCACCACCGAACCCATCAGTTGCGAGTTGTCGAGCAGGCCGGCGTACCACTTGATCGACCAGCCACCCCACACTGTCACCAGCTTCGAGGCGTTGAACGAGTAGATCACCAGGATCAGCATCGGCAGGTAGATGAACGACAGGCCGAAAATCAGCATGAACTTTGAAAATCCGAAGCGTTTCATCCCCGTGCCTCCATCTCTTTGGCCTGGCTGCGGTTGAACAGCAGAATCGGCACAATCAGGATCAACAGCATCACCACCGCCAGGGCAGACGCCACCGGCCAGTCGCGGTTGTTGAAGAACTCTTGCCACAACACACGGCCGATCATCAGGGTTTCCGGACCGCCGAGCAGTTCCGGAATCACGAACTCGCCGACCACCGGAATGAACACCAGCATGCAGCCGGCGATGATGCCGTTCTTGGCCAACGGCACGGTGATTTTCCAGAAGCTGTTGAAGTTGCTCGAACCCAGGTCCGATGCGGCTTCCAGCAGGCTCTGGTCGTGCTTGACCAGGTTGGCGTACAGCGGCAGCACCATGAACGGCAGGTACGCATATACGACGCCGATGTACACGGCGGTGTTGGTGTTGAGGATCTCGATCGGGTGCGACGTCAGGCCGGTCCACATCAGGAACGCGTTGAGCAGGCCGTTGTTGCTGAGGATGCCCATCCAGGCATAGACGCGGATCAGGATCGCGGTCCAGGTCGGCATCATGATCAGCAGCATCAGCACGTTCTGCGCTTCCTTGCTGGCCTTGGTGATGGCGTAGGCCATCGGGAAACCGATCACCAGGCACATCACAGTGCTGAAAAACGCTACCTTCAACGAACCCAGGTAGGCGGACAGGTACAGCTCATCCTGGCCCAGCAGGGAGTAGTTGCCGATGTTGAGCATCAGCTGGAATTTCTGTTCGGCGTAGGTGTAGATCTCCGAGTAGGGCGGAATGGCCAGGGCCGCTTCCGAGAAGCTGATCTTCATCACCAGGAAGAACGGCAACATGAAGAACAGGAACAGCCAGATGAATGGAATCCCGATGACGAACTTGCGCCCGCTGGGGACCAACCTCAGAAATTGCTGATTGAAGGTTTTCATGCGCGCAGTACCACGCCGCTGTCGTCTTCCCACCACACGTAGACCTGATCGTCCCAGGTCGGACGCGCGCCCCGGCGTTCGGCGTTGGCCATGAACGACTGGACGATCTTGCCGCCAGGCAGCTCGACGTAGAACACCGAGTGGCCGCCGAGGTAGGCGATGTCATGCACCTTGCCGCTGGACCAGTTGTAGCGGTTCTCGGGCTTGAGGGTGCTGACCAGCAGTTTTTCCGGGCGGATCGCGTAGGTGATCGACTTGTCCTGCACCGAGGTGCTGACGCCGTGGCCGACGTAGATCTTCTGCTCCAGGTCCGGGCTGTGGATGATCGCGTGACCTTCCAGGTCTTCAACCACGGTGCCTTCGAAGGCGTTCACGTTGCCGATGAATTCGCAGACCATGCGGCTGACCGGGGCTTCATAGATGTCGACCGGGCTGCCGATCTGGGCGATCCAGCCCAGGTGCATGATCGCGATGCGCTGGGCCATGGTCATGGCCTCTTCCTGGTCGTGGGTCACCATCACGCAGGTCACGCCGACGCGCTCGATGATTTCCACCAGCTCCAGTTGCATTTGCGAGCGCAGCTTCTTGTCCAGGGCACCCATCGGTTCGTCGAGCAGCAGCAGTTTCGGACGCTTGGCCAGGGAACGGGCCAGGGCCACGCGCTGACGCTGGCCGCCGGACAGTTGGTGCGGCTTGCGCTTGGCGTACTGGGTCATGTGCACCAGGCGCAGCATTTCCTGCACGCGGGCTTCGATTTCGTCCGCTGGCAAACGGTCCTGCTTGAGGCCGAAGGCGATGTTCTGCGCCACCGTCATGTGCGGGAACAGCGCGTAGGACTGGAACATCATGTTGATCGGTCGTTCGTACGGCGGCATGTCGGTGATGTCGACGCCGTCGAGCAGAATCCGGCCTTCGGTCGGGCGCTCGAAACCGGCGAGCATGCGCAACAGGGTCGATTTGCCGGAGCCGGAACCGCCGAGCAGGGCGAAGATTTCACCCTGGTGGATTTCCAGGGACACATCGTCCACCGCGGTGGTTTCGTCGAATTTCTTGGTGACGCGATCGACTTTCACCAACACCTTCTTCGGTGCCTGGTGACCTTCAATTGCCTTCCTGTAGATGCTGGAGGCGTTTGCCATGTGAAACTCCCAACAGGTTTCAGTCGCCAGGCCAACACGGCCCGGCTTAATAGTGGATTGCAAACCCGGTGGCGGGTGTGGCACGCAACCTGTGGGAGCGGGCTTGCTCGCGAAAGCGGTGTATCAGAAACAATGGTGTCGACTGACACTCCGCCTTCGCGAGCAAGCCCGCTCCCACATGGAACGTGCTTGCCTGACCCATACCACTCGGGTTTATTCGGCGCCGCCATCCTGGCTGCCTTTCGTACTTGTTGTTATTGCAGTGTGTTGTTGTCGCAGGTCACGGACGCGCAAAGGCACGCCCGCCTGACCCGCGGGGGCAGAAAATCGGTTGTCAGTGTTTTTTCGTCAGCCCGAGTGACGCAGCGCCGCCCGTTGCCGGCAGGCTTCGCCGAACGCCTGGAAAATACTCAAATAAGGAGGGTTGTTCAGGACCTGCCATTCCGGGTGCCATTGCACGCCGAGGGCGAAGGCCTTGCTGTTCTCCACCGACACCGCCTCGATCAGGCCATCGGGAGCGACGGCTTCGGCGCGCAGGCCGGGCGCCAGGCGGTCGATGCCCTGGCTGTGAATCGAGTTGACCTGGAACACCGCCGGCAGGTCCAGCGCTTCGAACACGCCGCCGGGCTGCACATTCACCGCATGGGCCGGCGCGTATTGCACGGCCAGGTCCGGGTGATTGGCTTCGCGGTGATCAAGGAAGCCTGGGAGTTCATGGACTTTCTGATGCAGGCTGCCACCGAGCGCCACGTTCATTTCCTGGAAACCCCGGCAGATGCCGAGGACCGGAACGCCGGCAGCGATGGCTGCGCGGATCAGTGGCAGGGTGGTGCGGTCCCGTTGCGGATCATGCTCCGTACCGGGGGCGCTGTCGGGGCCTTGATAGTGGAAGGGTTCCACATTCGATGGCGAGCCGGTCAGCAACAGACCGTCGAGCTGCGGCAGCAGGTCATCGATTTCGGTCAGGTCGCCTAAGGAAGGAATAACGACAGGCAGCCCCAGCGCCGCAACGCTGACAGCACGCAAGTACTTGTCGCCGCTGATGTGGTAGGGGTGCAGGCCAATCTGTTTGACGCACGCAGTAACGCCGATCAATGGCTTGAATGCCATTTTTATCACCTCGAAGTTTCACACTTGAACGAGCTTTTCCGGAGCTTAGCCTTGTTGATTTTAATTAACAACTCTCATGTAAAAAATTCTAAACGCCGCACGTCCGATCTTCAGGGTTTACGCGTGTTTGAGGGCTTATCTGGCACTCTCGTCCTTCTGAGAGGCCCGAAAATAAACGTTGAAAGGCTGAGTGTTCGCTATTGACTTCACTTTGCCTTTCGGATTGACTGGGCTCGTGAAAGGGCGGTGAACATAATAATTAACAGTAAAAAATAGGTGCATCATGTCGGTCCCTCTGCGTGCCGTTCAACTCAACGAAGCAAACGCATTCCTTAAGAAACATCCTGAGGTTTTGTACGTCGACCTTCTGATTGCGGATATGAACGGTGTGGTGCGCGGCAAGCGCATCGAGCGCACCAGTCTTCATAAGGTTTACGAGAAAGGCATCAACCTGCCGGCGTCTCTGTTTGCTCTGGACATCAATGGTTCCACGGTGGAAAGCACCGGCCTGGGTCTGGACATCGGCGACTCCGACCGGATCTGCTACCCAATCCCGGGCACCCTGAGCATCGAACCCTGGCAGAAGCGCCCGACTGCGCAACTGCTGATGACCATGCACGAACTCGAAGGCGAGCCATTCTTCGCCGACCCGCGGGAAGTGCTGGCCAATATCGTGCGCAAGTTCGACGACATGGGCCTGACCATCTGCGCCGCGTTCGAACTGGAGTTCTACCTGATCGACCAGGACAACGTGAACGGTCGTCCGCAATCGCCACGTTCGCCGGTATCGGGCAAGCGTCCGATGTCGACCCAGGTGTACCTGATCGACGACCTCGACGAATACGTCGACTGCCTGCAAGACATCCTCGAAGGCGCCAAAGAGCAGGGCATCCCGGCTGACGCCATCGTCAAGGAAAGCGCCCCGGCGCAGTTCGAAGTCAACCTGCACCACGTGGCTGACCCGATCAAGGCGTGCGACTACGCGGTGCTGCTCAAGCGTCTGGTGAAGAACATCGCCTACGACCACGAGATGGACACCACCTTCATGGCCAAGCCGTATCCGGGCCAGGCAGGTAACGGTCTGCACGTGCACATTTCGATTCTCGACAAAGAAGGCAACAACATCTTTGCCAGCGAGGATCCCGAGCAGAACGCCGCGCTGCGTCACGCGATCGGCGGTGTGCTCGAGACCCTGCCGGCGCAGATGGCGTTCCTCTGCCCGAACGTCAACTCGTACCGTCGTTTCGGCGCGCAGTTCTATGTGCCGAACTCGCCGAGCTGGGGCATCGACAACCGCACCGTGGCTGTTCGTGTACCGACCGGTTCGCCGGACGCCGTGCGCATCGAACACCGCGTGGCGGGTGCCGACGCCAACCCGTACCTGCTGATGGCTTCGGTATTGGCCGGCGTGCACCACGGCCTGACCAACCAGATCGAACCTGGCGCCCCGGTGGAAGGCAACAGCTACGAGCAGAACGAGCAGAGCCTGCCGAACAACCTGCGCGATGCCCTGCGCGAACTGGACGACAGCGAAGTCATGGCGCGCTACATCGACCCGATGTACATCGACGTGTTCGTGGCGTGCAAGGAAAGCGAGCTGGCCGAGTTCGAGAACTCCATCTCCGACCTTGAGTACAACTGGTACCTGCATACCGTTTAAGACGGATCACACCGATCAACTGTGGGAGCGGCGGTGCGGCGTTCCGACTTGCTCGCGAAGACGGCGGCACAGTCAACACTGATGTCGCTTGATACACCGCCTTCGCGAGCAAGCCCGCTCCCACAGGGGACCGTATTTCCAAGGTCGTAATTGGTTGGCGTTCAATCCGGCGACCACCTATTCCCCTGCGTCGAGTCACAACCATGACAAACACTCGCAGCGATTGGGAGCAACGCTTCCAGTCCCTCTCCATTGAAGGTCGTGCATTCATTGACGGCCAGTATTGCGCGGCCGCCAGTGGCGCCACGTTCGAATGCATCAGCCCGGTGGACGGTCGCTTCCTGGCAAACGTCGCCAGCACCGACGAAGCGGACGCCAATGCCACGGTCGCCGTGGCGCGCCGCACGTTCGAGTCCGGCGTCTGGGCCAACCTGGCCCCGGCCGAACGCAAGCGTGTCCTGATCCGTTTCGCCGACCTGATCCTGGCCAACCGTGAAGAGCTGGCCCTGCTCGAAACCCTCGACATGGGCAAGCCGATCAGCGATTCCATGAGCATCGACATTCCGGCGACCGCCAACGCGATCCGCTGGACCGCCGAAGCCATCGACAAGATCTACGACGAAGTCGCCGCCACGCCCCAGGATCAGCTGGGCCTGGTGACACGGGAAGCGGCCGGTGTGGTTGCGGCCATCGTGCCGTGGAACTTCCCGTTGATCATGGCCAGCTGGAAATTCGCCCCGGCCCTGGCCATGGGCAACTCGTTCATCCTCAAGCCTTCGGAAAAGTCGCCGCTGACCGCGATCCGCATCGCCCAGCTGGCGCTGGAAGCCGGCATCCCGAAAGGCGTGTTCAACGTCCTGCCAGGCTATGGCCACACCGTCGGCAAGGCGCTGGCGTTGCACATGGACGTCGACGTGCTGGCCTTCACCGGCTCCACGGCGATCGCCAAGCAGCTGATGATCTACGCCGGGCAAAGCAACATGAAACGCGTTTGGGCAGAGGCGGGGGGCAAGAGCGCCAACGTGGTGTTTGCCGATGCGCCGGACCTGCGCGCGGCAGCACAGGCCGCAGCCGGTGCCATTGCCTTCAACCAGGGCGAAGTCTGCACCGCTGGTTCGCGCTTGCTGATTGAGCGTTCGATTCACGAGCAGTTCATCCCGCTGCTGGTGGAGGCCCTGCAAGCCTGGAAGCCGGGCCACGCCCTCGATCCTGCAACCACCGTTGGCGCGGTCGTCGACCAGCGTCAACTGGACAACGTGCTGCGCTACATCGGTATCGGCAAAGAGCAGGGCGCCCAGTTGATCGCTGGCGGCAGCCGCACCCTCGAAGGCACCGGTGGCCAGTACGTGGAACCGACGATTTTCGACGGCGTGACCAACGCCATGACCATCGCCCAGGAAGAAATCTTCGGCCCGGTGCTGTCGGTCATCACCTTCGACACGGCTGAAGAAGCCCTGGCGATTGCCAACGACAGCATCTACGGCCTGGCCGCCGGCGTATGGACCAGCAACCTGAGCAAGGCCCATACCTTCGCTCGTGCCCTGCGTGCCGGCAGCGTCTGGGTCAACCAGTACGACGGCGGCGACATGACCGCGCCGTTCGGCGGGTTCAAGCAGTCGGGTAACGGTCGGGACAAATCGCTGCACGCGTTCGACAAGTACACCGAACTCAAAGCGACCTGGATCAAGCTCTAAGACCTTTTAAACGGCGGCCGCCTGCACCTTGCCGGCGGCCATCGGAGAAACCTATGAAACAAGCATCTGTTAAACAAAAGCATGTAGACAGCTACTACGCCGCCACCCGCAACTTCACCGGCGATTTCCCGGTGCTGGAAGGGGCGGTGGACTGCGACGTCTGCGTGATCGGCGCCGGCTACACCGGTCTGTCCTCGGCACTGTTCCTCGCCGAAGCGGGCTACAGCGTGACCGTGCTGGAAGCGGCCAAGGTCGGTTTCGGCGCCAGCGGTCGCAACGGCGGCCAACTGGTCAACTCCTATAGCCGCGACGTCGATGTCATCGGAGAGCGCTACGGCGACAAGACCGCCGAAATCCTCGGCAGCATGATTTTCGAAGGCGCCGACATCATTCGTCAGCGCATACAGCACTACGACATCCAGTGCGACTATCGTCCCGGCGGTATCTTCGCGGCGATGAACAAGAAGCAGCTCAAGGGCCTGGCCGAGCAGAAGAAGAACTGGGAAAGCTACGGCAACAAGAACCTGAAAATGCTCGACGCGGCTGACATCAAGCGCGAAATCGGTTCCGATGCCTACGTCGGCGGCCTGCTGGACATGCAGGGCGGCCACATTCACCCGCTGAACCTGGCTCTGGGCGAAGCCTCGGCCATCATCGGCCTGGGCGGCAAGATCTACGAGCAATCGGCAGCGGTGGAAATCACCTACGGCGAGCCGATCACCGTGCGCACCGCCAAAGGCCTGGTGCGGGCCAAGTACCTGTTGATCGCCGGTAACGCCTACCTGCCGCAGGGCCTCGACAACCGCGTGACCAGCAAGAGCATGCCGTGCGGTTCGCAGATCGTCGTCACCGAGCCGTTGTCGGAGCAGCAAGCGCGTAGCCTGATCAAGAACAACTACTGCGTCGAAGACTGCAACTACCTGCTCGACTACTACCGCCTGACGGCGGACAACCGCCTGCTGTACGGCGGTGGCGTGGTCTACGGCGCGCGCGAGCCGGACGACATCGAACAACTGATCCGCCCGAAAATCCTCAAGACCTTCCCGCAATTGAAGGACGTGAAGATCGACTACCGCTGGACCGGCAACTTCCTGCTGACCATGTCGCGCATGCCGCAATTCGGTCGTATCGAGAAGAACGCCTACTACATGCAGGGCTACAGCGGCCACGGCGTTACCTGCTCGCACCTGGCCGGCAAACTGATCTCGGAAATGATCCGTGGCGACGCCGAGCGCTTCGACGCGTTTGCCTCGTTGCCGCACATGCCGATGATCGGCGGGCGCACGTTCTCCGCGCCATTGACCGCCCTCGGCGCCGTGTACTACTCGCTGCGCGACCGTTTCGGCATCTAGTCTTTACCTCGCCGGCGGCATCTCCCCAAAGGGTGCTGCCGGCTTTTTATTTCAGCAACACCGCAAATCCCCTGTGGGAGCGGCGGTGCGGCGATCCGACTTGCTCGCGAAGAGGGCATATCTGCCACTTAAGATGGCGCTTGACACACCGCTTTCGCGAGCAAGCCCGCTCCCACAGGTTGTGCAACTTCATGGCAAATGGCTATTTTTCCTGCCGTTTATCGAACCTGCTGAGCATTGCGAACAAACGTGATTTAATAGCCGCCTTTCACGTTTCGGGACCGGAAAACGGCGCGATCCGCGCCTGCACTCCACCCCTCCATTATCCTTGTAGGAGCGAGCTTGCTCGCGAAGGCGTTGGTTCAGTCAACATCAATGTTGAAGGTCAAATCAGAATCGCGAGCAAGCTCGCTCCTACAGGTTGGCGCATAAGGCTGTCATGGACACGGGCTCACGACTCAAATTAGTACGCGAAAGCTACAAACTGTCCCAGCGCGAGCTGGCCCGGCGTAGCGGCGTCACCAATGCAACCATCTCCCTGATCGAACAGAATCGGGTCAGTCCTTCCGTCAGTTCCCTGAAAAAGTTGCTGGAGGGCATCCCCATGTCCCTGGCCGACTTCTTCACCTTCGATCAGCCACCGCGCGAACACCAGTACGTCTTCCGCGCCAACGAACAGCCCGACCTCGGCCGCCATGGCTTGCGCCTGCTGCTGATCGGCGCGTCCGTGCCGAGCCGGCAGATGCGCCTGCTGCGCGAGCAATACGCGCCGGGCGCCAGTTCGGGTGAAGAGCCGATCGTGCATTCCGAAGGCGAGGAGTGTGGGTTGGTGACACGGGGTACCGTGGAGTTGACCGTGGACGGGCAGGTGAGCGTGCTGAACGCCGGGGATGGCTATTACTTCCCGACGACCTTGCCGCATCGGTTTCGCAATATCGGGGCGGATGAGGCTGAGATTATCAGTGCCAACACGCCGGCGAACTTCTGACGGCGCGCAAGGATAATCAGCTGGTTGGTTGAAACGGCTTTTATCGTGTGGAACAAAAAATCCGATGCCTGTTCAGGGATCGGATTTTTTTTGCTTTAGCGGTGCCCGCCTTGGCCAGTTTCAATTGTTGTAACCCACCTTGGTCGTTAATTGTTTCCTGATGTAATGCGCCGAAGGTAAGTATTTTTCACAGTAAAAGCGGTGTCTTTATTTCTGTAAATAAATATTTGCCGATGTGTTTTGTATTTCAAATTATCGATCCTTCGCCTTGGATGTAGGCTGTTTCATAGATCGCGTAGGATAATTCCTGCCTGGTGTGTAGGTGGTGTTTACCTAAAAAGTCGGAAGTATCTGAATCGTATTCTCAGGGGTGGTGCGTCTCTCCAGGATAGTTCATTGTTTCACCCCGAAATGATTAATACACCTATCGACAGAGATGTTGTTCGCAGCTATTGCGAGTTCGCATGGAGGAGTTATGGCTTCAAACAGTTTTCAAAATGAAGTGCCCAAGGCTCGGGTCAACATCAAGCTCGACTTGCACACTGGCGGTGCTCAAAAGAAGGTCGAGCTGCCTTTGAAGTTGATGGTCATGGGTGACTACAGTAGCGGCCGGGAGCAGCGCCCGCTTTCGGAGCGTCACAAAGTTGGAATCAACAAGAATAACTTCGACAGCGTATTGGCCGAGTTCTCGCCGGCCCTGAAGCTGGCGGTGGAAAATACCCTGGTGGATGAGGCTGTCGATACTTCGGTTGAATTGAATTTTCAGTGCATGAAGGATTTCGAGCCAGAGCAGGTGGCGAGGCAAATCCCCCAGCTGCGTGCCTTGCTGGCGATGCGCAACCTGTTGCGCGACCTCAAGTCCAACCTGTTGGACAACGCTACCTTCCGTCACGAACTGGAACGAATCCTCAAGGACGATGCATTGAGTGATGAGCTGCGGGCCGAGTTGGCCGCCCTGGCTCCGGAACAAGTTGGTTAATTCAATTCGGTTCGTTTAAAGGGAAATTTCCTCAATGTCTTTAGAAAGTTCTAACGTGCAATCGCGCGGCGCTACAGTGTTGCCTGAAGAAAATGCAAGCGTATATGGCGCGCTGTTTGGAAAGATCAATCTCAGCCCGGTGGCGAAATTAAGCGGCATCGACAGCTTTCAGAATGCCGAGGCGCTGGCGGAGGCCACGGCCGATGAGCGAGTGACGGCCGCTGTCAGTGTATTCCTGAACCTGCTCAAGCAGTCGTCGCAGAAAATCGAGCGCCTGGACAGAACGCTGCTCGATGGCCATATCGCAATGCTGGATGCGCAGATCAGCCGTCAACTCGACGCGGTGATGCACCATCCTGATTTCCAGCGAACCGAGTCAACCTGGCGCGGTGTGAAGTCGCTGATCGACCAGACCGATTTTCGCCAGAACGTACGAATCGAGCTGCTCGATATCAGCAAAGAGCACCTGGTACAGGATTTTGAGGACGCTCCGGAAATCGCGCAAAGCGGCCTGTATTTGCACACCTACACCCAGGAGTACGACACGCCCGGCGGGGAGCCGATAGCCGCGGCCATTTCCAACTACGAGTTTGGTCGTGATCCGCAGGACATAACCCTGCTGCGCAATATCTCCAAAGTCTCGGCGGCAGCGCACATGCCTTTCATCGGTGCCGTCGGCCCCGGGTTCTTTGGCAAGCAGTCGATGGAAGAAGTCGCCGCCATCAAGGACATCGGCAATTACTTCGACCGTGCCGAATACATCAAGTGGAAGGCGTTCCGCGAGAGTGACGATGCCCGTTATATCGGCTTGCTCATGCCGCGGGTGCTGGGGCGTTTGCCGTATGGTCCGGACACCGTTCCGGTGCGCAGCTTCAACTACATCGAAAGCGTCAAGGGCCTGGATCACGACAAATACCTGTGGACCAACGCCTCGTTTGCCTTCGCCGCCAACATGGTGAAAAGCTTCATTGCCAACGGTTGGTGCGTGCAGATTCGCGGACCGCAGTCTGGCGGCGCAGTCACCGGTTTGCCGATCCATTTGTACGATCTGGGCACGGGCAACCAGGTGAAGATTCCTTCGGAGGTGATGATTCCGGAGACTCGCGAATTCGAGTTCGCCAACCTTGGGTTCATCCCGCTCTCGTATTACAAGAATCGCGACTACGCGTGTTTCTTCTCGGCCAACTCTGCGCAGAAGCCGGCGCTGTACGACACGGCCGATGCCACCGCCAACAGCCGCATCAACTCGCGCTTGCCCTACATCTTCCTGCTGTCGCGCATCGCTCATTACCTGAAGTTGATCCAGCGCGAAAACATCGGCACGACCAAGGATCGTCGTCTGCTGGAGCTGGAGCTGAACAAGTGGATCGGCGGCCTGGTGACCGAGATGACCGATCCAAGCGATGACTTGCAGGCTTCGCACCCGTTGCGCGATGCCAAGGTCACCGTGGAAGACATCGAGGACAACCCGGGCTTCTTCCGCGTGAAGCTGTATGCCGTGCCGCACTTCCAGGTGGAAGGCATGGACGTCAATTTGTCACTGGTTTCGCAGATGCCCAAGGCAAAAGCCTGAGGCTCTCAACAGCTGTTCCTTTCGTAGGGAAACGACGTCATGAAAATCGACCGCCCCTTGTGGGCCGCGGGGGCTCTTCTGTCTCCGCAGCAATTCCAGCAGCAGGCACGCTGGGAGGCCTGGGCAAATGAGGGACTGGCACATTTGTCGCTGGTTCATCCCTGGGGTATCCAGACGGTGGCGTTTGACCTGGAAGCCCTGCGCCTGGGTAAGCTCAAGGCTACTCAGCTGCGGTTGCGCATGCCCGATGGAACACTGATCGATACCGATCATGTGGATCGTCTGCCGGCGGGCCTGGAACTGGCGCGCCTGCTGCCCGATGACCTTGCGGGTGCAACGCTGCTGCTGGCCTTGCCGCTGGAACAGGGCAATGGCAACAACTGCCTGTTCGACGACGCCAAGGCCGATCGGCCGACACGCTTTCGCCAGGATTGGCGCCAGGTGCAGGACCTGTATGGCGATGAGGCGCAGTCGATCGGCGTGCTGGAGCACGTACTGAGCCTGCGCTTTGCCCATGACGACAACGGCGACTACCTGACCTGCCCGATCGCGCGCCTGGTGCGCGACGGGCAGGGCGCCTGGAGTCTTGATCCCGGCTACGTGCCGCCGCTACTCAGCTTCGCCGCGCATCCGGGGCTGTTGACGCAACTGGATAACCTGTTGACCCAGTTGTCCGCCAAGCGTCAGCGCTTGATGGGCATGCGTCGCGAAAGCAATCAGCGCATGGCTGACTTTGCCGTGGCGGACGTGTCGTTGTTCTGGCTGCTCAACGCCTTGAACACTTACCAGCCGGTATTGGCCGATCTCAAGGCCTGGCCTGCACGGCACCCCGAGCAGGTCTACCTCGAGCTGACCAGGCTGGCCGGTAGCCTGCTGACCTTTTCCCTCGAACACGACATCGAGCAGATCCCGACTTACCGGCACGAACAACTGGAGCAGGTATTGCCACCGTTGTTGCGCCTGATTTCCACCTTGCTGGAGGCCAGCCTGCCGTCGCGAGTCATTGCCCTTGCGCTGGAGGAGGCCGGCGCCAACCGCTGGCAGGTCCGTCTCGAAGATGGGCGCCTGCGCGAACAGGACGGCGCCGACTTTTATCTGTCGGTGCGCAGCGGCTTGCCGGCGGCGCAGTTGCAGAGCCAGTTCCCGCGCCTGTGCAAGATCGGCGCGCCGGACGATGTCGAGCGCCTGGTCAACGCCGCGCTCGACGGCGTGCCGTTGCAGCCACTGAGCCATGTTCCGGCGGCCATTCCCCTGCGCCTGGAAAACCAGTACTTCGCCCTTGATCTGAACCATGCGAAGGGGCAAGCCATGCTGGCCGCAGGGACCTGTGTCTTCTACGTACCCGGCACCCTGGCCGACGTCAAACTCGAACTGTTCGCGGTATTACGCACATGAAGCCGACCTTATCCAAACCACCTGCCGTAGCGGCGGTGGACGTCGATACGCTGTTGCAGGACAGCTACCTGCTGGTGGTCGAATTGCTGCACGGCACGCCCGTACATGGCAGCAAGGACATATCGGCACTGTGCATCAAGCAGATCGAGCACGTACTCGGGCAGCTTGAAAACGCCGGGTTGAGCCAACGCAGCATCGACCACATCAGTCACGCGCAGTGCGCGTTGCTGGATGAAACCGTGCTGAGACTTGCCAAAGGGCAAGACCATGCCAAGTGGGCCAACGAACCCCTGCAAGCCAGGTTCTTCAATCGCCACCAGGCCGGTGAGTTCCTGTATGAGGACATGCGCGAAGTGCTGCGCGAACCCGCGCCGGACTTGCCTGTGCTGACGGCCTTTCACCGGGTGTTGATGCTGGGGTTCAAGGGCCGTTATCAGCAACTGGATGACCCCGAGCGGGAGCAGCTGCTGGCCGCATTGAGTGCCAGGGTGCAGCCGTTGCAACTCAGCCAGTCGATCAACACGCAGTTCAACCCGGGCACTCGCGGCATCACGCCTGCCTGGCTGCGAACGCCCCTGGCCCAGGGGTTGGCGGCAGGTGTGTTGCTGGCGGCGGTCTGGTGCGGGCTGGACTATCTGTTGGGCGATCTGATCGCCACGCTTGTGCCTGGCCGGGTGTGAGGGGCCGATGACCTTCAAACTCAAGCGTGGTCTCTGGCTATGGGCGGGCGCACTGGTGACGGTGCTGCTGCTGATCATTCCAATGACATTCTGGCTTCGCGTCATGGCAATCGTCGTGGTGGTTGTCGGCGTCGGCCTGGCCTGGAAGCGGATCGGCCGGCAGGCGGCTCATCAGCGCCAGGCGCTGCTGATGAGCGAAAACCAGCCATTGCCGCCGGCGTCCTATCGGCTGCCGGTGGTATTGGTCTGTGGTGACGGCCTGGCCGGTCTGTTTGGCGATATCCCCGCCGAACAACCGGCCCTGCGCAGCACCGGGCAGGGCTGTTATGTGCGCGTGGCCAGCCTGGAACAGTTACCCGCGGTAGCTGACAACCTGATGTCCATGCGCCCTGACTGGGGCCGGCAATTGAGCGTCCTGTTCATTGTCAATCCGCAGGAGCAGGTCGACAGCGAAGTGCTGGCTGGCCGGGTGCGGACGCTGCGCCATCAATTGATGCGTGTGCGCAAACAGGGGATTGCCGCGCCGCTGCTGGTCTTGAGTTACCTGCAAAGCTCGCGGGGGGCGGGGCAGTGGTTCAGTTGGGAGTCCGGGCAGGCCAGCCCCAACGTGCGGAAAGCCGGCGAGTGCGTCAGCCTGGACCAATGGCAGATGCAGGCGGCGGACAATGCCACGTGCGCCCTGCGATTGCAGACCAGTGTCCGGCTCAACAGCGCGGCGGCGTGGCTGGCTGAATCCGTATTGCCGCATCTCGCCTCCCGCGAGGCCCACACCCACAGTGACCTGGTCGTTGCCAGTGCCATCATGCTGGTCGCGGAGGGGCCCCGGCGTGTGCCAGGCAACCTGTGGCAGCAATGGTTGCGCAACAGGATTGCATTGGTTGACCAGCGACCCATCGAGCCCGATGCATCCCAGGCCTTGCCGTTTCCTGATCCGCTGCTGAGCCTGTTGCCGAGGGATTCGCGCTACTCACCGAACCGTCGCGCGGGGGTGATTGCGCTGTGGATGTTCACCGTGGCCGCGCTGGTCGCGCTGGTGAATTCGGCATGGCAGAACACCTTGCTGGCACGGCAAGTCACCGATGATTTGCGGCGATACAACTCGACCGACCAGGCTTCCCGACCTGACGTCGAAAGGCGCGAAGAAACCCTGGCAGTACTGCACCAGGACGCCGTGCGTCTCGACCACTATTACCGCCACGGCGCACCCCTGTCCCTGGGGCTTGGCCTGTATCGCGGCGAACGGTTGCGTGAACATTTGTTGGCGGTGATCGCCGGCCACCGACAGCCATCGGTGGCATCCGCCACGACGGTGCGCCTGGACAGCCTCTCGCTGTTCAGCAGTGGCAGTGCGCAGCTCAAGCCCGAGTCGGCCAAGGTCCTGATCAGCGCCCTTGTCGGCATCAAGGCCCAGCCCGGCTGGCTGATCGTCATTGCCGGACACACCGATGCCAGTGGCAGTGCCGAGCACAACCTGGCGTTGTCACGAGCTCGCGCCGCAGCAGTTCATAACTGGATGCGACAGATGGGCGACATCCCCGACAGCTGTTTCGCAGTGCAGGGCTTCGGCGCCAGCCAGCCCATCGCCAGCAACGCCACCGAGGTTGGTCGCCAGGCCAATCGCCGCGTCGATATTCGCCTGATTCCCGAGGTGGGGGCCTGCGCGCTTCCCACGACGGAAGCGGGCTGACAACCAGCCGCCACCCGCGGCATTCACGATCCCTGAAAAGGAGCTTCACATGGCAACTCCCATTTACCTGTGGCTGCAAGACGACGGCGGCGCGGACATCAAAGGTTCGGTGGACGTGCAAAAGCGCGAAGGCAGCATCGAGGTGGTCGCCCAGGACCACAGCCTGTACATCCCCACGGACAACAACACCGGCAAATTGACTGGCACGCGGGTGCATACCCCGTTTCAGTTCACCAAGGAAATCGATGCCTCAACCCCCTACCTCTATAAGGCAGTGACCACCGGCCAGACGCTGAAGAGCGCCGAGTTCAGGTGGTATCGCATCGACGATGCCGGCCAGGAAGTCGAGTACTTCAACATCCGGCTGGAGAACGTGAAGGTGGTGAAAGTCGCGTCGAAAATGCACGACGTGAAAGATCCGACCAAGGAAAAACACAACCACCTGGAGCAGGTCGAGTTGCGGTACGAGAGGGTCACCTGGACCTTCAAGGACGGCAACATCATCCACTCCGATTCCTGGAGCGAACGCCAGAGCTCCTGATGCAAGGCAACCAGCAGGCGGGTTTCCGCCTGCTGGTTGCGGTGTGCCTTGTTGAGCGTCTGCATGCGGACGTTCAACAAGGCATATCTCCACGCTTTCCATTTTGCACAACCGACGACTCGCTGGAGATCCAGCACAAGGACGTACCGCATGGCACTTTCTTCCACACGCTTGCTTCGCCGCCTTAATCCTTTCTGTGCCCAGGCCCTGAGTGCAGCGGCATCGCTGTGCCAGAGCCGTGCCCATGCGCAGGTCAGTATCGAGCATTGGCTGCTCAAACTGCTGGAGCAGGGCGAGGGCGACCTGACCCTGATTGCCCGCCGTCATGAATGGGACATGGACGCGCTGTGGCGCGGACTGCTCGACCATCTCGACACACTGCCGCGCAGCGTGCAGGGCAAACCGCAGCTGTGTGGCAAGTTGCAGGAATTGATCAGGAACGCCTGGCTGCGTGCGTCGCTGGAGAGCAAGGACAGCCTGCGTTCGGCGCATGTGCTCGGTGCGCTGCTGGAGAGTCCCGAGCTGCTGGCGTGCGAAGCCGCTTGGCCACTGCTCAGTCTCAGCGAAACCCGGTTGCAACAGCTGTTTGCAGTGCTCGATCAACACTCCGAAGAACGTCCGCAGGTGCAACAGGCAACAGCATTGGACCCGGCATTCGAAGGCTCGACTTCCAGTGCAGTGCCCAGCGATGCCTTGCTGGCCGTGCTGGACAGATTCACCCAGGACATCACGGCCAAGGCGAGGGCAGGGAGCATTGATCCCGTGTTCGGCCGTGACGATGAAATCCGCCAGGTCATCGACATCCTCAGCCGCCGACGCAAGAACAACCCGATCCTGGTCGGCGAGCCGGGTGTGGGCAAGACGGCACTGGTCGAAGGCCTTGCCTTGCGCATCGTACAAGGCAATGTCCCGGACAGCCTCAAGCCGGTCAGTGTACGCACCCTCGATCTGGGGCTGTTGCAGGCAGGTGCCGGGGTCAAGGGCGAGTTCGAACAACGGCTGAAGAATGTCATCGACGCCGTGCAGCAGTCGGCTGCCCCGGTGCTGCTGTTCATCGACGAAGCCCATACCCTGATCGGTGCCGGCAACCAGGCGGGCGGGGCGGATGCGGCGAACCTGCTCAAGCCGGCGCTGGCCCGTGGTGAGTTGCGCACCATCGCCGCGACCACCTGGAGTGAGTACAAGCAGTACTTCGAGCGCGATGCGGCGCTGGAACGGCGGTTTCAGATGGTCAAGGTCGACGAGCCCGATGACGACAGTGCCTGCCTCATGCTGCGCGGTCTCAAGGCCCGTTATGCCAGCCATCATGGCGTGCATATCCAGGACGCGGCGGTGCAGGCGGCGGTCAGCCTGTCGCGGCGTTATCTGACGGGCCGGCAGTTGCCGGACAAAGCCGTCGACTTGCTCGACACCGCCAGCGCGCGGGTGCGCATGGGCCTCGATTGCGAACCGCAGGCGCTGGTCCGGCTCAAGGCCCGCAAGGCGGCGCTGGACCTGGAGCAGCAGGCGCTGCTGCAAGATCAGCGACTCAGTGGCGGCCCTGTCGAAGATCGTCTGGCAACCATCGAGGCTCAACGCGCCGAGCTCGACTGTCAGCAAATCGAACGGGTCCGGCAATACCAGCATGAGCTCGAACTGACCCGCCAACTGCTCGACACGCGCCAGGCCGAACCACCTCGCCCCGACGATTGTGTGGAGCTGCAACAACGCCTGAGCGAAATCCAGGGCAACCAACCGCTGCTCTCACTCGACGTCACCGCGCGCAGCGTGGCCGAGGTAATCGCCGACTGGACCGGGGTGCCGCTGGGCAGTCTGCTCAAGGACGAACAGGCCAACCTGTTGCTGCTCGAACAACAGCTGGCTGAGCGGGTGATCGGCCAGGATCAGGCTCTCAATGCATTGGCCCAGCGCCTTCGCGCAGCCAAGACCGGCCTGACCCAGGAGAACGCACCGCTGGGTGTATTCCTGCTGGTCGGCACCAGTGGCGTGGGCAAGACCGAAACCGCACTGGCCCTGGCCGACTGCCTGTTCGGTGGCGAGAAATCGCTGATCACCCTCAACCTGTCCGAGTACCAGGAAGCGCACACCGTCAGCCAGCTCAAGGGTTCGCCACCGGGTTACGTCGGTTACGGCCAGGGCGGCGTGCTCACCGAAGCCGTGCGCCAGCGGCCGTACAGCGTGGTGTTGCTCGATGAAGTCGAAAAAGCCCACCGCGACGTGCTCAACCTGTTCTATCAAGTCTTCGATCGCGGCTTCATGCGCGATGGCGAAGGGCGCGAAATCGATTTTCGCAACAACGTCATCCTCATGACCTCCAACCTCGGCAGCGACGAACTGCAGGCCGGTCTTCAGGAGCAACCCGATGCGCCGGACAGCACCCTGCACGAATGGCTGCGACCGATCCTGCGCGAGCACTTTCAACCGGCCTTGCTGGCACGCTTTCAAACCCTGATCTACCGACCGCTGGATGCCTGCGCACTCAAGCGTATCGTCGCGCTCAAACTCGCCCAGGTCGCCAGGCGCCTGCACCGCCATTACGGCCTGACTTGCCGGATTGAAGACTCGCTCAACGATGCACTGGTTGCCGCCTGCCTGTTGCCCGACACCGGCGCACGCAACATCGACAGCTTGCTCAACCAGCAGATATTGCCGGTCCTCAGCCAGCAGCTCCTGCAGCGTCAGGCAGTCAACATGAAAACCCATGGCGTGATGCTGGGTTTCAGCGCCGAACACGGCATCTGCCTGTCCTTCACCGACGCTCGGCAAACGGCGTCCTCCATGGTCGTGGAGGCCTGAACATGCTCGATTCATTGCCCGTCTTCTTCGACCACAGCCGCCACAAACTCTGGGTCGAGGACCTCGACGCCCGCCTCGACGTCCTCGCCTTCCACGGTATGGAACACCTGAGCCAACCCTTCAGCTACCACATCGAATTCACCAGCACCGAGCAGGACCTCGCCGCGGAACAACTGCTCGGCAAGCAAGCCCGTTTCAGCCTGTACGCCGCCAAACAACCACCGGTGATCAAAGGCCTGCCCATCCCTGAAATCAAACCNACCGAGCAGGACCTCGCCGCGGAACAACTGCTCGGCAAGCAAGCCCGTTTCAGCCTGTACGCCGCCAAACAACCACCGGTGATCAAAGGCCTGCCCATCCCTGAAATCAAACCGCTGCGCACCCTGCACGGCGTGATCACCGGTTTGCAACGCCTGTCCGCCTCCCGCGACGAAGCGCGCTACGAAGTCACCCTGCAACCGCGCCTGGCCCTGCTCGGTCGCGGCCGCCAGTACCGCATCTACCAGCACCAGTCGGTGCCGGAG
>NZ_JBKFTN010000038.1:0-32017 GCF_050432945.1 Pseudomonas sp. 18173
GCTGATCGGTACCTTTGCCGTGATGCACCTGTTCGGCTTTTCGCTCAATGCCTTGTCGCTGTTCGGCCTGGTACTGGCCATCGGCATCGTGGTCGACGATGCGATCGTGGTGGTGGAGAACGTCGAGCGCAACATCGAGACGGGGCTTGATCCGGTCGAAGCCACCAAAAAAGCCATGGGCGAAGTGACCGGTCCGATTATCGCGACGGCGCTGGTGCTGTGTGCGGTGTTCGTGCCGGCGGCGTTCATTTCTGGCCTGACGGGGCAGTTCTACAAACAGTTCGCCCTGACCATCGCCATTTCCACGGTGATCTCCGCGTTCAACTCGCTGACCTTGTCGCCGGCATTGGCGGCAGTCCTGCTCAAGTCTCACAGCGCACCGAAAGACCGTTTCTCGAGGATTCTGGATCGCCTGTTCGGTGGCTGGCTGTTCAAACCCTTCAACCGGCTGTTTGAAAAGGCCGGCCATGGCTATGTGGGGACGGTGTCCAAGATCATTCGTGGCAGCAGCGTGGCGTTGCTGGTTTACGCCGGCCTGATCGCCCTGACCTACATGGGCTTCAGCACCACGCCGACGGGGTTTGTGCCGACCCAGGACAAAAAGTACCTGGTGACCTTTGCGCAACTGCCGGATGCCGCCAGCCTGGATCGCACCGAATCGGTGATCCGGCGCATGAGCACCATCGCCATGAACGAGCCGGGTTTCGACAGTGCCGTGGCTTTCCCGGGCTTGTCGATCAACGGTTTCACCAACAGCCCGAACGCCGGTATTGCGTTTATCGGCTTGAGTTCATTCGATCAACGCAAAAGCCCGAGCCTGTCCGCCGGGGCGATTTCCGCATCGTTGAATGCCAAGTTTGGCGGCATTCAGGACGCCTATATCGCGGTGTTCCCGCCGCCGCCCGTTCAAGGCCTGGGCACCATCGGCGGTTTCCGCCTGCAGATCGAAGACCGGGGCAACCTGGGTTACGACGAGCTGTACAAGGAGACCATGAACATCATTACCAAGAGCCGCAGTGTTCCGCAGCTCGCCAACCTGTTCACCAGCTACACGGTGAACGTGCCCCAGGTCGAGGCCGCCATCGACCGGGAAAAAGCCAAGACCCATGGCGTGAAGATCAACGACATCTTCGACACCTTGCAGGTCTACCTCGGCTCGCTGTACGCCAACGACTTCAACCGTTTTGGCCGTACCTATCAGGTCAACGTCCAGGCCGAGCAACAGTTCCGCCAGGAGCCGGAACAGATCGGCCAGTTGAAGGTGCGTAACGACCGTGGAGAGATGATTCCACTGGCCACCTTCGTCAAGGTCAGCCCGACTTCCGGGCCTGACCGGGTCTCGCACTACAACGGTTTCGTCACCGCGGAAATCAACGGCAGCGCGGCCCCGGGCTACAGCTCCGGCCAGGCGCAGGCGGCGATTGAAAAACTGCTCAAGGACGAACTGCCCAACGGCATGACCTACGAATGGACCGACCTGACCTACCAGCAGATCCTGTCGGGCAACACCGCGCTGCTGGTGTTCCCGCTCTGCGTGCTGCTGGCGTTCCTGGTGTTGGCGGCACTCTATGAAAGCTGGAGCCTGCCGCTGGCGGTGATCCTGATCGTCCCGATGACCCTGCTGTCGGCGATTGCCGGGGTGATCATCGCAAAGGGCGACAACAACATCTTCACCCAGATCGGCCTGATCGTACTGGTGGGCCTGGCCTGCAAGAACGCGATCCTGATCGTCGAGTTCGCCAAGGACAAACAGGACCAGGGCCTGTCGCCGCTGGACGCCGTGCTGGAGGCCTGCCGCATGCGTCTGCGGCCGATCCTGATGACCTCGTTCGCCTTCATCATGGGGGTGATCCCGTTGGTGACGTCCACCGGAGCCGGTTCGGAAATGCGTCGGGCCATGGGGGTTGCCGTGTTCTCCGGGATGCTCGGGGTGACCTTCTTCGGGTTGCTGCTGACGCCAGTGTTCTTCGTCCTGATTCGTCGCTACATCGAGCGTAAAGCCGCACGCAAGGCGGGCCACGTTCACTCGCTCAATGTTATTGATCCGGAGGCACACTGATGAGCGTTTTCAAACTGTTTTTACCGAGTCTGCTGGTCACTGCGTTGGCGGCCTGCACGGTCGGGCCGGACTACAAAACCCCGGACACGGCACCTGCCCATGTCGTCTCGGCACAAGGGGGCAACTATGATCAAACGCGTTTCGAAACGCTGTGGTGGCAGCAGTTCGATGACCCCACGCTGAACCAGCTGGTCGGCAACGCGCTCAATGGCAACCGCGATCTGCGCGTGGCCTTCGCTCGCTGGAAAACCGCCCGGGCCATCCGCGACGACGTCAGCAACGACAACCTGCCGGTGGTCACCAGCCGGGTCAGCAGTCTGCAGGGCAAGTCGCAGGTGCCGGGGCTGACCGAGCATCGGGTCAACACCGAACGTTACGATCTGGGCCTGGACATGGCCTGGGAGATCGACCTGTTCGGGCGCATCCAGCGCGAACTGGAATCCAGTGATGCCCGGGAAGACGCCACGGCGGCGGACCTGTACCAGCTGCGGGTGAGCATGATCGCCGAACTGGTGGATGCCTACGGTCAGTTGCGTGGTGCGCAACTGCGGGAAAAAATCGCCCTGGCCAACCTCAAGAACCAGAGTGAATCACGCACCGTGACGGTGAGCCTGCGTGACGCTGGCGTGGGTAACGAGCTGGACGTGGTGCGTGCCGATGCCCGGTTGGCGGCGGTCGAGGCCAGCGTGCCGCAACTGCAAGCGGAGCAGGTGCATCACAAGAATCGCATCGCCACGCTGCTGGGCGAACGCCCGGACACGCTGAGCATCGACTTGAGTCCAAGGGACTTGCCGGCCATCGCCAAGGCGTTGCCGATTGGCGACCCTGGCGAGCTGTTGCACCGGCGCCCGGACGTGCTGGCGGCAGAACGCCGGTTGGCGGCTTCCACGGCCGATGTCGGCGTGGCCACCGCCGACCTGTTTCCCCGGGTGAGCCTGAGCGGGTTCCTCGGGTTCACGGCGGGGCGTGGTTCGCAGATCGGCTCCAGTGCCGCCCGCGCCTGGAGCCTGGGACCGAGCATCACCTGGGCCGCGTTTGACCTGGGCAGCGTGCGGGCGCGAATTCGTGGCGCAAACGCCGAAGCCGAGGGCGCGTTGGCGACCTATGAGCAACAGGTATTGCTTGCGCTGGAAGAGTCGGAAAACGCCTTCAGCGACTACGGCAAACGCCAGCAACGCCTGCTGTCGCTGATCAAGCAAAGCGAGTCGAGTCGTGCGGCGGCCGACCTGGCAGCGACGCAATACAAGGAAGGGGTGGTGGACTATCTGGTGTTGCTGGACGCACAACGTGAACGGTTGAACGCCGAGGATGCCCAGGCACTGGGTGAAACCGACCAGTACCGGGCCATTGTCGCGATCTACAAATCCCTGGGTGGCGGTTGGGACAGCGGTGAAACCCGGCTGGCGAAAAACAACTGACTGCCGTTGTTGTTGTTGTTGTTGTTGTTGTTGTTGTTGTTGTTGTGTTTGTAGGAGCGAGCTTGCTCGCGATGGACTCGAGAACGCCGCGTTTAACCAGCAAGCACGCGTTTTCGTTGACGACCATCGCGAGCAAGCTCGCTCCTACAGTTAATGGTACGGCTTAGGCATTTTTGTTTATTGACCGTCCACAAGGCGCGGCAGCCCCAAGGGGTTGCCCTCGCGCAGAGGCACTGGCAGCAGGGCATCCGGAAAACCCTGGTAGGCCACCGGGCGCAGGAAGCGTTCGATGGCGGTCATGCCCACTGAGGTAAAACGGCTGTCGGATGTGGCCGGAAACGGCCCGCCATGCACGGTGGCAAAACACACTTCCTGCGGATGGGCGAAAGCATTCACCACGATGCGCCCGGTACGTCGCTCCAGGGTCGGCAACACGCGACGGGCCAGGGGCAGGTCGTCCTGTTCAAGATGCAGGGTTGCGCTGAGTTGTCCCTTGAATGAGCGCGCGACCCGTAACAGTTCTTCCTCGTCCCTGACCTTCACCAACAGCGCGGACGGGCCGAATACCTCTTGTGAAAGCGCCGGTTCGGCGAGAAAGCGTTGGCCATCGACTTCGAACAGCGCCGAGCGGCCATCGACTTCCGCAGTGGAAGTCGAACCAACGGCGACGAGGCGGGCGCCGGCGTTCTCCAGGTTGCCGAGCCCCTTCAGATACGCGCCATGGATGCCCGGTGTCAGCATCGTGCGTGCCGGCGCTTCGCTCACGCGTTTGCTCATGGCGTGGCGCAGTGCTGCAAACCCTGCACCGTCGATGGCAATCAGAATCGCCGGCTTGAGGCAGGCTTGGCCGACATTGACCAGCATGCGTTCGGCAAAACCGTCGCCGATCTGCGCGCCGCGTTCGGCGAGTGCCCGGGGCAGGATGAAGGTCGGGTTGACGCTGGTCATTTCGGCGAAGACCGGAATCGGCTCGGGGCGTTGTTGCGCACGCCGATACAGCGCCATGCCACCCTGTTCGGAACCGGTGAAGGTCACGGCCTTGATCAGCGGATGGTCGACCAGTGCTTCGCCGATGGCATTGCCGCTGCCACGCACCATCGAGAACACGCCTTCGGGCAGACCACAGGCCTGCACCGCTTCACGAATGGCACGGGCCTGAATTTCCGAGGCGCCGGGGTGCGCGTTGTGCGCCTTGAGAATCACGGTTGCGCCGGCTGCCAGCGCCGAAGCGGTATCGCCACCGGCCACCGAATAGGCGATGGGGAAGTTGCTCGCACCGAAGATCGCCACCGGGCCGATGGCGACCTTTTGCAGGCGGTGGTCCATGCGCGGGCGTGGCTGGCGCTCGGGTTGTGCGGGGTCGATGGCCAGTTGCAGGAAACGCCCCTTGCGCACGACATCGGCGAACTGGCGGAACTGGGTGGCTGCCTTGATTGCCTCGCCTTCCAGTTGCGCCTCGGGCACGCCGGTTTCCAGGGCGGCCCGTGCCGCCAGCGCCTGGCGCACCCTGTCGAGGTTGTCGGCGATGCATTCGAGAAACGCCGCCCGGGCGGCGAGCGAGGTATGGCTGTAGACATCGAACGCCTCGTCGGCGAGGACCGCAGCGCGGTCGACGTCGGCCACGCTGCCCAGCGCAAACGCCGGTTCAATCGATTGGTTGGTCGCGGGGTTGAGCGCCTTCAGGGTGCCTTCGCTGGCGCCGACATCGCTGGCGCCGATCAGCAGGTTGCCAGTCAACTGCATCACGCACCTGCCTGCGCCAGCGCGGCGACGAGTTCAGCGGTGGTCACGATGGAATGAGCGAATGTCGGGCCGTTCAGCTCATGGGCGGCATGCATCATTTCCGGTTTGAAGGCGGCGGTGGCATCGCGTACCAGGGTGACGTGATAGCCAAGTTCCTGAGCGTAGCGGGCGGTGGCCTCGATGCAGGTATTGGCCAGCAGGCCGACGATGATCACGTGGGTAATCCCCTTTTGCTTGAGGCGAAAATCGAGGTCGGTATTGGCAAAGCCGCTCGACCCCCAATGCTCCTGTACGACGATGTCGCCTTCCTTCGGTGCGAAGTCGGGGTGCCATTCGCCGCCCCATTCGCCGCGTGCGAAATGATGCATATGCATGATCTTGCACTGGGAGGGGCTTGGGTGGTTCCAGTTTTCGTAGTCGCCTTTTTCCCAGCGGTGGTGCGGTACGATGACCACTGGAATGTCGAGCGCGCGGATGGTGCGTTCGAGCGTGCGCAGGTTGTCGAGCAGGCCGACCTGCCTGGCGATTGGCTCGATCAGGGGAAAGACCTTTCCGCCATCGGAGAGAAAATCGTTGTAGGGATCGACCAGCAGATAGGCAGTCCGATCAAGAGGGTAGGTAGCGTTGGACATGACGGTTCTCCGCAAAACAATCGGTGGGTGTGAAGTGTAGTTGCCTGTAATTCATGTAGATATGATAATCATAGTAACTAGGAAAGAGGCAATACCGCATGTCGGTGAAAAAAACCGTTTCTGAAACCCTGTGTCCGATTTCCCGGGCCGAATCCGTCGTGGGCGACCGCTGGACGGTGCTGGTGCTGCGCGAATTGTTCATGGGCAGCCATCGTTTTGACGACATCCAGGCGCAGACCAGCGGCACGCCGCAAATGGTCGCGGCGCGCTTGAAGAGCATGGAAGCGGATGGAATCATCGCGCGCCGGGCCTACAGCGAACGGCCCAAACGCTACGAATATCACCTCACGGAAAAAGGCGATGCGTTCTACTCGGTGATCCTCGCGCTGCGGGCCTGGGGCGAAACCTGGTGCAAGTCGCCCGAGGAAGGGTTGGCGGTGGTGTATACCCACCGCAGCTGCGGCGAGCCGGCCGGACTCGGACCGCTGTGCGCGCATTGCGGGCAGCCCTTGCGCCGCGCAGACTTGATCAGTGAACAGAGTGCCGCCTATGTCGCCGAACGCAGCGCCCGACGCGACGCGTTCAAAGGCGCTCGCGGGGCCGATGCAGGAGCGGCGGGGGAGTAGGCCAGCGACCTGCCCGAAGGGTTTGTATCCTCAGGTATCCGTGCCGCCCACCGTTACCCGGGCATACAAAACCGGTGTTTCCCGACACCCGGACGATACACGGCGGCCTTCAAATGGAACCACCGGCATCGCGCCACTTTCGGCGCAGCCTGGCGTGGTTCAACTGGAGGAAAGACTATGTTGCGTACTCATATCCGTCACACCCTCGGCAAGCTTGGCTTGGTACTGGCCGCTGCAGGTCTTGCTACCTTTGCGAACCTCTCGCAAGCCCAGGAAACACAGCCGGCCCCGGCGATGAAAAGCTGGCAACAGGGCCTGCATCGCACCGACCTGGTACACGAAGACCTGGGCGCTGCCGATCGCGAAGTCCTTCAAGTACTCGTGGATTTCGATTCCGGCGTGACTTCGCCCAAGCATGCTCACCCGGGCGTCGAAGTAGCGCACGTGATAAGCGGCACATTCGAGTATCAACTGGAAGGGCGGGCACCGGTGACGCTCAAGGCCGGTGATTCGTTGTACATCCCTGAAGGTGTCGCCCATGTGGCGAAGAACGTGGGTGGAGGCAAGGCTTCGGAGCTGGCGACCTACATCGTGAAGAAAGGCGAGCCGCTGCTGATCCTGAAGGAGTAGAGGTCAATTGTAGGAGCGAGCTCGCTCGCGATGGTCTTGAGAGCGCCGCGTTTAGCCAGTAAACACGCGTTATCGTTAACGACCATCGCGAGCGAGCTCGCTCCTACAAGTAATTGCGCTGTTCACGAAGCCTGGCCTGACCGCTATCAAGACGTCAGGCCAGGCTTCTGTGCATCGGTCAAACCAGATTGATCTCGACGTCGATGTTGCCGCGGGTCGCCTTGGAGTACGGGCAAGTCTGATGCGCCATTTCCACCACCTTGCGCGCGATGGTCGGGTCCAGGCCCGGCAGGCTGACATTCAGGCGGGCTTGAAGGAAGAAAGCGTTTTCGGCCTTGCCCAGATCGATTTCGGCATCCACGGCAACGTCGCTCGGCAAGGCCACTTTCAGCGCGACGGACGCCTTGCCCATCGCCCCGATGAAACAAGCCGACCAACCCGCCGCCAGCAGTTGCTCGGGATTGGTGCCGGCACCTGAAGAGCCGGGAGGCGAAAGCTGGATGTCCAGACGTCCATCGGTGCTGCGCGCCTGGCCGTCGCGGCCACCGGTGGTGTGGGTCTTGCCGGTGTAAAGCACGGTATCGATTGCATTGATCATGGTGGTTTTTCCTGTCAGTGGGTCGCTGGAATGCCCGGAAAACCTGCGCTTTCCGATGCGCCCCACTTTTTCATTGCCATGTACTGCCTATATGTCCTGAACCTGGCGGATTTGTATCGCTGTGTAAGGTGGCCGGGGGAAATACAGTTCGATACAAAGCGCTTGAATGCCTTCGACCGGGGAGGGTGTGGCGGTCAAGCCTGGCGGTAGCGTTATTGACTGCAAACCTCCCACACACACCCGCGCAGCCAGCGATGCGCCGGGTCGGCGTCCATGCGCGGGTGCCACAGCATCGAAACCGTGATCGGTGGCGTGGGGAACGGCAGGGCAAAGCTATGCATCCCGTGGCACAGGTTGCCGACGTGCCGCTGCGGTACGCTGGCGACCAGGTCCGAAGCCCGCGCCAATGCAATCGCCGACGAGAAACCGGCGACGATGGTGACGATGTCGCGCTTCAGGCCCAGCTCATTCAAGGCATCGTCCATGACGCCTTTATCGTGACCCCGGCGTGAAACCAGAACGTGCCGGGCGTCGGCATAGCGCACCGCTGTCATTGCACCTTTTGCCAGTGGGTGCCCCTTGCGCACGACGCCAATGAACCGGTCGCGATACAGCATCCGGGTGCGCACTTCCGGGCTGGTCGATTCGCCGATCACGCCAGTTTCCAGGTCCACCGAGCCCTCGCGCAGCAAGGTGCTGTCCTTGTTCAGCTTCTGCACGAAATTCAAACGCACACCGGGCGCCTCTTCGTTGATGCGTGCGATGAGCTGCGGTCCGAAATTTTCCACGAAACCGTCGCTGGTGCGCAGGGTGAACGTGCGGCTCAGTTGAGCGAGATCGAGCGCCTCGGCGGGGCGCAGGACGGCTTCGGCGTCCTGTACGAGCACAGCGACGCGCTCACGCAACTCCAGCGCCCGAGGCGTGGGAACCAACCCGCGCCCGGCCCGCACCAGCAGCGGATCGCCCGTGGTTTCGCGCAATCGCGCCAGCGCCCGGCTCATGGCTGACGGGCTCAGGCGCAAGCGCTGCGCGGCGCGGGCCACGCTGCCTTCCTCCAGCAGCACGTTCAGGGTGATCAGCAGATTCAGGTCGGGCATCGGAAATACCTGTGGGAGCGGGCTTGCTCGCGAATGCGGTGTGTCAGTTGACACGTGTATTGCCTGACACACCGCTTTCGCGAGCAAGTCGGATCGCCGCACCGCCGCTCCCACATGGGTTCGTCGCTATGTGGCGTCTCGTGCATGAATAAACTGCAAATGCTGCGTCTTCCGCCATGTTATGGCCAGGCTTACGCTCGGGACAACCTATTTGCGGAGTCGCGAGAGAATGAAGTCCATATCGATTCGGGGAGCCTTGGCCAGCCTGTCGTTATCCATGCTGCTGTCGTCCCTGGGCACCAGCAGTGCCAACGTTGCACTACCGGCATTGGTCGAGGCATTTTCAGCGTCGTTCCAGGCGGTTCAGTGGGTGGTGCTCGCCTACTTGCTGAGCATCACGGTGCTGATCGTCAGTGTCGGCCGGCTCGGCGACCTCATGGGGCGGCGGCGCTTGCTGCTGATCGGCATTGCACTGTTTACCGTCGCCTCGATCCTCTGCGCACTGGCACCCAGCCTGTGGCTGCTGATTGCTGCCCGGGCCTTACAAGGTATGGGCGCGGCGACCATGATGGCGTTGTCCATGGCCCTGTTGAGCGCGGCGGTACCCAAGGAAAAAATGGGCAGCGCGATGGGCGTGCTCGGCACGATGTCGGCAGTCGGCACTTCCCTGGGGCCAACGCTTGGCGGCGTGTTGATTGCACAGGTGGGCTGGCAGGGGATCTTTCTGCTCAACGTACCCTTGGGTGTCCTGGCGCTCGGACTCGCCTGGCGCTTTTTGCCGGTGGATCGCCACGAGGTGACGTCCAATCGGCCAGAGTTCGACGCACTCGGCACGCTGGTATTGGTCCTGACCCTGCTGGCCTACACGCTGGCCATGACCCTGGGGCACGGCAGCTTCGGCCCGCTCAATACCGCGCTGCTGCTGGTCGCGGTGATCGGCTTGATCCTGTTCGTGTTCGTCGAGCAGACGGCCGCGTCGCCGCTGGTCAAGCTGACGATGTTGCGCAATCCGCAGCTGAGCGCGGGGTTCGCCATGAGCACCCTGGTGACCACGGTCGTCATGGCCACCCTGGTGGTCGGCCCGTTCTATCTGTCGGGTGCGCTTGCTCTGAAGGCGGCGAGTGTCGGGTTGGTGATGTCGGCCGGCCCGCTGGTGGCGGCATTGGCCGGCGTGCCCTCCGGGCGGCTGGTCGACCGCCTGGGCGCGCAGCGTTCGAGCGTGGTCGGGCTGGTTGCTATGCTGGCCGGCGCTGCCATCCTGCCGGCCGTGCCGATGAGCGTCGGCGTACTCGGCTACCTTGCGCCACTGATGGTGCTCACCGCCGGCTATGCGCTGTTCCAGGCGGCGAACAATACCGCCGTGCTTTCGGACATTGCGCCGCAGCAACGTGGCGTGATTTCCGGTCTGCTCGGCCTGTCACGCAACCTGGGGTTGATCACCGGCGCTTGCGTGATGGGCGCGGTGTTCGCCTTCGCCACGGCCGGCAGCAACATTGTGCAGGCACCACCGGCAGCGGTTGCGCAGGGGATGCGGGTCACGTTCGCCGTCGCGGCGGCGCTGGTTGTCGTGGCGCTGGTCATTGGCACGCTCAGTCAATTCGCGTCACGGCGCCCGGCAACCTCGTACTGAAAAACGGCGCGACTGTCGTGAAAACGACCTGTTTGCGCTGAACGCGAAGCCTTGTGAGTTTTCTGTTGAACGAGTGTTCAGTCTCGACTATGTTGGGGGCCACCTTCCCCCGGCTGGTTGCGGGCTTGCGTTTCTTCAATTCGAACGAGGCACTGGCATGCGGTTTTCACCCTTTGTTGAGCGGATCAGTGGCCAAGGCGTTGCCGCCTGGGATATTCACTACGCTGCCAATGCGGCACAACGCAACGGCGAGGACGTGATCATCCTCAGCGTCGGCGACCCGGATTTCCCCACCCCCGATTTCATTACCGACGCCGCCATCCACGCCTTGCGCGAAGGGGATACCCACTACACCGAAGTCGCTGGCCGCCAGGCCCTGCGCGAGGCCATTGCCGGTCGCTACAGCCAGTTGATCGACCGCGAACTGCAGGCGTCCAACGTCATTCTCACGGCCGGTGCCCAGAACGCCTTGTTCGCCACCTCGATGTGCCTGCTCGGCGCCGGCGACGAAGTGATCGCCTTCGACCCTATGTACGTGACCTACGAAGCGACGCTCAAGGCCTCCGGCGCCACGCTGGTGCGGGTGCCCTGTGCGGCGGACTCGGGCTTCCGCCTCGATGCCGCCGTGTTGGCCAAGGCCATTACCCCGCGCACCCGGGCGATTTTCTTCTCCAATCCGAACAATCCCACCGGCGTAGTACTCAATCGCGAAGAGCTGCAAGCCATCGCCGACCTCGCCATCGCCCATGACCTGTGGGTGGTGGTCGACGAGGTCTACGAAAGCCTCGCCTACGAACGCGAACACCTCAGCCTGGCAGCGTTGCCGGGCATGGCCGAGCGCTGTGTGGTGATCGGCAGCCTGTCGAAATCCCATGCCATGACCGGTTGGCGCATCGGCTGGGTGGTGGCCAACGAAGCCCTGGTCAACCATGTCGAAACCCTGGTGCTGAGCATGCTGTATGGCCTGCCCGGGTTTGTCATGGAAGCGGCGCTCAAGGCCGTGCAGTCCTTTGATGAAGTCACCCACGGCATGCGCGAGATCTATCGCCGGCGCCGCGATCTGGTGGTGTCCGGCCTGGCCGATTGCCCGGGCATCAGCGTGCTCAACCCCGATGCCGGCATGTTCGTGCTGGTGGACGTGCGTGGCACCGGCCTGACGTCGCTGGAGTTCGCCTGGCGCCTGCTGCGCGAAGCCGGTGTCTCGGTGCTAGATGCGGCGGCGTTCGGTGAACCGGCCCAGGGTTTCGTACGGCTGTCGTTCACCCTGGGGGAAGAGCGACTGGCCCAGGCCTGCCAGCGCATTCGCGATTTTGTCCGGGTGCTCAACGGCGAAGCGCCAAGGCCGGTGATCGGCACCGTGACCAGTAGCGCATCCGTCGAACCGGCAGCGGGCAAGACCATGATCGAGGTTGATCGCCTGCACAAACGCTTCGGCAATATCGAAGTGCTCAAGGGCGTTTCCCTGACTGCCCGCGAGGGCGAAGTGATCTCCCTGATCGGTGCCAGCGGCTCGGGTAAAAGTACCTTGCTGCGCTGCATCAACATGCTCGAAGTGCCGGACCAGGGGCGCATCCTGGTCGATGGCGAAAGCATTCACCTCAACCAGAACCGTCCCGGCGCACCGCTGGTGTCGGACGCCAAGCAGCTGGTGCGCATCAGGTCCAGCCTGGGCATGGTGTTCCAGAACTTCAACCTCTGGCCCCATCGCACGGTGCTGGAAAACCTCATCGAAGCGCCGACCCAGGTCCTGCGTGAAAGCCGTGCGGAGGCCACCGAACGGGCCGAAGCCCTGCTCGAGCGCGTCGGGCTTGCGGCCAAGCGCAACGAGTACCCGGCGTTTCTCTCCGGGGGACAGCAACAACGGGTGGCCATCGCCCGGGCCCTGGCCATGCGGCCCAAGGTCATGCTGTTCGATGAACCCACCTCGGCACTCGACCCGGAACTGGTCGGGGAAGTGCTGCGGGTGATCCGCTCCCTCGCCGAAGAAGGCCGGACCATGATCCTGGTGACTCATGAAATGGCCTTCGCACGCGATGTCTCATCCAAAGTCGCCTTCCTGCATCAAGGGCTGATCGAGGAAACCGGTTCGCCGGACGAAGTGTTCGTACACCCACGCAGCGAGCGTTGCCGACAATTCGTCAACGCTCATCAGACTCGCTAACTCATCATAAAAAGACGGGAAAACAACATGGGAAATCGACGTTTTGCAAACTGGTTGACCGGAGCGGCCTGCGTATTGCTGGCCGGCATGAGTACCGCTCAAGCGCAGCCGATCAGGTTCGCGGTGGCCGCCGAACCCTATCCGCCGTACACCGAGAAGCAGGCCAACGGTGAATGGAAGGGTTTTGAAGTCGACCTGATCCACAAGCTGTGCAGCGAAATGAAAGCCGATTGCGAGATCAAGGAAGTGGCCTGGGACGGCATCATTCCGTCGCTGCTGGCGAAGAAGATCGACGTGATTTTTTCCTCGATGTCGGTGACCGAAGAACGCAAAAAACAGATCGCCTTCAGCAAGGCCTACTACGATTCGGCGGTGGCCGTGGTCGGCCCGAAAGAGGCGTCGGTGAAGAAGTACCCGGATGACCTCAAGGGCAAGATCATCGGCGTGCAGAACTCCACCGTGAGCGCCAGCTACCTGAAGACCTACTACGAAAAAATCGCCGACGTTAAGTACTACGACACCCAGGACTCGGCCAACGCCGACCTGATCGCCGGGCGCATCGACCTGATGATGGCCGACGGCACCGCCATGGCGTCGTTCGTCAAGACCCCGGATGCCAAGGACCTGGCCTACCTCGGTACCGTGCCTTATGACCCGATCTTCGGCAAAGGCGTAGGGGCCGGCCTGCGCAAGGACGACACCGAACTCAAGGCCAAACTGGACAAGGCCATCCAGCAACTGCTGGCGAGCAAGGACTACGACGACCTCTCCCAAAGCTACTTCGGCACCAGCGTGAAACCTGCGTTCTGACCATCAAGCCTGAACACAAATCCTGTGGGAGCGGGCTTGCCCGCGAAGGGGGCCTTGAGGCCGCCAAAAGCTTCGCGGGCAAGCCCGCTCCCACAGGGAATGTGGAGGCTTCAGGGACCGTAACTGGAGAGTGAAATGCCGGCAATGTTCGATCTGATCAATTTCACCGAACAGGGATGGGGCAGTGCGCTGTTGAAGGGGCTCTGGATGACCCTGCAGATTTCCGCCGGGGCCTTTGTGCTCGGGCTGGCCATCGGGCTGGTGGTGGCGTGCCTCAAGCTTGGCGCGCCGAAGCCGATTGCGGCGCTGATGCGCGGCTACACCACGTTGTTCCGCGCGGTTCCGGAGTTGCTGCTGATTCTGTTGCTGTACTACGTCGGCTCCATGCTCCTCAATTCGCTGATGACCCGGCTCGGCTACGGCGTGGTCAATGTCAGCGGTCCGCTGGCGGCCATCGTGGTGCTGGGGCTGGTGCAGGGCGCCTACGCCTCGGAGATTTTCCGCGCGGCGATCCAGGCGATTCCCTTCGGCCAGATCGAAGCGGCCAAGGCGTTCGGCCTGAGCGGTTTCGGCCTGTTCCGGCGGGTCACGCTGCCGATCATGGCGCCTTACGCCATGGCCGGGATGGCCAACCTGTGGATCAACCTGATCAAGGACAGTGCGCTGATCAGCGTGGTCGGCACCAACGAACTGCTGTACACCGCCAAGCAAGGTGCGGGGTCGACGCGCCACTACCTGTTGTTCTACCTCACGGCTGCCGCGTTGTATTACGCGGTGACGCTGGCGTCGAACTACCTTTCGGGACGGTTGGAGCGACGCATTCGTCGCTGGATGCCTCTTGTTGACTGAACCGGCAGAGAGAATGAAATGATTCCAGCGTGGATAGTTGAATACGCGGCACTGTTGGGCCGGGGGCTGCAAACCACCCTCGCGATCCTGCTGGTCTCCAGTGTGCTGGGTTTTGCGTTGGCGATCCTGGTGGCGCTGGCGCGGATCTCGAAAAACAAGGTGATCGCCAAGGTCAGCCTGTTCTACACCAGCGTGACCCGCGGCACGCCGTTGCTGATCCAGATCTACATTTTCTACTACGGCCTGGGCAGCCTGTTCGCCCAGTTCCCGCTGATTCGCGGCAGCTTCCTCTGGCCGTACCTGCGCGACGGATACTGGTACATCGTGTTCGCCCTGGTGGTGTCGGTCGGGGCCTATGTCGGCGAAGTGATTCGCGGTGGCCTGCTGGCGGTGCCGAAGGGCGAAATGGAAGCGGCCTCGGCGTTTGGCATGACCGCGCGCCAGTCCTTGCTGCGGGTGCGCTTGCCCCGGGCGATGCGCCTGTTGCTGCCGACCCTGGCCGGGGAAACCGTGATGCTGCTCAAGTCCACGGCGCTGGCCTCGACCATCGCCGTGATCGACCTGCTCGGCGCCGCCAACGTGGTCCGCGCACAAACCCTGCAGGTGTACGAACCCTTGCTGTTGGTAGCCGGTGTGTATGTCTGCCTGACGTTCCTGATCGAAGCGCTGTTTGCCTTTGCCGAACGGCGCGGGACGCCCGTGCGCAGGTCCGCCTGATGAGTTCGCCAACCGTTGACCGCTCGCTGCAGGGCATTGGCCTGTGCACGTTGGGTTACGCGTTCCTGTCGCTGCAGGATGCGGTCATCAAGTGGCTGGTGGCCGACTATTCGGTGGTCACCATTCTGTTCTGGCGCGCCGCCGTGGTAGTCGTGGCAGTGTTGCTGGCGGGGCGCTCGCGCCTGATCCAGCGGGCCTGGCACTCGCCGAGCCGACGCTTGCTGGTGGTGCGCGGTTTGCTCTCGATTGTCGCCTGGGTGCTGTACTACACGGCGGCCAGGGACCTGACCCTGGCCGAGATGACCACCCTGTATTTTTCTGCGCCGATCATGGTCACGGTGCTGGCGGCGGTGATCCTCAAGGAGCGCGCCAGCGGCTGGCAGTGGTTCAGCCTGATCGTCGGCTTTGTCGGCGTGGTCATTGCCTGTCGCCCCGACAACATGACCGACCCGTTGCCGATCGTCCTGACCCTGCTGGCGGCGATGTGCTGGGCGTTCACCTACATCCAGTTGCGCCAGGTGGACGAACAGACGTCCGTGCTGGAGCAGATGCTGATCACCAACGTGGTGTTCGTGATTTGCATGACGGTCGCATTGCCCTGGACCCACACGCCATCACCGACGCCCGCCTGGCTGGGCATGCTCGGCGCCGGCCTGGTGGGCGGCATCGGCCAGTTCCTGTTGTTCGCCAGTTTCCGCCGCGCCACCGCGACCTTGCTCGCGCCGTTCGAATACACCGGGCTGATCTGGGCGTTTGCCCTGTCGAGCCTGGTCTGGGGCACGCTGATGGATACCTCGCTGATGATCGGTGCCGGGCTGATCGCCGTCAGCGGCACCCTGGCGATGATCTTCGGCCGGCACTCGTCACAGGACGTCGTCGGTGCCGAATGCTCCGTGACGCAGCCCCTTTATCCAGCAACGGCAGATATGCAGCCCGTTGGCGGCGCTGAAAGTCTCGGGGTTGAGGCACCACTCGAGCCAGAGACCGTCGAGCATCGCCGATAAGCCGATGGCCGCCAGGCGGGTGTCGTGAATCACGAAGCCTTCGCTGGCCGCCAGCCCGTCGAGCAACTGGCGGATCAGGTCCAGGTAGGCGCGGTAGCTTTTTTCGTGGGACTGGCTGACGTGTTCGGAGTGGCGGATCAGGCTCCAGAACACCACCCACACGCCGAGCAGTTTCGGGTCCATGACCCTGGGCGAAAACGAGCCGACCAGGAAGGCGTCGATCTTTTGCGCGGGTGTTTCGGCCTGCTCGATTTCCAGCAGCAGGGCAGTGGTCAGTTCGCTCGCGAGGCGCTGGTAGGTTTCAGCGATCAGGGCCTCGATGCTGCCGAAGTGATGGTTGAGCAAACCCACGGACACCCCGGCCTCGGTGGCAATGCGGCGCACGGAGATCCCGGCGTGACCGTCGCGGCCCAGGCAGCGCAGGGTGGCGGCCACCAGCATTTCGCGGCGGTCATCGGGTTCGGCGCGGCGGTTTTTCGGGGCATCGGTTGTCACGAGGCTGTCCTTGGATGAGGTTCCACGTTGCCGAGCTTAGTTGAACGTCTGTTCAATCACCAGCATCGGCAGTAGCGATACAACGTTTTCAACGTTCATGACGGGAGGGAAAGCCAATGCCGCAGGATCTTTCATTCAGCGTTCGCAACAACAATGGCGACACCGTGCAGGTCGGCGCCTGGCGTTATGCAGGCGATGGCAGCGGGCCGAACGTGCACCTGCAAGCCGGTGTGCACGCCGATGAAATCGCCGGGATGCTGGTCCTGCACCTGCTGATGCAACGGCTTCAGGTCGCCGAGACCCAAGGCCGGATAAAAGGCAACGTCACCGTGGTGCCGCAGGCCAATCCGCTGGGCATCGGGCAGTTTCGCCAGGGGCGGATTCTCGGGCGCTACCATGACGCCACCGGGCATAACTTCAATCGCGCATTCGACCAGTCAGCGGCCATGGAGCGACCGTCGACCTGCGTCCAGGAGTGGCAGAAAAAACTGGTGCAACTGGCCGCCCCGGCCGATGTGATGCTCGACCTGCACACCGACGACGAGGCCTTGCCATACCTCTACGTACACCGCAGCTTCTGGCCCCGTGGCCGTCAATTGGCGGCGGCAATGAAGATGGACGTGGCGATCATCTGGGATGACGGCGGCGATGGCTCCTTCGAGGAAACCATCATCGCCCCGTGGCTGCGCGAAGGCGTCACCGGGCAGCGCATGGCGGCAACCCTGGAGCTGCGCGGGCAGGGCGATGTCAGCGACCGTTTCGCGCAATCGGATGCCGAAGGGCTGTACAACTGGCTGTGCAGTTATGGCGTCATCGATGAGTCAGTGGCGCCTGCCGACTGGCCTGTCGAGGCAGTGGAAATGGGCCACATGGAAACCATCATCGCCCCGCAACCCGGCGTGCTGATCTTCGAAAAAGAGCTGGGGGATTTCGTCGAAGAAGGGCAGCGCTTTGCGCGGATCCTCAGGACCCCGGGCGACCTATCCTCCGAAGTGGTGCTGCACGCCGAGCAGGCGGGGCGCCTCGTGACGCGCTATCGCGACCGATTGATTTCACAGGGCATGGGCGTGGCGAAATTCACCGGCAGCCGGGTGTCGCGCAACTGGAGTGGCGGGTTGCTTGATCCGAACTAGCACCTGTAGGAGCCGGCTTGCCGGCGATGCGATGGTGAATGTGCCGGTACCATCGCTGGCAAGCCGGCTCCTGCAATTGACCGTGATTATTCGGGTGGATCGATTTGGTCCAGCAGCCGATTCGCCGTGATCTCCGCCAGCATCACGCTATTGGAAATCCCCAACAGCGCATTGCGCGATCCGCCGTCCAGATGATCGACCAACTGATGCACCATCACATCGACTGAGGCCAACGTCTCGACCAGATACACCATCAGGGTTTCGGTATCGATCTTGGGATCGACGGTAAACAGGGAGCCAGGCGTGCGCGGTGCGGCTTTGATGTCGGCAGTCGATGGGGATGTCGGATCGGTATCCGGCGGGTTGGGGGTGACCTTGAACATATGCTGAGTTTCCTTATGGGTGCCAATCCTCTTGCTGCTAAACGAAGAGGGGTGGCAGCTGCACGCGGGTTAGCAGACCGGGAAACTCAGCAATCCGGCGCGCCCGAGGGCGCCCCACGTACAGCCACCATCAAGTACAGGCAATGAACTACCTGCATGACGGATGCACGCACAGCCAAGTTATCGCGGGCTGCTAAACCCGACCACTGATGGGCAGTGGCGCGGAAACGATAGAGACCAGGGGCAGGGCGCACAAGCCGGCGGATTCTGGCGTAACCGTAGGCAACGACGCAAGGTGTTGTAGCTCTCAGGAAATACCCTACAACCTTTTTAAACAAGCGCTCGTGGGTGGTGTCGAGCGATCCCCACGCGAGCAAATACATCTCTGATCAACTGAATACCGGCTTTCGTGTATCGCTGTGTATCAGGGCACGACATCCGCATACAGCCATACAAAACCCACTCTTCACGGATACAGCCGGGATACACCACGGGGGCCAAATAGACCTGCCAGAGCGAGATGCCCAACGCACCTCGCAACCAGGTCCATTAACCCTTGTGGTACGACCAATAGTGGTCCAGCCACGCCATTGATCCGGAGTATCAACATGTCTCGTATCCAGTCGAACAAAACCCGTATTGGCCTGCTCGCTGTTGCACTGGTCGGCGGTATCAACTTCGCTTCCACCGCGTTCTCCGCTGAAGCCTTGCCTCAAGGCTATCAACTGGCCTCTGCGGAAAAGACCAGCGAAGGCAAATGTGGCGAAGGCAAGTGCGGCGCCAACGAAGCCAGCGCGAAAAAGACCCAGGCCGAGGGCAAGTGCGGTGAAGGCAAGTGCGGCGATGCGTCCTTTGCACGCACCGACACCGACCATGACGGCCGCGTGTCGCTCAAGGAACTGCTGGCGGTAGCGCCCAATGGCACCGAGGAATTCAAGGCGATAGACACCAACGGCGACGGCTTCCTGTCCGAGGCGGAGACGTACAAGTACCGCACCAACCAGTTCATCTCCAACGGCAAGAAAGTACCGACCGAGCTGTACACCAAGTTGAGCCAGGCCAAAGACTGATCGGCCGCAAACAAAAAACCCTTCCTGCGTTGACGCGCAGGAAGGGTTTTTTGCGTGGGCAGTATTGGTTTGATCTTCAGGTGCGAAATGGCACGCCACCTGACCACCGATTGCATCGGATTTAGCCAGCAGGCTTTGTGGCCATGACCGGCAGAGAACGACCAACATCAGCCAACTCGCTGATCGTCACTGCAGGATTACCCCCTGCGCTACACCCGCGTCTTGCCCCGTTCGGGGCAGACCCAATCGATCTTTGTATTGCACTGTATCAGTGCGCAGCAGAGATACGTGCTCCGACAAAATCGGCCTTCACGCGATACACGCACGATACATGGAACTCTTTAACTACAAATGCGTTCTTGGCCAGCAGGTGAAAAGCCACGTTGCGATTGCTGCCGGCGAGATGATCAACGCACCAATCAGAAGGTTGTTCTGATCTGAACTCAAAACTGAGGAAACTGTGATGACCAAGCTCGAAAAAGTCATTTACTCGGGTACGACCCACACCACTGTCAACCGAGACCCAAGTGCCCAGCGTGGCGATTACGGCGTCGTCGACATCAGACTGTCTGCGCCTGGTGGTGACAGCCATGAAATAATCGCGGCCGAACCGCACCCGACCGCCGAGCAATTGTTTGCAGGTGCCTGGTCGGCCTGCTACATCACTGCGCTGGGGCTCGTGGCCGCGCAAAAAAATGTCGTGCTGCCACCGGACTATTCTGTGGATATCCAGATCGACCTGGGCCAGACGGGGCCGGGCTGGTTCTTCAATGCCCGGTTCACTGTCCGCATGCCTGGCCTGGCACAGAATGTCGCCGAAACCATAGTGCAATCGGCGCATCAGCTGTGCCCGTATTCGAGGGCGGTGCACGAAACCGTTTATCTCGAGCAAACCATTATTACGTCTTGATGAGCTGCCGGCTGGGTGAGCAGTCCAGCCTGCGTCGAACTGGCCAGCGGTTACGGCGAACGCCAGTCCGACTACTGAAGCGGCCCACGCTCTCGCTTGCGACAAAAGCCGCTGGGTGTTGGGTCGCCGTTTTTGCCGGAGGTTTGCCGGCCTATGTCATGTCGACTAACGGAGGAGTGTTATGAATGATCTTCTGAAGCAAGTGATTGCTGCCCATGGCGGCCTTGAGCGCTGGAATGCCTTCGGGACGGTAAGTGCCAGAATCGTTACCGGAGGTGAATTCTGGGCGACGAAGGGGATTGTCACGGATGCTAACCCGCGCAGTATTACTACCAAGACACACGAAGAACGGGTGACCCTCACGCCCTATGGCGCCCCGGGGTTCGTCATGACTTTCGTTCCGGACCGGGTCGTGATCAGCAACAGCCAGGGCGAGACCATTGCGCAGCGCGACAATCCCAGGTCAGCGTTTGACGGGCACGGCGCGGACACACCCTGGGATCCACTGCACCGGGCCTATTTCAGCGGCTATGCGCTGTGGACCTATCTGTCGACGCCATTCTTGCTGGTCATGCCGGGGGTTGCCGTACAAGAGGTCGAACCTTGGCACGAGCACGGTGAAACGTGGCGGGTTCTGCGCGCAAAGTTTCCCTCGGCGATCGCCACCCACAGTGTTGTTCAGGATTTCTACTTCGGGCCTGATTTCCTGCTGCGACGCCACGACTATCAGGTGGACGTGTCCGGTGGCCTGGCGGCGGCTCAATATGTTTATGACTTCATTGAAGTGCAGGGCATCCGCTTTCCGGGTCGCAGGCGGGTACACCCATGTGGCGCTGACTTGCAAGCGGATCGCCGTCGCACTTTGGTCTGGATTGATCTGTCCGATTTCGAGTTGCGCTAAGCCAACAGCTATCCATCCGGTCTGCTTCTGCAACGCGTCCCGGGCTCTACACTCGTCTCACGAAGTCGGAGAGCAAGCCGCGCCAGGCTTGCGCGCTTATGGCCAGAAGCAGCCACTGGTGAGCAACGGCTTCCGGCCGACCATCTCCACGTCAGAAGGTGATTACGATCTTTCCAAAATCTGGCCCTTTGAGTTGCTGGGCAAAGGCGTCCCTGGCATTACCAAAGTGAAAGCGGTGTCCAATTATCGGATGGATTCCTTTGCGTTCGATGAAGGTATTCATCTCCTCGAACAATTGCCGCGAACCGACACGCACGCCGCGTACAGTGACCATACCGCCAAGAATAAGCATTGGGTCAATCTTCCCAACCGGATTGATCAGGCCAACCAAATGCACCGTACCGTCACGCCGGGTTGCTTGTATGGAGCGTTCCAGCGTATCAGGACCAACGGTCTCGATTACGTGATCAACACCTTTCCCACCGGTCAGCTCGCGTGCTTTCTTGTGCCAGTCCGGATCGGCCTGATAGTTGATCAAGTGATCCGCCCCGGCTGCAGCTGCGCGTGCCAGCTTGGCGTCGCTGGAAGAGGTGACAATCGTTCGGGCGCCAAGCGCTCTGGCAAATTGCAGTGCGAACAGGGCTACGCCGCCAGTGCCCAGAATAAGCACTGTTTGCGAAGGACGTACCTCTCGCACGGCATTCCAGGCTGTCACCGCAGCGCAAGGTAAGGTGGCGCCCTCTTCGAAAGACAAATTCCGGGGTAATGCCACCAATCCTTCCTGATTGAAAACACGGTATTGCGTCAGTGTGCCGTCAACTCCGTGACCAAGCGTCGTGCTCGAATTTGCTGCGTGATCGCCGAGGGGGCCATACAGCCAGTCCTGCACAAAGTTACCTGCCACGCCATCGCCCACGGCGAAGCGACTTACACGCTCACCCACCGCTACGACTTCGCCAGCGCCGTCCGATAGCGGCACGGTTGGGCGAGGCAACTGAATACCCTGTGCGCCAGCCAGGTAGAAATTGTCCTTGTAGTTAAGTGATGCGGCGCGCATCCGGACCAATACTTCGTATGAGCCGATGGCAGGCACAGTCTCGGTAAACAGTTGCAGCGATTCCAGGTTTGGCGCTGTCAGCCGATAGGTTTGGGACGTCTTCATGCTTCAACCTCTACTGCGTTTTGTTCTGCCAGAGTCGGGTAGTCGGTATAACCTTGCGATCCGCGTGAATAAAACGTCGCGAAGTCGGCGCAATTCAAATGAGCGCCGGCCTGCAAACGATTGACCAGATCAGGATTGGCCAGGAATGGCCGGCCGAAGGCAAGAAATTCGGCCTCGCCTCTTTCCAGTGCGCCAGCTGCATTGGCCTGGTCAAAACCACCTGCCAATACGAGCGGACCGTTGAAAGCATCGCGCATGGCGTCACGCAGGCTGATGGGCAGCGGCGGCAGCCCCATCGACTCGAAGTTCACCAGGTGCAGGTACATGAGGCCGAATCTGGAGAGTTGCCGAGCAAGCTCTACATATTGCGCGTCCATTTCTGCATAGTTGAATGCACCATTCGCTCCGCTGTGGGGCATGAAGCGGATGCCTACACGCGCCGCGCCAATTGCGTCCACCACCGCCTGAACTACTTCCAGAATGAAACGGTTACGCGCGGACGAACTTCCGCCGTATGCATCAATACGTTGATTGATGGTTGCGTTGAAAAAGGAATCAAGCAGATAACCGCCACCTGCATGCAGCTCCACACCGTCAAAACCGGCTTCAATGGCGAGGCTCGCGGCGCGTACAAATTCGGTGATGGCTAACTGAATGTCGGTGGTATCCATTGCGCGGGGAGCGGAGGTAGCCTGCAAGCCATGTGCGTCAGTATGAATGTCACCGGGTGCGCGCTCCGCACCAGGGCCAAGCACTTCTGCGCCAATGGGCAAATTGGCGACATGCGCTACCCGACCGGCGTGCATCAGCTGAAGTACGACCTTGCCACCCTTGGCATGCACGGCGGCGGTGACCTGCTTCCAGGCTTGTACGTGGGAGCCATTGAATAAGGCTGGCATGCGCGCGTAGCCCAGGCCGTTCGGTGACGGTGAGGTGCCTTCAACGATGATCAGCCCCGCGGATGCGCGCTGAGAGTAATACTCGGCCATCAAAGCGTTGGGTGTGTTGGCTTCAGTTGCCCGGCTGCGTGTCATCGGCGCCATGATGATGCGATTCTTTAAATACAGCTCGCCAAGCAGTGCCGGGTGATGCAAAGAGAGGGTCATTACAGGCTTCCTGTGTAAAAGGTGCCCGCAATGTTAGGTCGGGAGTTATTATGGAAAAAGATGAAGCAATGACATGTGCTCGTGCATTTTTGGGATAATTGATCTTGGACTTGAATGACATTGCCCTGTTCGTTCACGTGGTACGTGCAGGCAGCTTTGCAGAGGCTGGGCGACGGTTGGGTATTCCGCCCAGCACTGGAAGCCGTCGTCTGCAAGCACTGGAACGCAGCGTCGGCGTACGCTTGCTGCAGCGCTCAACGCGCCGTTTGGCATTGACAGATGCCGGCCAGGCCTTTTTTGCACAGTGTGCAGAGCAGATCGACGCACTGAACCAGTCTGCCCAGGATCTGGCAGACAGCAGCAAACAGCCGAGCGGCCGGGTTCGAGTGGCAGCCGGCGTGGACTTCTTGAACTGGTTTCCCATGGAGTTGATTGCCGACTTCATGGCCAGACATCCCGCCGTGCGAGTGGAGTTTGTGCTTAGCGATGCTCGCGCCGACTTACTGGCTGACGGCATCGATGTCGCCGTCAGGTCCGGCAAAATGGTGGAGCCAATGCTGGTGGCAAAGGAAATCGGTTGGATTGAGTGGCGTATGGTTGCCAGCCCTGACTACCTGTCCACCCATGGAACACCGATCAGTCTGCAAGATCTGACCCAGCATGAATGCATCACGCGGCCCGCGATTGGCGGCACTCCGGTCACATGGCAATTGCGCGGTCCAGACGGCATGATCGAAGTGCCCGTCAGCAGCCGCTTTCAGGTGAACACACATCAGGCACAGCTAGGCGCTGCGCTGGCAAGCCTGGGTATTGCGCTGGTACCTTCCCTGACCACACTCGCACATCTGGAACAAGGAGTATTGAAGGAAGTTTTGCCCGGCTATAGCCATGAGGCAGGTGTCTACTTTGTATTTCCGAGCAGGCGGCACATTCCGCGGGCTGTTCGCGCGTTCACGGAATTTGCCAGTACTGTCCTGTTTGAGCGGGGCATGGTTCTGCCTTCCCGGCATCAACGTTCGGAGAACTCTTAACGGTTCTTTATCGAGGAAGTGATCACTCAGCCAATGGGACGCAGCGCTGGAGGATAAGAAATCCAAGGTCTGCTTCTGGCCGATAGCTGCCTGCCGCCAAGGGCCGCTTCCGACCCAGGCTGCCGGTGGTGATGGAAAAGGAGACTCGTTTCCCGGCGGGCAGGTTCTGCACTTATGGTTCGATGCCACGACGGGATCGTGGCGAGCGTGGTAATGCACGGTCAGTGGGTATTTTCGAACCTCGTTCAGTGGCAGTTTCTGGCAGTTCTCCGCTGTCGTGGTGAAAAAGCGAGATGCCCAAATTCAATGTGGTCAGATTGAACGCAGATGGGTTGTCACATGCAGTGCAATTTCGCAGTCAGCATGATGCAAAACCTAAAGACGGACGCTGGCAAAGGTTGATTCGTCGCGGGCGTCGTTGAGCGTCGACAACGCCCTGGATAACGGTGACAGCACCAGGGTTTGCGGCAACGGAATCATCGCGACGTGTTTCGCGGTGTTGGAGCTAACGCGCTCGTCGCGTGGCGGAGTACCGTAGTATTCGCGGTAGCACTTGGAAAAATGTGGTGTAGATACGAATCCACAGATAGACGCCACTTCGATGATCGACATCGGCGTTTGTTTAAGCAGTTGCCGTGCGCGAACAAGGCGCAGTTTCAAGTAGTACCGCGATGGCGAGCAGTGCAGGTACTTCTGGAACAGGCGCTCGAGTTGACGGCGCGACACCGAAACGTAGACGGCCAGCTCATCCAGATCGATCGGCTCTTCCAGGTTGGCTTCCATCAGCGCAACGATTTCCTGCAATTTTGGCTGGTTGGTGCCGAGCATGTGCTTGAGCGGCACACGCTGGTGATCCTGTTCGTTGCGGATGCGCTCGGAGACGAACATTTCCGAAATGGCCGCCGACAGTTCACGACCGTGATCGCGACTGATCAGGTGCAGCATCATATCCAGCGGCGCGGTGCCGCCGGAGCTGGTGAAGCGGTTGCGATCGAGGGTGAACAGCCGGGTGCTCATGTTCACTCGCGGGAAGGCTTCCTGCATGGCGGCCAGACATTCCCAGTGCACGCTGCAATCGAATCCATCAAGCAAGCCGGCGCTGGCCAATGCCCAACTGCCGGTGCACACCGCGCCGAGGCGCTTGGACTGACGCGCCTGGCTCTGCAGCCAAGTAATGTGCTCACGGGTAACGGTGCGTTGAATAGCGATGCCACCGCAAACGATCACAGTGTCCAGTGTCGGGGCCTTGTGCATGGCGGCGTCGGGGGTGATTTGCAGGCCGTCACTGGCCCACACCTGACCGCCATCTACGGTCAGGGTAGACCAGCGATACAGCTCACGACCCGATAGCTGGTTGGCCATGCGCAGCGGTTCGACCGCCGAGGCCAGGGAAATCAATGTGAAATTATCCAGCAGCAGAAAGCCTATGGATTGTGGCGTGCGGTTCTGGGGCTGGGCCCCGGAGTTGAGCGTCGTCATCGCGGTATCTCCTCACACAAAGCGAGTGGTGGCCCTAGGCGCGGGCTCTTTTTATTACCCATCCAGTAAATGGCGGGCTACTGGTATTGACCCAATTAGGCAGTGCTAGTGGCTACTGGGTGATTTTCTGGCTTTAGTCGAGCCGGATCTCCCAGCCACACCATCAAGCATGTCCCAACCAAAAGTATTGCCGCCACTGCGAAGAAAGGCATCGAGTAGCTATGGGTGGCATCTTTGATAAGGCCAATCATGAAGGGGCCAGTAAATCCGCCGAGATTGCCGATGGAGACAATCATTGCAAGGCCACCAGCGGCGGCGCGACCAGTGAGGAAGGTTGATGGGATTGCCCAGAACGTCGCCTGGAAGGAAAGGATGCTTGCGACAGTTAAACAGAGGCAGGCAATCTTCAAAACAGGATGCTCAATGAATGCCGCAGCGACAAGCCCCGCAGCAGCCATCGACAAAGCGCCCACAACATAAGGTAAGCGTAGTCGGCTTTGATTGGCCAAGCGAGCCCATAGAGTCATGGCAATCGCACCTAGCAGATAGGGGAGGGCTACGACCAGTCCTACCATGCCGCTGGCGATACCGAGGCTTTTGATGATTTGCGGGAGCCAGATACCGATACCAACGGAGCCTACGATGCAGCAGAAATTAACTGCTGCAAGCGTGAAGACCTTTGGATTTGTTAATGCAGCACGCAGGGTATTGCCGTGGGAAGCACTGATGTCCTTTTGTTCTTGAGACAAACGATTGTTCAGCCATGCTTTTTCCCGAGCGGACAGCCACTTGGCCTTTGCCGGGGAGTCGACGAGTAAGAAGAGGCAAGCGATGCCAAGGAGCACTGCGGGCATAGCTTCGGTAACTAGAAGCAGCTGCCAATTTTTCAGGCCCATCACCCCATGCAATTCGAGTAACCAGCCCGATAGAGGCGAACCTACAATATTGGCGACCGGTATTCCGAGCAGGAAAGCGGCAGTCGCTTTGGCTCGCCATTTACCTGGGAACCAATAGGTGAAGTACAAGTACACGCCGGGGGTAAATCCGGCTTCAGCGAGCCCGAGCAGGAACCGCGCGATGCTAAAACTGATCGGGCCAGTCGCGAAAGCTGTGGCCATGGAGATGAGTCCCCAAGTGATCATGATGCGGGCTATCCAGACGCGAGCGCCAAAGCGTTGCATCAGGAGATTGCTGGGAATTTCGAACATGAAATACCCAAAAAAGAACAAGCCGGCGGCCCATCCAAACATCGTCGCAGTCAGCTCCAAGTCCTGGTTCATGCTGATAGCGGCAAAACCGATGTTTGTTCGATCGAGATAGCTGATTACATAGCAAAGAAAGATGAAAGGAATGATTCGCCACAGTATGCGGCGCATCAAGCGTTCGCCCTCGGCTTCGCTGAGTGGCGCTAAGCCAGTCGAATTGTCATTAGTCATGTCGTCACTTCTTTTGTAGTTGTTGTGTGAGCTGCAATTGGTTTCAGCTGTGGGAGTACATCGTTAATCCCGGTGTCGAGGTGCGTACTTGAAGAATGCTTCCTGTCTCAGATTCGGTGATGAACAGTGTTCGACCATCCTCGCCACCGAACGCCAGGTTGGTATTGCTGATGCCGGCACAGGAGACGATGCGCTGCAGAGGCTCTGCGACTTTTGATAGCTTCCAGATTGAGCCGAAACCGGTATGGGCAATGTAGAGATTGCTATCTGCATCGATGGCAAGACCATCTGGGCCACCGAGGCCGCCGTGTAACTGAGCGAACACCCCGACTTTGCTTACGATCGAACCGTTGCCTAACGGGATTCGCCAGATCTGCTGAGCACGAGTGACGGCGATAAGGAGGTGATTCAGCTTAGGGTCGAAGACGATCCCGTTGGGGCTGGGAATAGTGTTGAGCAGGCAAGTCAGGTTGCCGTGGGTATCGAGCTTGTAAACCCGACCACTCGCGTCTTGTAGACCGGTCTGGCCCTGGTCGGTGAAGTACAGATCGCCATTGGGCGCAAAGACGAGGTCGTTCACGCCCTTGAATCCCTCGGAGCCCGCTGATTCCAGAAACGGCTGAATATCGCCACTTTCCGGATCGAGCACCATGATTCCCCGCTTGTAGTCCGTGATGAAAATTCGCCCGTCTTGGTGAATTTTCAGGCCGTTCGGCCAGCCGTCATAGGTACAAACCAGTTCCCATTCACCTTGAGGCGAGATTCTAAAAATCCGTCCATTCGGGATGTCCGTTACGTACAGACGGCCTTCGCGATCAAACGATGGGCCTTCCAAAAACGAGTCGATCGCGCGTCCCTGGCGGTTGGCATTCGCCCAAGCCGTGGGTCGGGCGTTTCGGAAATGATCCGGCAGGCGGGTAAAGACGGTTGTTTCGAGGGCCGGTGGGGCGGCAAAAAAGCTCATGTTTGCTCCTGGCTGGGAGTCGGGGGTTTTGGCCCGAGAATTATTTTTGTTGTTGTAATGCAACGTCATTTCAAAATAAATCATCGTGCGACGAAAGGCGACTGTATTTTTTTCTCGCGCGGTAAAGACTCTATGGGGCTAAATTGGGGGCTTGACGGGGTGTGATGTTTTCTGAATATCTATAAAAAGGAATGGCGTTTCAAAAATAATAAAAGCGGAGTTCTTTGCATGTTCAACTTTCAATGGCGCACACCCAGCCTCCCTGCGGTGCTCTGCGATTTCGCGATCATTGCCGGAGGCGCTTTGCTGCTTGTGCTCCCCCAAGGTCGGTTTGCTGAACGCATGGCCCGGGTTTCAATTGCTTCAGCAGACCTGGCGCAGGATTGAGCTCAATTGCGGCTCTGCTTGCAGTGCTGAATCGCAAATATTTTCCACAACAAAGAAAAACGGGCGTCCGCCAACGGGCGCTCGCGGGGAGCGTTTGTTTGAAAATTACCTCCATGTATCGCATTGCCACAGCGGTTGGTTGTGGGCTCGCAGGCACCGTTGCTCAGGCTGATTTTTTGAAGGACAGCCATGCCGATCTGTCGATGCGCAATTTGTACTTCAACAGCGACAACCGTGATGGTGCTGCCAATCCTTCAAAAACGGAGGAGTGGGCTCAGGGTTTCATCCTCGATTACCGCTCCGGCTACACACCCGGGCTTATCGGAGTCGGTGTCGATGCCATGGGCATGCTTGGCGTCACTTTGGACAGCGGAAAAGGCCGGCACCTCGGTAGCACGATGATCCCTTCCGATGGCGACAGCGCGGCGAGTGAGTGGAGCAGTTTCGGCGCGACTGCAAAGGCAAGGTTGAGCCAGACCGAGCTGCGATATGGTCAATTAATGCCAAAGATACCGGTGCTGGTAGCGTCTGATGGTCGATTGCTGCCGCAGACGTTCCAGGGCGTGCAGTTGCAATCCAGGGAACTGGATAATTTCACGTTCATGGGTGGTGCGCTGAACCGTGCGAAGGGGCGAGCCTCGACCGATCGCACAGGCCTGGCTGTAAACGGCGGAACACAGGAAAGTAACCGTTTTTACTATGGTGGTGTCGACTACCGCGTTAGTCGCTCCTTGTTGCTTCAGTACTATGGAGGACAGCTGGAGGACTACTACACGCAACATTTCCTAGGACTTAACCACAACTGGAATCTTGGCGATGAAGGCTCTTTAACTACCGACCTCAGGTATTTCAGAACCCGTTCCGACGGCGCCAACAGCACCACCTCCGGTCGTAGTCAGGGGTTTGTGGCCAGTGGATATACCTCGGATGGCGACGGCGAGATCGACAATAATCTCTGGAGCGCTGCCTTCACCTATCGCTTCGGCGGACATGCGCTGACCCTGGGTTATCAAGACGTATCCGATGACAGCAACTTTGTGCAGATCAATCAGGGCTCAATCGATAAGGGGGCCGGTGGTAGCAGTCTTTATCTATTGACGGACAAGATGCTGCTCAACTTCACGCGTGCTGGGGAGCGAACTGGGTTTGCGCAATACGCCTATGACTTCGCCCCTCTTGGTGTGCCTGGGCTCAAAGCTACTGTGATGTATCTGAAGGGGGATCACATCCAGACAAAGAGTGGCATGGAGCAGTCGGAATGGGAGCGGGACATCTCTCTGGATTACGTAATCCAAAGCGGCACCTTTAAGAATCTGGGCTTTACCTGGCGCAATGGAATGTCGCGCAGCGAGGCGACGCGCAACGGCGATCAGAACCGCCTGATCGTCAATTACACATTGCCGCTGTTCTAACTCACACTCCGTAAAGACTTATCCCTTCAAGGGCAAGGCATGCGACCGTCGCTTTGAGGTTGCGTGCCGACTGCCATCATCTCTTTTTCTGCTCAGCGGTGCATTTCAGTATCGATTGAGCCATCAGCGTGCTCGAACTCCCGACTACCATTCTAAAGTGCATCAGAACTAGGTGGTTGGCTTCGATCGAGGTGCAGCAAATCCTGGAAATGGTTGGGATTGTTCGCGGCCTCAAACCGGTCATCCACAAAAATAGAACGTCGTTGCATTTTTGTCGTTGTGAAGGCACTGTATGTTCCGCGCGCTGTCTTGAATCATGAGCTGGTGCACTGATTCACACGGCTTCATGGAATTGAGCGCATTACAAATTTAAAAAACTATCGGATTTCCGCTAAGCGTAGGTGAGACAAGAAAATGGCCAAAGCCGCCGATGTAGTTGTGCAATGCTTGGAAAATGAAGGCGTCGAATATGTGTTCGGCATTCCCGGCGAGGAAAATCTCGACCTGCTTGAATCTCTACGCAAGTCGAACATCAAGCTTGTGCTGACTCGTCATGAGCAATCTGCTGGCTTCATGGCCGCCACCTACGGCCGCCTCACGGGTAAGACCGGCGTTAGTCTTTCAACGCTCGGCCCAGGCGCGACCAACTTGGTAACTGCTAGCGCATACGCCTATCTGGGCGGTATGCCGATGATGATGATTACGGGCCAGAAGCCGATCAAGAAGTCCAAGCAAGGCCGTTTTCAGATCATTGACGTCTGCGGCATGATGGCTCCTATCACCAAGTACACACACCAGTTCGCCTCGGCAGACAACATCCCGGCGCGGATGCGTGAAGCGTTCCGTCTCGCAGAAGAAGAGAAACCTGGGGCCGTCCACCTGGAACTGCCGGAAGATATCGCCGCCGAGCAAACCGATAGCACGCCGATCCCGCCGAGTCTGCACCGCCGTCCATTGGCCGAGCATAAGGCCGTCGAGGCCGCTGTAGAGAAACTTCAGAACGCTCGCAGCCCAATCCTGGTGATTGGTGCAGGTGCCAACCGCAAGATGACCGCCAAGGTTTTGAAGCAGCTGATTGACGATACCGGCATCCCATTTATCACTACCCAGATGGGCAAGGGCGTGGTTGATGAACGCCATCCGCGTTTCCTCGGGAATGCCGCGCTGTCGTCGGGAGACTTTGTTCACCGCGCCGTGGAGGCTGCCGACCTGATTGTCAATATCGGTCACGATGTGATCGAGAAGCCACCTTTCTTCATGGTTCGTGGCGGCACCGAAGTCATACACATCAACTTCCGTGCAGCTGAAGTCGATGCTGTGTATTTCCCGCAGATTGAAGTAATTGGTGACATCGCCAACGCCGTCTGGCAGATCGGCGAAGCACTGAATGACACCAGTCATTGGGACTTCACACGTTTGATGGCGATCCGTGAGGCGAACGAAGCCCAAATCATCGAAGGTGCGGACGACGACCGATTCCCTGTCTACCCGCAACGTCTGGTTGCCGACATTCGTCGCGTATTGCCGTCCGATGGCATCGTTGCTCTGGATAACGGCATCTACAAGATCTGGTTTGCCCGCAATTACAAGGCTCACAAACCCAACACCGTGCTGCTGGACAACGCGCTGGCAACCATGGGCGCGGGGCTGCCTTCAGCTATGGCCGCGCACCTGGTATACCCGGATCGCCCGGTGATCTCAGTGTGTGGCGACGGCGGCTTCATGATGAACAGCCAGGAACTGGAGACAGCGGTTCGCCTGAATATGAACTTGACCGTGGTAATCCTGCGTGACGATGGCTACGGCATGATCCGCTGGAAGCAGGCCAACATGGGCTTCACCGATTTCGGTCTGGACTACGGTAACCCGGACTTCGTTAAGTACGCAGAGGCATATGGCGCCAATGGCCACCGCGTGGAGAGCGCCGAAGGTTTCCTGCCGCTGCTAGAGCATTGCGTCAAAACACCAGGTGTGCACGTGATCGACTGTCCTGTCGATTACAGCGAAAACGACCGCATCCTGAACACGGAGTTGCGCCAGCGTAGCGCGGCCATTTGATGCATGGCGGGCAACCAAATGCCCGCCGTACTTTTATGAGTGAGTACAGGAGCTGCTCCATGCAATTCAATGATTCAAGCCTTTTCCGCCAGCAAGCCTTCATCGATGGCGCGTGG